>NZ_JASDCE010000016.1:0-94792 GCF_030408075.1 Pseudoalteromonas sp. APC 3358
AAGTCTCTGAAGGGCCGTTGAAGACTACAACGTTGATAGGCAAGATGTGGAAGTGGTGTGAGCCATTAAGCTAACTTGTACTAATTACCCGTGAGGCTTAACCATACAACGCCAAACGCGTTTTATGTGATAGTGAAACAAGCGAAGAAGTTAATATAACTAAAGTAGATATTACTTAGAAAGACTTAAAAAATATTATCAGATATTTTCCAAATTCAAGAGGTGACTCTTAGCGCGTAGCGTTAAAGTTGAGGCACCTTGCGCAAAGAAAATGGTAGCACTACGTGCTTGTCATTGATTCTTTGCACCTAATTTGCTTGGTGACAATAGCGTTTTGGACCCACCTGATTCCATGCCGAACTCAGTAGTGAAACGAAACAGCGCCGATGATAGTGTAGCATTTGCTATGTGAAAGTAGGACATTACCAGGCTTCAAATTGTAGAAAGCCCGAATCTAACGATTCGGGCTTTTTTACGTCTGCAGAAAAGTGAAATGCGCGCAATTAACACACACTCACATCAACACGCATCACGTAGGTCGGGCGAGCGCAGCGACTCCCGACGCTAGAATCACACCAAAAACCCTCAATACCCCAGTCGGCCAATAAAGTAGCATTTGCTACGTGACTCTCCACCGCTGTGGGCACTATGACATTACACAAGCTCCACATTGTAGAGAGCCCACATCTAACGATTCGGGCTTTTTTATGCTTGTAGAAAAAGTGATTCAGGTATTCCTCTATAGCGGAGCGTCTCTTAGTGAATAATTCACTTAATTTAACGAGTTAAAGTGCTCGCTGATGCGAGCGTAGCGACTCCCAACGTTAAAATCACATCGAGAATAGCTACAGTTTTCTTATTTCACGAGCTGGGTTACCCGCTACTACAGTATTAGGCATTACATTTTTAGTAACCACAGCACCCGTACTCACAACACTATTTTCATCAATACTCACACCCGCTAAAATAATTACACCTGCGTCAACCCATACGTTATTGCTTAACGCGATAGATGCTGCAAAGTTTTCCTTATTAAGCCTTTTTGCTGGATTAGTAGCATCTAACACAGCTAAAAGCTGAACGTTCGGGCCAATTAAGCCGTCATCACCCATGGTGATTAAGTAATTGGCCAGTGGCTAGTTGAGGTGTGTAATTAATATTTATAAAAGTCGGATTGTTAATGAAGGCTGAGATATTTAGTCGTTAATCGCTATTTAGTAGTTTTACCTAGTTGTCTTGTTCTAAATTTTATATAGATACTTCTAATAAAGTACTTAAGAAAACTGTACTATTACAGGTGTTTTAAAATAACTATAACGAGAAACATATGAAATTATTAACTGCAGCAACTTTAATAGTTGCTTCATCGACAGCTTTTGCACGCCCTGCACCGTTAGTGTCTATTCCTACTCACGATACATTTTTTAATAGTATTGCAGCGCATTGCGGTAAAGCTTTTGAAGGTGAAGTAGCGGTAGATAACGCGAAAGGGCCAAGCTCATTTACAGATAAAAAGCTGGTTATGCATGTACGTAAATGTAGCGAGACTGAGTTACAAGTGCCGTTTCATGTAGGAGACGATGCATCACGTACGTGGATCATAACTAAAACGGGTAGTGGCTTGAGTTTAAAGCACGATCATCGTCATAAAGATGGAACAGACGACGCATCAACTATGTATGGTGGCCACACGCTTGATGCAGGGTTCGCGCAAATGCAGTCGTTTCCAGCAGACCAATACTCTAAAGAGTTATTCGTGAAAGAAGGCATTGCAGAGTCTGTAGGTAATACATGGCAAATGTATATTTACCCAGAAGTATTTACTTATCGATTAATTCGCCAAGGACGTGAGTTTAAGGTGGATTTTGATTTAACTAAACCGATTACTCCACCATCAGCACCTTGGGGTTATAAAGACTAAGGCTACTTACCCTTGTTTGTATCTTCTTTAGTTTCGCATTGTAGTAAAACACTTAAATCTGGTTGGTAAGCACGTGGTTTTGTTGGAAAGCGCTCGTACTCTTGCACGCCTTCAAGTATTTTCAACATAAAGGTATTGCCGCGGCATAGACGGTCCGCATGGCGTAATAAAAATACACTTTGATTGGTAAAGTGTTTGTAATCGTCTGACTGGATTTCTATTTTATAGTTGTCTTCGCCAATTTTTGTTTGGTAGTAATGCACTTTGTTGTCAAAGTCGTAGAGCTTCTCTGTTTCGGCTTTTTCAGCAAGTGCAGTATTTGCACTCGAAAGGGCCACCAGTGTAGCGCCTATAAATAAGCGTGGTGCGTTTATTCCTTTCATAAAATGTATCCTTTAATTTGCGAACTTTATACCCATTAATAAGAGTAATAAGGTCGATTTCTTTACGTATTAGTCTAACACCCAAAAAGGGAAAGTGTGATGTTCAAACAAATAAAACAACTTTTTGCTGTATTCGATGAACCGCAGCCAAGTATGCAAGAGCACGATTTAAAAACAGCTGTTGCTGCATTATTAATTGAAGTTATGCGTGCAGATACCAAGCTTGAACATGATGAACAACGAACCCTGACTGTAACCTTAAAAAAGTATTTTAATTTAACAGATATTGAGGTTAATGAGCTTACTAATAACGCGGCAAGCAGCTTAGATGATTCAATAGATTACTTTCAGTTTTCAAAACAGATTAATGAGCATTGCAGCGCGGCGCAGCGAATTGAAATAATAGAGTTATTATGGCGCTTAGCGTATGCCGATGGAGAAATAGATCCCCAAGAAGACTACGTAATACGTAAAGTAGCAGGGCTTTTATATGTAACGCATACCGATTTTATCGCCGCAAAACTCGCGGCGACAAAGTAATTAGTTATTTAGGCGTGCAAGTTACCTTAACTTACTTGCAACGCTTACTAACTGATGAGCAAGCGCCGATACTCGCTCTGCAGTAACAGGTTCATTAATTTGCCCATTTTCATCAAACAATGTGTGTACAGCGGGTACTGCAAGTTGATCGGCAAGCACTAACGATCCAATACCACTTAGTATATCACGTACATGATTTAAACCGCGTAACCCACCAAGTCCACCTGGTGATGCTGAAAACAGCGCCACTACTTTATTGCGAAAAGCAGGAACAGCACCTTGCTCTGTGCGCGATGCCCAATCAATCGCATTTTTAAGTGCTGCAGTTATAGAGCCATTGTACTCTGGGCTTGCTAGTAAAATACCGTCAGCTGCACGTAGTTTGTCTTTTAAAAGCTGTACATCGCTTGGTGTACCTTGCGCTTCAATATCTTCGTTAAATAGTGGGATGTTTAATTCGTTTAGTTTTATTACTTCTACTTCAGCACCTGTTTGTAGAGCAAAACGTGCTGCCTCATTAATAATTTTTTGATTAAAGCTTTCTTGTCGAAGACTTCCTGCTAGGGCGATAATTTTTGGTGCTGACATGCTAGTGACCTTTTAGTGTTTAAACTTACAACGCTAATGTAGCAAAATTTTGCTTGTAGAAAACCCCAATAAACGCAACACTTGTGTGCGTAAATGCACATAAGTATAAGGTAATCAGAATGGCGATAAAATTTGAAGATTGGCAAGACGTTAAAGTAGCGTTTGAAGTAGCACGATTAGGCACGTTAACGGCGGCAGCAGAAGAGCTTAATGTGCACCACAGCACAGTACTTAGGCGAATTAATAATCTTGAAAAAAACTTAAATGCACGCCTTTTTCATCGCCATGCTCGTGGTTACAAGGTTACTGAAATTGGCACCAAGTTATTTGCAACAGCACAAACTATCCATAGCTCCTTAGAGCAGTTACATAACGATATAGCAGCAGCCGATAGCACCCTTAGAGGGAGTTTATTGCTAACGACGGTAAGTGGCTTTATGGATGTACTTGGTGATGTATGTGAGCAATTTCAGGCATTACATCCGCAAGTGCAGTTAGAAGTTATTTTAGAACAAAAAAGGTTAAGGCTCGATCACGGACAAGCACATATTGCAGTTCGTGCAGGCCCAAGGCCTGATGAAGGCGATTATATTGCTCAGCATTTAGCGCAGTTATCATCGGGTTTATACGCTAATAAACGTTACATTAATAAGTACGGGATGCCTAAATTATTAAGTGATTTACAACAACATAATTTTGTATCGGGTGTGGCGGGTTTTAATGCCCGCGTGCCTTATTTTGCATGGGCTGATGAACATATTCCTGCATCGCAAATTAAGCTGCGAGTATCTGAAACCGCAGAAGCGACTCGTGCAATAATTAAAGGGCTAGGCATTGGCGGATTACAGCATGACGTAGCGGCGCAATATTCTGATTTAGTACCTATATTACACAGTGAGTTAAGCTGGCCTACCGATGTATGGTTAGTCACGCATCACCTAGTACATCGCACTGCTAAAGTACAAGCTTTTGCAGGGTTGTTAAAAACACATTTTAGTAAGTTAGCTGCTAATCAATAGTTTTAGCAGCATTTTAGCTGTGTTTTAAATGATTATAGTGTTTTTTTTATTTCTATCCCTAGGCGTTTAGCCAAGCGTACTAAGTTAGCTCTATCTAATTCAAGTACTCTTGCTGCTGCTGACCAGTTGTAGTTATGCTTCTTTAATTGCTCAGTAATTACGTTGTATTGCAACGATTCTACAGCTTGCTTTAAAGGTTGGTTGATTAAGGTGTTGGTTGTACTTTGGCTTGCTACTAGAGAGTTTTGCGGCGCGCTTGGTGTTAAATCACAGTGCTCGCTTGTAATGGTTATTATTGGATTTTGCCATTGGCTTTGTTTTGCTTTTAGGGCGCTGCGGCTAATGACATGTTCAAGCTCGCGAACGTTACCTGGCCAGTTGTACTGATTAAGCAGTACTTGCGCTTCAGGGCTTAGTTTTAATTGTTTTATCCCTAATTTACGGGCTGTTTGCTCAATAAAATAACCAGCTAAGAGTGTTATGTCGTGCTCGCGTTTACTAAGTGGTGGCACAGTAATAGGGTAGACACTGAGGCGATGGTATAAATCGGCTCTAAAGCGACCTTGAGCTACTTCTTCTTTTAAGTTTCTGTTGGTTGCAGCAACGACGCGTACATCTACGTACTTTGGCGTGTCTTCTCCTACCGTTTGTATTTCGCCACTTTGTAGCACTCGTAATAGTTTACTTTGCATGGCCAGGGGCAGTTCGCCTATTTCATCTAAAAATAACGTGCCGCCATCAGCTAATTGAAATTTACCCTGGCGCGAATTTTGTGCGCCTGTAAAAGCCCCTTTCGCATGACCAAAAAATTCACTTTCAGCAAGGTTCTCAGGAAGTGATGCACAATTTAAGTGAATAAGCGGTTGATCTTTTCGAGCTGAATTTAAGTGAATATTACGCGCAACAAGTTCTTTTCCTACCCCTGTTTCACCTAATATAAGCACGCTAAAGTTAGATGCTGCAACGAGTTTAATTTCGTTTTTAAGTGTTTGCATTAGCGGACTTTGACCAATAATTTCACCGCCGTCCCGTGTTAACGCTTCACGATTTAGTTCTTGTACTAATGCACTTGAGTGCTGTGCATGCTGTTTGTAATGGGCAAGCTCTAAAGCTGTTTTAAAGTGCGCACTACACAGCGTTTGTAAGGTATTGAGTGTATCAGCGCTTATGCTGTTAAATGCATTGGCGTTAAGGCTATCAAACGTAAGTACGCCAAGTAGTGCGTTTTTATCATAAAGGGGTAAACCTAAACATGCATGTACCGGTATGTCGCCGGTTTTAGCTAATAGCAATCCGTCGTATGGATCGGGTAGTGGGCAGTCGTGCGCAAATTGTAGCGCGAGTGTGCTTTTGCAAATAGCTTCTAGGCGAGGGTGCTCTACTATTTTAAATCGTCTGCCAAGGCTGTCGGACATTAACCCTTTAATTGCCAGTGGTTTTAATTGCTCGCCCTGAAGCACTAATAACGCACTTGCATCACTAGGAATCACCCGCTCAACCGTTGCTAGTAATTGATCAAAGCTATGCTCGTGTAGTGTACTTTGAGCAAGCTCTAGAGCAACTTGTGTAAGGTTGAATTGCTGATTCATGTCAAAATGACCTATTCGAGTTTTTATGAGTTAATTTATAGTAGGTCATAAAGACTCATACTGTAAAGTGGTTTAATTTAACTTATTGAATTTAATTAATTAAATTTGTTGGCACAGTATGTGTAATAGCTAAGTAACGTAGTTAGTTACAGAGATCGCCATGAACACACTAATGCTGAATAATTTAAATAATCAAACACAGTTTAGTTCACTATACGAAACAGTATTATTTGCTGCCAATACTGCATTAGCTGTGAGTTTAGTGTGTATTACGGCAAGTATTTTAATTAGCTACCCGTTTGCTGAGTACTTTTCCATGGCGGTGCAAGTATCAGCTCATATTGGGACTATTGTTATTGCTGCTATTTTAAAAGTAAGTTACGTACTGCGCTGTGTTGCACAACATGGTTTAGGGCAGGAGGTACGATAATGCGCCCTATAAACTTAACTGAGCCAATGCCAGCACGCGTTGCTATTCATCAAGTATCTCAATGGCCATTATGGATGCTCGCTTTTAGACCTTTCTTTTTAGGCGGTGGCTTATTGGCATTTTTGTCGGTGGGGTATTGGCTACTTATTTTAACAGGCCATGCAAGTTGGCACTCATCGATACCTGCGACATTATGGCACGCGCACGAAATGCTGTTTGGCTTTGCAGGAGTTGTAGCTGTTGGCTTTTTACTTACCGCTGCACAAACATGGACAGGCGTACCGAGCATAAGTGGGAAAGCCCTTATGTGGCTTACGTTTATATGGCTTGCAGCGCGCTTAGCCTTTTTTGTGATATTGCCTGATATTGCTCATTTTAATTTATATGCTGCACTTACATTACAAGTTATTTGGTGGCTAGGCGCCATAGCAGTACTGGCTAATATGTTATTAAAAGCCAATAGCAAAAGTAACTATCCGTTTTTAGCTATTTTAGCTGTGCTTTGTGGGCTCAATGTATTGTATTTAATACTTGTTTTAAAACAAAACATGCAGCTTGCACTTGGTGTGGTTGATACCGCAGTACTGGTAATTACTTTACTAGTTGGCATTGTTGCGGGTCGCGTTCTACCATTTTTTACCGCTAAAGGTCTAGGTTTAACCGCACAAGTTCGCACTCCTAAAATAGATAAAGCGGTGATGTATTTATCTATTTTGGCTATCACTTTATTTTTCATCAACAAGTTGTTTTTGAACACGATTAATCCTGCGTTAGTTGTTGCAACTGTTGCTGCGCTTCACCTGGTCAGGGCTGGTTTTTGGTGGGATAGCAAGGTATTGAGAGTGCCGTTGTTATGGTCTTTACATTTTTCCTACTTAGCGTTAGGCGTAGGGTTAATGATGGTTGCATTTAGCTTTTATAGCAGTGCAATACAATTTAAAGATGCGCTGCACTTAATCACTATTGGCACAATAGGTATGATGATTTTAGCAATGATGACGCGTGTATCACATGGTCATACAGGGCGTACACTCGCTATTCCTCATTACATGGCTGTTGCTTTTGCGTTTTTGCTTGTGGCCGCTATTACTCGTTCATTACTCCCTTTTATTATTGGGCCTCACCTTGCTTGGCAAATAAGTGCTTTGCTGTGGTTAGTGGCTTTTTCATTATTTTTAATTCACTGCACACCTATATTAACGCGGCGTCGTGTTGATGGGCGTCGTGGTTAGTTCATCCATAGGAAACACATATGTTATCTGATAAAACCATTGAGATTGTAAAAAGCACAGTTCCGTTATTAGCGCAGGCGGGTACGGTTGTTACCGATCATTTTTATAAGCGTTTATTTAGCCATAATCCTGAGCTTAAAAATATTTTTAATATGGCGAATCAAGATACAGGTCGTCAGCAATTTGCACTTTTTAATGCATTGGCTGCGTATGCACAAAATATTGATAATTTAGCCGTATTAAAAGAAGCGCTAACACGTATTAATCATAAGCATACAAGCTTGAATATTTTACCTGAGCATTACCCTATTGTAGGTGCACACTTAATTGGTACGCTTAAAGAGCTTCTTCCTGAGCAATTTACTCCCGATGTTGAATACGCTTGGCGCGAAGCTTACGGCGTACTTGCTGATATTTGTATAACCGAAGAAGCTGCTTTGTATGAGCACAGTAAAAATAAACACGGTGGTTGGGCGGGAACTCGCCAATTTGAAATAACCAACAAACAGGCTGAATCAGAACTAGTAACGAGTTTTACACTTACGCCAGTTGATGGCGAAGCTGTTATTACACATAAACCAGGGCAGTATTTAGGTATTAAAGTTAAGCCAGAGGGCGCTGAATATGAAGAAATTCGCCAGTATTCTATTTCACAAAAAAGTAACGCTAAAAACTACCGTATTAGTGTTAAAAAAGAGCTACAGCCAAAGCCTGGCATGGTGTCTAATCATTTACACTCATTAGAGCAAGGCACTATTGTTGAGCTATACCCGCCGGCAGGAGACTTCTTTTTACGTAATAATACAAGTCCAGCGGTACTCATTTCAGCAGGTGTTGGGCAAACGCCAATGCTGGCTATGCTTGAAACGTTATTAAGTGACAACTCTAATCAAGAGATTATGTATTTACATGCCTGCGAAAATACTCAGCAGCATTCGTTTTCAAAATATTTAAATGAGTTAAATGCAGTTTATAACCGCTTACAAACAATGACGTGGTTTAACCAAGCGACAGAGGGCGCTGACTTTACTGGGTTAATGAACCTAAACGCAGTACAAGCACAGCTACCATTGAGTAATGGTGACTTTTACTTATGTGGTCCTGCCGGTTTTATGGCATTTATAAAAAACCAGTTACTTGAGTTAGGTGTTAAAAACGAGCAGATTCATTATGAAGTGTTTGGTCCGCATCAAGACTTGTAATAACGCTTTAAAATAGAAAAAGGCGCGCAGCGATATGCTGCGCGCCTTTTTTATTAATTTATAAACATTAATAAAGTGCCTTATAACTCTTTACAGGTAACACCTTCAAGTACTGTAGTAAGCTCTTTTTTAGGATAGTAAAGCTCGCATTGGTTATTACGTAGTTGCAAAATAAACTTCTCAGATTTTATATTATGCGCGCCCATAATTACTCTGCCATCAGACCCTTTACTCATTGCATGATCAATTAGCAGTTCGCTACGTTTAGTAAATACCGAATCGGCAAGTGTTACTAATGTGCCTCCCTTAGCTTGTTGAATTGCCTGTTGTAGTGTTGTAATAACGCTGGGATTAACGCTCGTTAATATAGCGGGTTTAGCAGGCTCACTATCTACACTTTGGCATCCGCCTAAAGCGAGCAAGGTGGCTAATGGGAGTAATAATTTAGCCATTACCTTTCCTCACCCAGCGTTGGCCAAGTTAAGTCCATATTACGCTGGGTAAATTGTACCGGCATATTTAAAGGAATGAGAGATTCACGAGAGCTTGAAAAATTAGCTGGTTCTGCTTTTGCAGCAGCCGTTCTAACTGGACAACTGCCATTCTCAACATGAAATAATGCGGTGGCTAAAACGGCCTCGTCACTGTCGCCTAACTGATGATCAAAGTCGTCCTCAATTTCACAACCTTGAACATCAGCATCAAATTGTGGAGTAGGGGTTGGTGTAAAACCCGCAGCGTATTCGCCAAATCCTTTGCTATTTACGCCACTAAACTGAATAGTATAATAGGTTGTTGCGCAGTTATGAGTTGGGGTAAAGCCATAGGGCTTACCGCAGGTTGTGTCGCCAATTAAAATAACTTCTGCGTCTATACCTTTTAAACCATTAATAAAAGCTTCTGATGCCGAACAGGTGCCTGATGTGCTTAATACATAAACCTTTGATAGGTTTAAATCAGGTAGGTTTTCACCTGTGCTAAAAAAAGTAGAGTAATCTATTTCTTCATCAATAAATGGGAAGGGCGAATCAACGGGTTGTTTATCGTTTTGTTGAGTTTGATAATAAAAGCGGTTGTTAACGTTGGCATTACCGGCAACCATATAAGCTAATTGTGCCGACAGTGCTAATAAACCACCACCGTTATATCTAAAGTCGATTACAAGCTCATCAATACCATCGGTTTTAAACTTATTTACCGCATCAATAAGCCCTTCTTGGGCAATGCTTATATGGCTATTAAATTGCATGTAACCCACGCTTGAACCATTTGCGGTTGTAATCGTTTTAACATTTTGAACAGGTGTTTGTTCAATATTACCAGCGGTTACATTAAATGTTTTTTCGGCGCCATCGTTACTGCGTACAACAATAGTATGTGAGTCGCCGTTAGTAGGACTAAATAAACCTTCGTTAAGCGTATCTACACCCGACTCTGTATTGGTATTAATGCTAACACCGTCAACTGAAAGTACGGTATCACCACGTTGAAAGCCTATTTGGCTTGCAGGCGAATCATCTTCAAGATAAGCAACGCGTAAAATACGATCGGCTGTATCGCCAATAAACGCCCAATTTATACCGTAACCAGAAGTAACGCCCGATTGCGCTTCTTGAAAGTAATCTTCAGTAGGTTCTGAAAAATGAAAGTTATCTTTTTTTGCACCTGAGTCGGTAAGCTGCTCTGTTTTTAATTGGGCAAAATAATCGGTTACTGTGGCGAAGCTTTCAGGGTCGTTATCGGCAATCTCATCATACCAAAGGTATGTTTCGTCGCTCCAAGAGCGAAGCCAAAGCTTTTCATAAAGGGCAGAACCCGCTTGATCTGGGTAGGGGTTGTTGTTATTAAAGGGATCGTTACCCGTACGAGGGGTTTCGCAAAAGTTTTTTAAATCGTTAGAGGGCTCAAATACCGCCGCTGTCCATGTTGGGCTGCTACTAACAGGTGTTGTAACTACAGGAGCAGAGTCGATACCGCCTCCGCCGCCACAACCCGTTAAAGCAAAGCCCGAAAGTGCTGCAAAAATGGCAAGCGAGGTTTTATTATTTTTAAACATAGTTAAGGACTTTCTGTAAATAAGTTGTTTAAAATATTACAACACTCGCTCGTTTATTCAACATTTATAACTTTGATTTATGTAAATGAGTGTTAAAGCTTAGAGCTTGCTCGCACTACTTGTATCTGCAAATGCTTGCTTTTTCCATGCATTAAATAACTTTTGCTGTTTATCAGAGATTTTTAAACCGTATGTTTTCTGCATGTAAGCGTAAGTGTCGGCTATACGTTTACGTGCATAGACAGGCGGTTCAACTACACGTTGCTTAAAGTTTACTTTTACTTCGCAGCGACCATACTGTGTGGCGTTTTCGCTAAGCATGCCAAAACGATAATTAGAGCGATCGGCATTAATTTCGCCAATAGCTGGCGCTAAGTTATTTATATCAGCTTCCATTTTTCTAAATTTAGCACTTACTTTACGGCAGTTTTTACGTCCGCCATCTTGCCAACATTGTAGCTGATGACCAAATTCCCACGCCGGAACAATATGTTCCCATTCAATACGTAGTGCTCGTACATTTACTTTGCCTGAGCGGGTAAGTGTATTTCGAGGAATGTAACCACAGTTAGAAGGATCAGGAATGAGTTTTTTGCCTTCTTTTTTAATATCACAACCGCAGTAAATACTTTTGGCGTTGTCAGGGAGGGTTTTAATTAAATGTCTTTTAGCCGTTGAAAAACGGGTAAATTGTTCGGCAGATACCGAAAAACACACACAACAAGCCAGTAAGGCCAGAATAAATCGAGTCATATCCATCACAAATGTGAACTACAGGAACAGGCAGTTTAAAGCCTTGAAGATAAAAGATAAAGTTAACTTAAGGCCTGCACTTATATTACTAAAAAGTGTCCGATTAATTTTTTATTCAAAGTTATTTTCACTATTCATTTATTTCTTACTATTTATCGTATTTTAACCACACAAGATTATACGTTAAGGAGTATGCTTAAAGCTTACTCAATATGGGGATTTGGATTGCAAATGAAATTTGTTGATTATTATGCAGTGCTTGGAATATCGCCTGATGCAGACGATAAAGCGGTTAAAGTAGCTTATAAAAAGTTAGCCAGAAAATATCACCCAGATGTAAGCAAAGAGCCTCAAGCAGAAGATAAGTTTAAAGAAATAGCAGAAGCTTACGAAGTCATTCATAACAAAGAAGAACGCACTAAATACGACGAGTTACGTCGTCATCAACAAAATCGTGCTCGTCAACAGCAAGGTAATTATGGTGGTAACAATGCTTCATCGCAAAGTAATTATCAGCAAAGCGATCCTCAAACCGATCAAGAGTTTTCTGATTTTGTTAATTCAATGTTTGGCGGCGCCGGTGGATTCAATCGTTCCGGGCAGAGCAGAAGTAACGCCGCTCGCGCGCAAAAAGGACAAGATGTGGAAATAGAGTTCCCGATTTTTCTTGAAGAGACTTTAGTTGATACCGTTAAGCCTGTTGAGTTTATGTTACCGCAGCGAGATAGTAGTGGTCGTGTCTCTGAAATTAAAAAATCACTTAAAGTGAAAATTCCCGCAGGCTCAGTAAATGGCGAACGAATTCGACTAAAAGGGCAAGGCGGATTAGGGTCAGCGAACGGGCAAAATGGCGACTTGTACTTACAAATTAGTTTAGTGCCCCACCCATTATTTGATGTTGAAGGTCATAACCTAAATATAGTCGTCCCTCTTGCACCATGGGAAGCGGCTCTTGGTACAAAAATAAATTTACCTACGTTGGCAGGCAAAATCCAATTAACTATTCCATCTAATAGTCAGTCTGGCCAACGCTTGCGTATTAAAGGCAAGGGATTAATGAGTAAAAAAGCCAAAGGTGATTTATTTGCTGTGCTTAAAATTGTTAATCCAACATCTGTTGATGATACCAGTAAAAAACTGTGGGAAGAATTAGCCGAAAAAGCTCACTTTGATCCCCGTAATAACTGGAGCAAGCCATAATGCAAATTATCGTGACACAAAAAGATGATTTACTTACTAGCAAAGAGCTATGTTTGAGTAGTGATATTAGCGAAGCAATTTTATATGAGCTAGTTGAGCACAATATTGCGGTTCCAATTGAGGGGAAGCATGTTACGCAGTGGCAATTTACGGTATCTGCAGTGACCTTAGTTAAAAAAGCGGCCCGTATTCAACATGACTTTTCGTTAGATTGGTCGGCAATAGCTTTAGTTTTACAATTGCTGGATGAGCGTGATGAGTTGATTTTCGAAAACGAAATGTTAAAGCGACATTTGAGTCGATTTAAACACTTGGAATAAAATCTGCCCTTGGGTACTTCCTAGGGCTTATTTACTCTTTGGTGAGAGTGCGCTAGTTCTTAAAAACCAATATGACTACTTTGATTTATTCTTACTTTTAATTCGGATAAATCGTTTTAGTCGTATGTTTTGCATAAGTAGTAATATTCCACTTAGGCAAAAAAGTACGCTGGTTGCTGCAAAACTAATAAGCAGCGGATTATTAAAATCCTCTCGCTCATCGTAATCCATAATATGTAACATCCAAAAAAAGTCGAAAATTCGCCATAGTGTGCTGCGAACGGTGACAACTCTGCCGTTATTTTCTGACAAGTACAGTGTTGTGTTAAATGTGTCGTCAAATTGTACCTGCCAAACATTGGTTTTATATCCAACTTCTCGCATACCTTGCTTTAGCAGTACAGCGCTTGTCACTTGAGCATCAATAAGTAAGTGTGCTTTAGCATTTGCGGTAATTTGTATTTTAGTTGGCGGCTCAAAAGGCCGGCCTGTTATACCGTTAAAGCTTTGCTGTTCATCTTTATTTATTACTGTAATTATAGGTGTGGTTAAAAAGTTCTCAAAAATTATTTGTGTTGGATTAACCACCTGAGATGCAATATCGTTAAGGGAGGCAACATAATCAGCCTGCGTAAATGGGTTATTAAGAGTACGTGTTGCAAGATGCTCCCCATGAACTTTATCAAGAGGAATAGCGCTCATGACTAAACCGCCTAATAGCCAAGCTAAAATTTGTAATGTGAGCAAATAACCGAGCCATTTATGTAACTTGCGAGCATACTTAAATATTTTTTTATTCATGTTTTAGTCTTATTATTTTTAGAGGCTAGTTTATTACATTAATGGGATTAGTTACTGCGACATTTTGTCGCAGTTTAAACTATAGCTTACTGTAATCATTTAAAAATAAAAAAGATTACACTTAAATTGCTAACATGACTTATTTGTTTAATTGAGCTGAGTGTTTGATATCCAGCTAGCTTTAAACGCTAAAAAATACTTAAAAGCTGCGAAATATCCATATAAAGTGGTTAATAGAGCATAGTTGATTTGGTATAACGGTAAAACTGCGTTAAAGTTTGCAATGAAATTATTAGAGGATAAATACGAAACGATGTCGGAAATTCAATTTTTAAATGTAGATCTTGAGCTTGAATCAAAGCAAGATATTAGTTTGCTAGTGGCAGACTTGAAAAAAGTCGCGACGATTTTACATTATGACAAAGACGAATACCGTCAATTAGCGCGTATTGAAGCAACAGGTGTAGTAAACACGCCTGACAAAGCAATAAACCATATATGTGAGCTTATTGAATCGTGTTCGCGTAACGCGCTAAAGCAATGGTTAAGCTGTTCACGTAGAACGTTTGATATTGGTTTTGAATCAGGCACTTCCCCTAAGTGCTTTAATCAAGCCTTAGATGCAGATACATTACTACGTATATCTGCGATTGGTGCGGGTATGGAAATTACAATTTACCCAATCGAAAAGTAACTACCTTCGCTCTACGACTGCTGCGGTCATTTTTGATACGCAGCACAGCTCATTGCGGCTATTTGTAATTTTTATTTCCCACACTGAACTACGTTTGCCAATATGAAACGCTCTTGCCGTTGCTGTTAAAGTGCCGTTGCGAGATGCTTTTAAATGACTTGCGCTAATTTCCTGCCCCACGCAGTAAAATTTTGTAAAATCGACAACAAAGTTAGCTGCATAGCTGGCAACTGTTTCGGCAAGTACAACGTTAGCACCGCCGTGAACCATTCCCATTGGGTTATGATGCTCAGGAATTGCCGGCATAGTGGCTACTAAGTAATCATCACCAATTTCAGTGACTTCTATTCCCATGGTTTTCATTAATGTTCCTTGGCCATCAATGCCTTGTTCTAACTGCTTGCACAGCTCTAAAGTGATGGGCTGGTACCAAATACTCATAATGACTCCTTTGCTTTTTTAATCATTTATAAACCTAGCTTTAGTTATATCCCTAAAATGTACACAAGTGAAATTACTTTGGCTATTTTAAGGCTTAATTTAAATTTGCGATTTTTATTTAACTGTATATACTCACAGTTAAATGTACTGTATGGAAAACCAGTTGTATGCGACCATTAACGAACCGCCAAGCTCAAATACTCGAACTAATTAAAGTTTTTA
Organism: Pseudoalteromonas sp. APC 3358; assembly: GCF_030408075.1. NCBI lineage: Bacteria > Pseudomonadati > Pseudomonadota > Gammaproteobacteria > Alteromonadales > Pseudoalteromonadaceae > Pseudoalteromonas > Pseudoalteromonas sp. APC 3358. Next base: position 15,392 of record NZ_JASDCE010000016.1, read on the forward strand.
TTAAAGACACTGGTATGCCTCCTACACGTGCTGAAATAGCGCAAACATTAGGTTTTAAAAGTGCCAATGCTGCTGAAGAACATTTAAAAGCACTTGCTAAAAAAGGCGCAATTAAAATGAAACCAGGTGCAAGCCGTGGTATTCAGTTAATTGAAGAAGAAGAGCCAGAACAATTAGGTTTACCGCTTATAGGGCGTGTTGCTGCTGGTTCACCTATTTTGGCGCAAGAGCACGTTGAAAGTCACTGCAAAATAGATCCATTAATGTTTAAACCGGCTGCAGATTTTTTACTACGCGTTAACGGTATGAGCATGAAAGATATTGGTATTATGGATGGTGATTTACTTGCTGTACATCGTACTCAAACCGCTGAAAACGGGCAAGTTGTTGTTGCCCGCCTAGACGAAGACGTAACTGTAAAACGTCTTGAGAAAGCGGGTCGTAAAGTATTACTTCATGCTGAAAACGACGATTTTGAATCTATTGAAGTAGATCTTGAGAATGAGTCTTTTAATATTGAAGGCTTAGCCGTTGGTGTTATAAGAAACGCTGATTGGATGTGACTTTAAAAATAGCTTTTAAACAAGCAGTTTTATAAATGCGTACTAATTAGTACGCATTTTCTGTTTTAAATTCGCACTAAAAATAGGGCATAAATAGCTCACTGACAATTTAAGCTGTAAACTTTTTTGCACTTATATTTTCCCCCTTCGAATGCGTTAAACCCCTTTGTTTTGCTCATCTTTTGAACTTCCTGTTACCTAGTTGGTTACTGATTTTTTATTAATTACTCAATATCACCTGATTGTTTTTTATACTAAAACTTGCTTGTTGTTCATTTTTTAGCTAATTATTAATGTGCTGAGCTAATAATAACTCACAGCTTTTTAGTTTTGAGAACACACAATATACACAAACACGTTGTTGGCGCAGCAAAACCAATCAATATTAAATGAGATTGACTAAAAAAATAAAAATAACGAATTGGCGTTTAAGCCGTATGCCTCTTCGCTTTGCATTCGCAATAGCATCAAAGGAGCCGTCACATGGGTAAACTGACCTCTACCTTGTGGCTTATATTATGTGTTTTTTCGCACCCAGTTTTGGCTAACAGCCAATACAATATGCGCAAAGGCGTAACCGATATAAGCAATAATGTATATCAGCTGCACATGACCATATTTATAATATGTTGTGTGATTGGGGTGATAGTGTTCGCAATTATGTTTTGGGCACTTATTCATCACCGTAAATCTAAAGGGGCTGTACCTGCCCAATTTCACGAAAGCACTAAAGTAGAAATACTTTGGACTGCAATCCCGTTTGTTATTTTAATTGCTATGGCAGTACCAGCCACTAAAACTCTAATTGCAATGGAAGATGCCAGCAAAGCTGATCTCACTATTAAAATTACAGGCTCGCAATGGAAATGGCATTATGAATATATGGGTGAAGATGTAGAGTTCTACTCTATTTTATCTACCCCGCAAGATGAAATAGCGAATCTTGCAGATAAAAATCCTAACTACTTACTTGAGGTTGATAAACCTCTCGTACTGCCAATAAATCAAAAAGTACGATTTTTAATGACTTCTGACGATGTTATTCACTCTTGGTGGGTACCTGATTTTGCAGTTAAAAAAGATGCGAATCCCGGCTTTATAAACGAAACATGGACGAACATAAACGAAGAAGGTACTTACCGAGGCCAATGTGCTGAGTTGTGTGGTAAAGATCATGGCTTTATGCCCGTTGTGGTGGTCGCTAAATCTGAGGCTGATTTTAAAACGTGGCTTGCAGATGCAAAGCAAGCTAAACAAAAAGCAGCATTAGCAGATGCCGCATTACTTGATAAAACCCTCCCGAAAGAAGAATTAATGACTTTAGGCGAACAAGTATATATGGCCAATTGTGCTGCATGTCATCAGCCTACTGGCATGGGGTTACCGGGTGTATTTCCTGCACTTAAAGGCAGCCCTATAGTACTTGGCGATATAAAAGATCACATTGATGTAGTTATCCATGGGCGACCAGGTACGGCAATGCAAGCATTTGCCAAACAGTTATCTATAAAGCAATTAGCAGCGGTTATTACTTATAAACGTAATGCGTGGGGTAATGATACGGGTGATGTTATTCAACCGAGTCAAATACAGGCAGCACTTGATGCCAAAGTGGAGGCGAACTAATGAGTAGCATAGTAGAACAACCTAACGCCAATGAAGCTCATCATGCTCATCACCCAGCTAAAGGTTTTAAACGCTGGCTTTACACAACTAATCATAAAGATATAGGTAGTTTATATTTAATTTTTTCGCTGACCATGTTCTTAATTGGTGGTGGAATGGCCATGGTGATCAGAGCTGAATTATTTCAACCAGGTTTACAGTTGGTCGATCCTCACTTTTTTAATCAAATGACCACAGTGCATGGTTTAATTATGGTGTTTGGTGCGGTTATGCCGGCCTTTACAGGCCTTGCTAACTGGATGATACCACTCATGATTGGCGCGCCAGATATGGCATTGCCAAGAATGAATAACTGGAGCTTTTGGATTTTACCGTTTGCGTTTTTAATCCTATTGGCATCGTTATTTATGCCTGGTGGGGGTCCTGCATTTGGTTGGACTTTTTATGCACCACTGTCTACAACATACAGTAATGATAATACTGCATTGTTTGTATTTGCCGTACATATTATGGGGATTAGCTCAATAATGGGCGCAATCAATGTGATTGTAACTATAGTGAACTTACGTGCTCCCGGCATGACATGGATGAAGTTGCCCTTATTTGTATGGACGTGGTTAATTACTGCCTTTTTATTAATAGCGGTAATGCCAGTGCTTGCAGGGGCTGTCACTATGGTACTTACCGATAAGTATTTTGCGACCAGCTTTTTTGATGCCGCAGGCGGTGGCGACCCGGTGATGTTCCAACACATTTTTTGGTTTTTTGGTCATCCCGAAGTATACATAATGATTCTTCCTGCCTTTGGCATTATATCTACAATAGTACCTACCTTTTCTCGTAAAAAACTTTTTGGCTATGCCTCAATGGTATACGCCACATCCTCCATAGCACTATTGAGCTTTATTGTATGGGCTCATCATATGTTTACCACTGGGATGCCGGTCGCTGGCGAGTTGTTTTTTATGTACGCGACCATGCTTATATCGGTACCTACAGGAGTAAAAGTATTTAATTGGGTTGCCACAATGTGGAAAGGCTCAATAACTTTTGAAGTGCCAATGCTTTTTAGTATTGCGTTTATTGTGCTGTTTACCTTAGGTGGCTTTTCGGGGTTGATGCTGGCAATTACACCTGCTGACTTTCAGTACCACGATACTTATTTTGTAGTGGCGCATTTTCATTATGTATTAGTAACAGGGGCTGTATTTTCGATAATGGCGGGGGCCTATTACTGGCTGCCCAAGTGGACGGGCAATATGTTTAATATCACGCTAGCTAAATGGCATTTTTGGCTATCGCTGGTGAGTGTGAACGTATTGTTTTTTCCTATGCATTTTGTAGGGCTTGCCGGTATGCCGCGTCGAATTCCCGATTATGCACTTCAATTTGCCGACTTTAACGCAATCATAAGTATTGGTGGATTTGCCTTTGGTTTATCGCAATTGTTGTTTGTAGCTGTGGTAATTAAATGCGCGCGTGGCGGTGATAAAGTGCCTGCAAAAGTATGGGAAGGGGCAGAAGGGCTTGAGTGGGAAGTTGACTCTCCAGCGCCATATCATACTTTTTCTACGCCGCCGGTAATTAAGTAATGACACACGCACCGCTACTCAAACGTTTGGTACTTATTTGCATAGGCATGTTTGCCTTTGCCTTTGCTTTAGTACCTTTGTATGACGTGTTTTGTGATGTAACAGGGCTTAATGGAAAACCTTCGCTTGAGCAGGCAGAGCAAAGTACACAAATAGTACAAAACCGAGAAGTCGGCGTTAGCTTTACTACTCACGCACAAAGTGGTGCACCGTTTGAAGTTAAATCAAAAGAATACAGTGTAGTGGTAAAACCCGGTGCAATGCGTGAAGTAATGTTTAGTGCTAAAAATAACAGCAACCTAGATAAAGTAATGCAGGCTGTACCATCAGTCTCGCCAGGTAAAGCGGCAAAGTATTTACACAAAATAGCCTGTTTTTGCTTTGATCAGCAACCTCTAAAAGCAGGGGAAGAACTTGAATTTAAATTACTTTTTTATGTTGATACCGCATTGCCAAGCGATATTGAAGAATTAACTTTATCTTATACCGTATTTGATATTAGTGAACAGCTGGTGGCAAATAATAACTAGCTTTTTAAACTAGTGTGAAACTAGGAGTAAATAAAATGAATCAAGAATATGAGCATTATTACGTACCTGAGCAAAGCCCATGGCCTATTGTAGGTGCTGTTGCATTGTTTTTTATTGCAGTAGGGGCAGGCTTAACAGTTATGAGTGTAGGTAAAGAAGGTGGTAGCGGGGTTTATCTGCTTTATGCCGGTATTGCTGTACTTGTGTATATGTTGTTTAGCTGGTTTAAAAATGTAATTAGTGAATCGGACCAAGGTTTGTACTCAGCACAAATGGATCGCTCTTTTAGACAAGGTATGAGCTGGTTTATTTTTTCTGAAGTTATGTTTTTTATGGCCTTTTTTGGTGCGCTTTTTTATGCACGGGTATTGTCGGTACCTTGGCTTGGAGGCGCAGGCAATAATGCAATGACTAACGAGGTTTTATGGCCTACTTTTGAAGCCGTTTGGCCGCTAGTTTCAACACCTGCTGGTGAAACTACTCAAGCTATGGGCTGGCAAGGCTTACCGCTTATAAATACCTTAATACTGCTTACTTCCTCAGTTACTTTACATTTTGCCCATGTAGCGATGGAAAACAATAAACGCACTCCACTTAAAGTTTTTTTAGGCGCTACTATTTTGTTGGGTGTTTGCTTTCTAGGGCTGCAAGTTGAGGAGTACATGCATGCATATAATGACCTTAATCTAACGCTAGATGCGGGTATTTACGGTAATACGTTCTTTTTATTGACTGGTTTTCATGGCATGCATGTAACGCTAGGAACGGTACTTTTATTTGTAATATTTTTACGGATATTAAAAGGGCACTTTACTAAAGATAAGCATTTTGCTTTTCAAGCAGCTGCTTGGTATTGGCACTTTGTTGATGTGGTGTGGCTGTGTTTGTTTGTATTTGTATATGTGCTGTAGCGTTTATTGGCGAATTATTTGCTTTAATAAAACCAAGTTTAAGCGCTGCAATAACAACAACTAAAACAACGACCGAAAACAATACGCGACGACCTAAAAAGTGAGACATAGGTCGTCCCCCAGTTTTCCCTGACACCATAATAAACAATGCTCTAAATAAGTTAAAAAGTATAAATATTAACAACAGTACGATAATAATTTTAATAATCACTGAGTTGACCCTTTATGCAGTTAGTTTTATGGCACAAACAAAAGCTTAGTTCACTAATCACACTTTGTATGGTTGTGGTTGTTGTACTTGTGTGTGTGCGACTAGGATTTTGGCAGTTGGAGCGGGGTGAGCAAAAACAGCAGCAACTAACCGCTATTGCTAAGCAACAGAATCGGGGTGTGGTGAGCTGGTCTCAATTACTTAACCTGCCTGATAGCTGGAACAAAACAGGTGTATTGGTTGAGTTAAAAGGGCGGTTTGTACAAAACCAATATTGGCTTTTAGATAATCAAGTTTATAACGGACAAGTAGGGTACGACCTACTTGCTTTACTAAAGCCAGCCAGCGAAGAAAAAGTGATTTTAGTTAATTTAGGATGGGTAAAAGCGCCTATATCTAGAGATACACTGCCAAAGGTTACTCTGCCTACAGGTGTTTTTATTCTTAAAGCGCAAATAAAAGAAAATAACCTAAGTAGCTTTACGCTTGAAGATAAAACTACAAATAACGACTTACCTACAAGAATCCAATCTATCGACTTGAATATGCTGAGCACTCAAAGCCAGCAATCATTAATTAATTTTATGGCTTACAGACAAGGTACTGGTGATGAGATTGCAACACCTCATTATGAGGCAGTTGTTATGAGCCCTCAAAAGCATAATGCCTACGCTGTGCAATGGTTTTTAATTGCTGTTGCATGTGCTGTTGTGGCTATTTTTGCGAGCAAAAAAAGGACACTTAATGAAAAATAATCCCCTTGTGTTGTTTGTGGGCTGCTGCGCTATCCCATTAATTTTGGCATATGGCGCATTAAAGTTTGATTGGTTGCCTACTGCAATTACTAATAATGGCGAGTTTTTAAGCCAAGAAATAAAACTTAAAAATTGGCCGCAAAATAATCCCAAGCAATGGACTATCGCACTTAATTATTCAAACGAATGTAACACCCCATGCAGCGAACAACTCAATGCACTTAATAATTTATATGTGGCACTTGGTAAAAACCAAGGCAAGGTTGATATGGCTGTAATGGGAAGTCCCGACAATAAAAACCTACCATGGAAAATTATTACCGAGCAACAGAGTTTAAATCCTGCAAGTTTGTATTTAATTGATCATATGGGGTTAGTGGTACTTGAATATCCCTTTAAGGTCGAGCCACAAGAAAACCGTTTAGTACAAAAAGGGTTATTAAAAGATCTAAAAAAATTACTTAACTATTCTCGTTCTAGCTAACTAAGTTGAGCTTAAGTTGGAGTATCTGATGTATAAAAATTATAAAAACTTAGTATTAATAACAGGATTACTCGCTTTAATTGTAGTTGCTTTAGGTGCGTACACCCGCTTAAGTGATGCAGGTTTAGGGTGCCCCGATTGGCCTGGTTGTTATGGCTTTTTAACGGTACCTAAGCATGAGGCTGACATAGCCTTAGCAACTCAAAGCTACCCCGATATGATGTTCGAAACCGCAAAAGCGTGGAAAGAAATGATTCATCGCTACTTTGCAGGTGCTTTAGGCTTACTTATTTTAGGTTTATTTGTGTTGGCTTTTTTAAAACGCCAATATCCAACTACGCCAGTTAAATTGCCTTTGGCTTTACTTCTACTAGTGGTGTTTCAGGCTGCTCTTGGTATGTGGACAGTAACCATGAACCTTCAGCCGCTTATTGTAATGGGCCACTTATTAGGTGGCTTTAGTATTTTGTCACTTATAACGCTTTTATATTTACGGCTAACCGCAAAACCTATTATGGGTGGCGATAGCGGCGCAAAACGCTATTTCGGTTTAAGTTTAGTAGCGCTCAGTGTATTAATTATCCAAATTGCACTTGGTGGTTGGCTGGCTGCAAATTACGCCGCTCCACATTGTAGTGGTTTGCCATTGTGTAATTACGCACAACCGTTTTCATTGAGTAGCGTATTTCAATTACCACTTGAGCACAGTAATTATGAGTTTGGTGTGTTATCGCAGCAAGCGCGTATGTCTATTCATTTATTACATCGCATTTGGGCACTCGTTACTTGCATTGTTCTGGCGTTAATTATGTGGAAAATATACAGCCAAGCGTACTCTAAAAAAATTAAAAATTGCGTTGTGAGTGTATTACTTGTTCTGCTTTGCCAAATTAGCTTAGGGCTTATTTTAGTACATTGGCATATTCCGTTGGGAGTTGCACTGGCGCATAACTTGATGGCAGCCATACTGTTATTAAGCATGGTTAGGTTGTGTTATTACCTAAAATCACGCACATAAAGGGGAAATATGATGGCACTTATAATTGATAAAAAAATACTGCTACCCGTTAATACTCAATCGCTAATTTCGCGTACACATAGTTTGCTGCAAGACTACTTAGCAATTAGTAAATTTAAAGTGGTAGCTATGCTGGTGCTAACAGCTTGGGTTGGTTTAGCGCTGGCTCCCGATGTAGGGCGCGGTATGGTCGTACAGTTTATTAGCTTGTTAGGTATAGGGCTACTTTCTGCTGCTGCAGCGGTTATTAATCATGTGGTTGATAGCGAGATAGACTCAAAAATGGCGCGGACTCGTCATCGCCCTGTGGCTAAAGGGCGTTTAAGTAAAACACATGCGCTTAGTTTTGCAGCTGTTATTGGGGTTGCTGGTTTTATTATGCTGATGGTGTGGGCTAATACCTTAACCGCTATATTAACGTTATTTGCATTGGTAGGTTATGCATTTGTTTATACATCATTTTTAAAGCGTGCAACGCCGCAAAATATTGTTATAGGTGGGTTGGCTGGCGCAATGCCTCCATTATTAGGTTGGGTGTCAGAAACAAACCAAATGGCAGCAGCCCCTTGGTTACTCGTAATGATAATATTTACCTGGACCCCACCACACTTTTGGGCGCTGGCTATAGCACGAAAAAGTGATTATGAACGCGCTAAAATCCCTATGTTACCAGTAACCCATGGTATCGATTTTTGTAAAACGTGCGTCGTTGCTTACTCTGTTTTACTCGCTGTTGTTTGCGTATTACCTTATTTAATCGGTATGTCTGGATTAATCTATTTGATAGGTGCATGTGTATTAAATGCCGTGTTTATATATAAGGCGGTCAATTTAAAAATTGCTGGAAATGATGAGACTGCAATGGACTTATTTCGTTTTTCGATTATTCATTTAATGGTACTCTTTGTAATCTTATTTATAGATAAATGGCTCCCTTTATGAAGCAGTTATGGCTTGGATTAATTGTTATTTTAGTTTCGTTTTTATCAGCATGTTCAAATGAAAATAGTCCACCAGATATAGATGCATTAGTTTACGAAAATGCAAAGCCACTGTCTGATTTTACGCTAAACGATCAGCGCGGCGAATTAGTGACTAAGCAACAATTTTTAGGACAGTGGAATTTAGTATTTTTAGGCTACACAAGCTGCCCAGATATTTGTCCATTAACACTTGCTAAGTTAAATGCTGTTTATAAAAATTTACAAGCAGATTATCCGCTACAAGTTTGGTTTTTATCGGTTGATCCAAAACGCGATACACCAGCTAAACGAAAGCAATATATAGATTACTTTAACCCAGACTTTTTAGCTGTGTCGGGAGAGCATAAACACCTTTTTCCTGTTGTTCGAGAGCTTGGTTTAATTTACGCCATTAGCGATAGTAGTGAATCAGAATATGCTGTTGATCATAGTGCCTCGGTCGCTATGGTTGATCAAAATGGAGCCGTTAGAGCTATTTTTAAACCAGAATTTAAACAAGGTAGTGTGCCATTAATTAATGCGACGACTTTAACTGAAGAGTTTAAAAAAATAGCTGATTACTATAAAAACTAGTTTTTTACTTTTTACCAATTTTAAAGGAGCTTTAGGCTCCTTTTTTTGTATTTTAACGACAGGTTAAATTTAATTAAGCATTTTATGGCAATTTTAATAACTAGGGCTAAGCTTTTGTTATGAATTGAATTGACAGGGAATGCACTTACTAAATGCTAAAACTTCCGAGCGAACTTGCTATTACGCAAGTTGAAACACTACATCAAGACTTACTACACGAACTCAATAGCAACGATGATATCTGTCTTGATATTAACGATGTGATTTCTGCTGATACTGCCTCAATTCAACTTTTATGCGCCTTACAAAAACACCTACTTACTATACAGCACAAAATAATATGGGTAGGCAGTAGCGAGGCCTTAACGCATACAATTAATAAACTTGGCTTAAGCCAATACTTAACAACCGAAAGTAAAAGTTAGGGGTATATATGAAAAGAATTTTAGCGGTTGATGATTCAGCATCGATGCGTCAAATGGTGAGCTTTACATTAAAAACGGCCGGGTTTGATGTAACCGAAGCTAAGGATGGCAGTGAAGCTCTCGCTATTGCCAAGCAACAAGATTTTGATGCCGTGATCTCAGATGTAAACATGCCAATAATGGATGGAATTACATTAATACGAGAGCTGCGTACTTTACCGAGTTATAAATTTACACCATTACTAATGCTTACTACAGAGTCGGGCTTAGAAAAAAAGATAGAGGGTAAAGCTGCTGGTGCAACAGGCTGGATTGTAAAACCATTTAATCCCGATCAGCTACTAGCGGTAATTAAAAAAGTTATTCGCTAAGGAGCGCAGTGTGAGTATAGATTTAAGTCAATTTTTTGAAGTTTTCTTTGAAGAGAGTTTTGAAGGCCTAGATACCATGGAGGCTGAGCTATTAAACTTAGTGCCAGGTGAGGAAGATTTAGAAACTATCAACACTATTTTTAGAGCTGCTCACTCAATAAAAGGAGGCAGTGGCACTTTTGGCTTTAGCTCCGTTGCTGACTTTACTCATGTACTTGAAACACTACTGGATCAAATTCGCCAAGGTGAACGAGAGCTTAGCACCGAGCATGTCAATTTATTACTCAAAGCTGTGGATTGCTTGCGCGCTTTACTTGCTGCACTTCAAGGTGAGCAAGAGCCAGATTTAACTGAGGCAGATTTGTTAAAAGTACAATTTGAACATGTACTTGGAATGAAAAACGAAACACAAGAGAATAAACCTCAAAGCAGTGAAGAGCAAACAAGTAGTAACACCTATCAAATAGACTTTAAACCCCATCATCATTTATTTAAAACAGGAAACGAGCCACTGTATATGATCAGTGAGCTCGAAGAGCTAGGTGAGTTAGAAACCACAGTATTTTACGATGAAGTTCCAGAAATTACAGATTTGAGCAGTGATGAATGCTTTTTACATTGGCGCTTTTTTTTAGATACTAGCCATGATGAAAAAGCCATAAAAGAAGTATTTGAATGGGTAGAAGACGATGCCGACATAAAAATTGAATTATGCGGAGGCTTATTTGGCAATGATGAGCCAATACAACCTAATCAAGGTGAGATATCTAAAGCTGTTGAGCTTGAAACATCCGATTTAATAAAAGTAGCTGAGCTACCTAGTAAGCCAAAGCAACCCGCTGCTAATAAAGATAAAAAACCTGCAAGTACACCAGAGTCTACCTCCATTCGAGTTGGTATTGATAAAGTTGATTCGTTAATAAACATGGTTGGCGAACTTGTTATTACACAAGCTATGCTAAATCAACTCAGCGAACAAGAAATCACACCAGCCACAATCACTTTACTACAAGAAGGTCTAGCGCAACTTGCCCATAATACGCGTGATTTACAAGAAAATGTGATGCGCATTCGTATGCTGCCAATAAACTTTGTATTTAGTCGTTTTCCTCGATTAGTGCGAGATATAGCGCAAAAACTAAATAAGCAAGTTGAGCTAAAGTTGATTGGAGAGCAAACCGAGCTTGATAAAACAGTAATGGAAAAAATATCCGATCCTATGGTGCATTTAGTGAGGAACTCACTTGATCATGGATTAGAGACTGTTGAGCAAAGACTGGCGGCAGGTAAAGATCCCGTTGGCACAGTAACCTTAAATGCATTTCATCAGGGTGGAAACATTGTTATTGAAATAATGGATGATGGGCAGGGGTTAAATACAAAAAAAATAAAAGAAAAAGCCATCACTAACGAATTAATCTCAGCTGATAATCATCTCAGTGACGATGAAATAAATGAGCTTATTTTTATGCCCGGCTTTTCGACAGTGGATGAGGTAAGTGACTTATCTGGTCGTGGAGTTGGGATGGATGTAGTTAAGCGAAATATTCAATCATTAAATGGCTCAGTGGAAGTAACCTCAGCGCCCGGTGTTGGTTCTACGTTTACTATTAGATTACCACTTACTCTCGCTATTTTAGATGGGCAATTAGTTAAGGTGGCTCAGCATACTTATATTATCCCGCTCATTTCTATTGTGGAATCTCTGCAAATTGATATTGCTAAAGTGAGTCGAGTGGGTAAAAACCTTGATGTATTGAGGCTTCGGGACGAATACATTCCTATTTTAAGGCTCTACGATATTTTTAATCATAAAAATGCCATTGAATCACTCGATAAAACGCTGCTTGTTGTTGTAGAAACAGATAACCAAAAGGTGGGTTTATTAGTTGATGATTTACTGTCTCAACAACAGGTTGTTATTAAAAGTTTAGAGGCTAACTATCATAAAGTTGATGGCGTATCGGGAGCCACTATTTTAGGCGATGGGCGTGTATCGCTGATTGTGGACATTAGCGGCTTAATAAAGCTCTCAGGTTTAAAAAAACCAGGTAGCCAAGAATTAACGATTGAAAAGCAAGCCACTTTGGAGGCGTTATGAGCTCAGAGCAAAGCCAGTTAAGTAATCAATTAAATCTTCAGCAACAGCAAGGTGTAAAACAGTTTTTAACTTTTATTATGGCTGATGAAGAATACGGCGTTGATATTTTAACAGTACAAGAAATTCGCAGTTGGGAAGAAATTACAGTACTGCCCAATGCGCCTGAATTTGTAAAAGGCGTTATTAATTTACGTGGAACAATAGTGCCAATTATTGATTTACGGTTGCGCTTTGGATTACCAAGTGTCGACTATGGGCCATTAACGGTGGTTATCGTTGTCAAAATAGAATTTGAACTAGGTAGTAAAATTATAGGTGTTGCTGTTGATGCCGTTTCTGATGTTTACAGTATTGCGGAGCAAGATGCGAAAGCGGTTCCTAGTTTATCTGAGTCGAATAATTGTGAATATGTAGCTGGGTTGGTGAATGTTGGTGAAAAAATGGTAGCGCTAATTGACCTGCAAAAAACAATGAATATTTAGCAAATAGAAACTAAATGAATAATAAACTTAAAGGTGGTGATGAGCATGGGATGGTTTAGTAATCCAAAGCAGTCAAAATCAAGTAATGATTTAATTGTAGACGCATTGAATAAATCATTAGCGGTGATTGAGTTTGAATCTAACGGAAAAATAATTACTGCAAATATGAATTTTCTAAACGCGATGGGCTATCGTCTTGAAGAGGTTCAAGGCCAGCATCACTCTATGTTTGTTGACCCAGATGAAGCTCAGGGCAACGATTATAAGAACTTTTGGCAACGCCTGCGTAATGGCGAGTTTATCTCAGATGAGTTTAAGCGTAATGCAAAAGGTGGAGCTGAGGTATGGATCCAAGCAACTTATAACCCAATTGTTGATGAGCAAGGGCAAGTATTAAAAGTAGTTAAATTTGCCACCGACGTGACCGAGCAAAAGTTAATAGCAGCAGAAGCCTCAGGGCAAATTAGTGCTATAAGTAAATCTCAAGCGGTTATCGAGTTTAATTTAGATGGCACTATTATTGATGCCAATGATAACTTTTTAAATGCACTTGGTTATCAACTTAGCGAGATTAAAGGTCAGCACCATAGGCTTTTTATTGAACCCGAACATGCAAATAGTATCGAATATAAAGAGTTTTGGGCCAAACTAGGTCGCGGTGAATTTGATTCAGGGGAATATTTAAGAATAGGGAAGCAGGGTCAGGAGGTTTGGATTCAAGCATCTTATAACCCAATTTATGATATGAACGGCAAGCCGTTTAAAGTGATTAAATACGCATCTGATATTACTGAACAAAAAGAGCTTGAAAAAGCATCTCGCAAAGCAGCCGATTTAGCAAATGCGCTTAAAGTTTGCCAAGCGAACGTAATGATTGCTGATGAAGACCTTAATATAGTATTTGTGAACGATCGTGTTCAGCAAATGCTAAAAGTCCGCGAAAAAGAATTACAAACTGTATTACCAAGCTTTTCTGTTGATAATTTAATTGGCACATGTGTTGATGATTTTCATAAGCACCCTAACCATCAGCGCGATTTATTAAAAAACCTCGATAAGCCTCATAAAGCCGAATTACTTTTAGCAGGTGTCACTTTCACCTTGATTGCTTCACCTTGGATTAGCCAAGATGGAAAGCATTTAGGCACCATTGTTGAGTGGGAAGATAGGACCAATGAGGTTGCGCTTGAAAAAGAAATAGCCGAACTTATTAGCGCTGCAGGTAATGGCGAATTAGATACAAGAGTCGCGGAAGAAGGCAAGGAAGGATTCTTTTTACGTTTGGCTCAAGGGCTAAATAGCTTAGTTAAAATCGTTGATGATGCAGTTGCTGACACGGGCAGTATGCTCGATGCGATGGCAAATGGTGATTTATCAAAACGAGTTGAAAAAGAATATAAAGGCTCATTTGATAAACTCAAACGCGATGCTAATGCTACGGCAGATAAGTTAACGGAAGTGATTAATCGCATTAATTCATCGGCAACGCTTGTAGCCAGTGGTGCAGAGGAAATCTCTCAAGGTAATGCTGATTTAAGCCAACGTACAGAAGAGCAAGCCTCGTCACTTGAAGAAACAGCGTCGAGCATGGAAGAGATGACTAGCACCGTTCGCCAAAATGCTGATAACGCAAAAGTGGCAAACGATTTAGCAGAAGAAACATGCGAAAAGGCGATTCAAGGTGGTGAGGTTGTAAATAGAGCAGTTACGAGCATGTCGGCAATTAATGAGTCGAGCAAGAAAATTGCAGATATTATTGGTGTCATTGACGAAATAGCATTTCAAACTAACTTATTAGCGCTTAATGCTGCAGTAGAGGCTGCAAGGGCTGGTGAACAAGGTCGAGGCTTTGCGGTTGTTGCAGGTGAAGTGCGTAATTTAGCACAGCGCTCTGCAGGCGCAGCGAAAGAAATTAAAGAGTTAATAAGAGATAGTGTAGGCAAAGTAGCTGATGGCTCTCAATTAGTTAATGAGTCGGGCGCTACACTTAAAGAGATTGTTGTATCGGTACAAAGAGTGACGCAAATGATTTCTGATATTACAGAGGCATCTGAAGAACAAAGTGCGGGTATTGAACAAGTTAATACCGCCATCTCACAAATGGACGAAATGACGCAACAAAATGCCGCCTTAGTAGAGCAAGCCTCTGCCGCTGGCGAGTCTATGGCTGAGCAAGCTAATGAGATGCGCCAACTACTCAACTTTTTCTCAATAGGTCAGCAAGAGATGGCGATGATTTCGCCGATTATGCGCACACCTAAATTATCTCATAAGTCGCAAAGCAGTTTTGTAAGTAATAAACCCAGAGGCGATAACTTTGTAGACTCTGCTGATGAATGGGAAGAATTTTAACAACCAATCTTCTTATATACCTCGCTGAATACATAATCACAGCGAGGTATTATTTGGCAGGCTAAATTGAGAGCGAACAATGAAAGAGTTTTTGTGTACCGACCGCGACTTTAAAGAAATTGCCAGTTTAGTTTATAGCGCATGTGGAATTGTATTAGGTGAGCATAAGCGAGAGATGGTTTATTCACGCTTAGCAAGACGTATTAGAGAGCGAAAACTAACTGACTTTAAAGCCTATTTAGAGTATTTAAATAGCCATAAAGATCAGGAGTTTGATGCCTTTATTAATGCAATAACAACTAACTTAACGTCTTTTTTTCGTGAAATACACCACTTTGAATTTATAAAATCTGAGCTTGTACCTGCTCTCTTAAAGGCAAATAAAAATAGTAAGCGAGTAAGAATCTGGTCTGCAGGTTGCTCAACAGGAGAAGAACCCTACAGTTTGGCGATGACTTTAAATAATGCATTTCCGAGCAATTGGGATGTAAAAATACTAGCAACCGATTTAGATTCTAATGTATTGGCAAAAGCACAAAAGGGTATTTACACCGCAGCGAATGTTAACGGCTTAGATGACGTGCAACTTAAGCGTTGGTTTTTGAAAAGTAAAGACGGTGAAAACTATAAAGTTAAAGATAGGCTAAAAGAGTCTATTTCATTCAAGCGTTTAAACTTATTGCAAGATTGGCCAATGAAAGGATCATTTGATCTTATTTTATGTCGTAATGTTGTTATTTACTTTGATAAAGAAACAAAAGATCAGCTTTTTAAGCGTTACGCCAATATATTAAATGAACAAGGTTATTTGTTTTTAGGTCACTCAGAAAGTATGGGAAAAGAGCATACGCAATTTAAAAATTTAGGGAAAACTATGTACCAAAAGGGACAAAATGCACGCAGAGTTTAGGCCGGTATTACCTAACTTTGAACATATTAAACGATATTGGGACTCGGGCCGAGGTAGCGTTGTTGCTAAAGTGCTTCCGGGTGAGTTTTATGTTTCTAAAAATAATGAGCTGATCTCTACAGTTCTGGGTTCGTGTATTGCGGCTTGTGTTTACGATGAAGTACTAGGGATTGGGGGCATGAATCACTTTATGTTACCAATTCAAAAGGGAGTAGAACTTAAGAATGCGCATAGTTTAAGTTGTCGGTATGGCAATTGGGCTATGGAGTATCTTATAAACGAAGTTTTAAAAAATGGTGCGTCTCGCCGTAACCTAAAAGTAAAACTTTTTGGTGGGGGTAAAATTATTAGTGCGATGACTGATATAGGGCTGGGTAATATTAGTTTTGCAGCGGCGTATATTAAAGAAGAGGCATTAAATCTAGTTGCCCACGATATGGGGGGACCATGGCCACGAAAAATATTTTTTCATCCGAACACCGGTAAAGTTCATATGAAAAAACTTAAAAACCTACATAATAATACGATTGAAAAACGCGAAGTCCGTTACTTACAAAACCTTAAAAAGCAAGAAGTAGTAACTGATATAGAGCTGTTTTAGGAGTATGCATGATTAAAGTATTAATAATTGACGACTCCCCCTTAATTAGGCGTTTACTCACTGAAATATTACAGCAAGCTAAAGATATTACGGTAGTGGGGAGCGCTGAGGATCCCTACGAAGCTCGTGAAATGATAAAAAAGTTAAATCCTGATGTATTAACGCTCGACGTAGAAATGCCAAAAATGGATGGCATTAGTTTTTTAAAAAACTTAATGCGATTAAGACCAATGCCAGTAGTGATGATTTCAACACTGACCCAAAAAGGCTCTCCTATTACACTCGAGGCACTCGAATTAGGGGCTGTTGATTTTATAGCTAAGCCTACTAATAACGTAAGAGAGCAATTGAGCCAATATGCATCACTTGTTCAACAAAAGGTGCGAATAGCTGCTGGAGCAAGAGTAAGAAGCTATAAAAAAACGGTCGTCACAAATGAGCCTATTAATACCCATTCTCAATTTTTACTTAATAAAGTAATTGCGATAGGTGCTTCCACGGGGGGTACTGAGGCTATCAAAGAAGTACTTATTAAAATGCCACAAAATTGCCCGCCCATTGTAATTACTCAGCATATTCCTCCTGTGTTTAGCGCCTCATTTGCTGAGCGAATGAATCGTACATGCACGATAAATGTGAAAGAGGCTGAACATGGCGATAAGCTTAGCACTGGCTGGGCTTATATAGCACCAGGTGGTTTTCATTTAAGTATTAAAAAGCGAGGTGTTAGCTTGTATTGCCAGCTTGATGATGGCGAGCCGGTCAACAGACATAAACCTGCGGTAGATGTGCTGTTTAACTCATTAGTTGAGACAGGAGCTAAAAACGTAGTTGCAGCCATACTAACAGGGATGGGGAGTGATGGCGCAAAAGGGTTACTTGCACTAAAACAAAACGGTGCGTATACCTTGGCTCAAGATGAGTACTCATCGGTGGTATGGGGTATGCCTAAGGCTGCCGCTGAGTTAAATGCAGCAGACGAGATAGTTGCGCTGGATAAAATAACCCAGCGACTATTACATCAGGCAGTTAAGGTTTAGGCGCTTCAATTACCCAAGGCTGCGAAAACCAAAAATAATCACCAGGGCTAGAAATAGAAGGGGCCGTACAATTAAAACGAGAGCGTCCTTTATTAAGCACCTTTGGTGAGGTTATTTCGACTGTATTTTTATTTACCCATTTTAAATCTGCTTGGCCTACGCTTGATACGTAACAGGCAAATTGGCTTTTATGAAAGTCACCCATTTTAAATTCAATTGTGAGCGTGGGTGGATTTTGTTGTGTAACGCTATCTTGATAAGTTAAATTGGTGATATTAAACGCGCGTGAGTTAAGCTTAGTAATAAGAGTTTCTAGTTTGCTGTAAAAGCCTGATGCAGGAAAACGCGGTAAGCGGCTAAAATTAGAGTCTTTATTTACAGCGCCGGAGTGCTGACCAATACCCACAAAACCAAGCTCTGTCACAAGTGCTTGCAGCTCGTTATTAAACTCACCATACGGGTATGCTAAGTATTTATAGTCGTGGCCTATTTCTTCTTTTATACGCTTTTGAGAGCTAAGAATATCTTGCTTAATACGTGATTGCCATTGTGCATCGGTTTCGTTTTCAAGCTTAAGGTGTAAGTAATCATGTTGTCCGCTATGATTGGCTATTAATGCCCCTTTTTTAGATAATTCTTTGAGCTTATCCCACCCCATTACGTAGCTCATGCCCTCGTCTATTAATTTAGGATTTACAAAGATAGTGTACGGGTAGCCAAACTTTTCTAAAATAGGCGCGGCTTGTTCATAGTTATTGTTATAACCATCATCAAAGGTGATGGCGACAGTTTTATCAGGTAAGGTTTCACCTTGCTGAAGTGCGCTTATTAAGTCATTAAGAGGAATAACGTTAAAGTTGTGCTCTTTTAAATAGCTCAAATGTTTAGTGAATGTATTGGCGCTAACGCTCGTTACAGCGGGTAGGGTTTCACTAACATGATGATACTGTAAAATAACGGCTGCTTGAGCCCGCACAGATATACTAATGAGGATAAATAATACTAAATGAAACAATTTCTTATACATAATAAGGCACACCATAAAAGCTTGCTGTTGTTAGCGGGTCCGATGATACTATCAAATATCACAGTGCCGTTGTTAGGAATTGTTGATACCGCTGTAATTGGGCACTTAGGAAGCGCTCATTACTTAGCGGGTATTGCCCTTGGCTCTGCAGTTATATCTATTTTATTTTGGCTTGCTGGTTTTTTAAGAATGAGCACCACGGGACTCGTGGCACAAGCATACGGAAAAAACGATTTAACCCAACTTGCCGCTTTACTTAAACGAAGCCTATTGCTTGCAAGCGCAGTGGCCGTGCTATTAATTGTGTTATCCCCATTAATAAAGCACGCTATTGCTTACCTCTCCGCCGCCAATAGCGATGTACTTATCCAAGCGTATCAGTATTTTAGCATTCGTATTTTTAGTGCTCCAGCAGCATTGTGTAATTTAGTGTTACTGGGTTGGATGCTTGGTGTACATTATGGTCGAGGCCCATTTTATTTATTACTCGTCACTAATATCGTTAATATAGTACTCGATATTTATTTTGTTGTTTATTTAGATTGGGCAGTTGCAGGCGCTGCGTGGGCTTCACTTATTGCTGATTATACGGCTTTAGTATTTGCACTGTTTTTAGTGGTTAAACTAGCTAAAAAACAAGACATTGATCTAAATGTACCGAATTGGTTGAGTATTAGCAAAATGGCTGAATTATTGAGTTTGAATAGAGATATATTTATTCGCTCTTTAATACTGCAATTATGCTTTAGTTTTATGACGTTTTACGCAGCGCGTATAGGCGAAACCACATTAGCTGCTAATGCTGTTTTACTTAACTTTCTAATGTTGGTGAGTTTTGCTCTTGATGGCGTTGCTTACGCGTCTGAGGCAAAAGTAGGGCAAGCTAAGGGCCAAGGAAGCGTTAAAAATATAGAGCTTTGGGTTAAAATAAGTGTATTTTGGGGCATGCTTTTTGGCGTCTTATATAGCGCTTTTTTTGCATTATTCGGCAGCGGTATAATCAAGCTTTTAACCAATGTGCCAGAGGTTATTCAAGAGGCAACACACTATTTACCATGGCTAATAGTGTTGCCTATTTTGGCCATGAGTTGCTTTTTGTTTGATGGTGTTTTTGTAGGGCTTACGCGAGCAAAGAACATGCGTAACAGTATGATACTTTCAGCTGGAGTTGGCTTTTTTGGTGTGTTTTGGGTGTTTATAGACTTGCAAAATAACGGGTTATGGCTGGCTATGAGCTGTTTTATGTTAATGCGCGGGGTTACATTAATAATTAAATATCACCACTTAAAAATAAATAATCAGCTATTAGATTAAACTAAATAAATGGTTTATTTCCAGAGATCGGGGTCGTGGTGTTTAGGGCCCATATCTTTTAAAACTTGTGAAAAACGATTGGCAAAAATACCGCAGTAGCCCCAACCGGCAAAAAATAATGCGGGGAGTAAAATTATAACGCCAATTATTTGTAAGCTGTAGTGGGTGTAATACCCAATAGATATGAATATCACGGCTAGCACAAACAGTGCTAAGCCGCGAAAAAAGCGCTTTAAGCTCAGCTTAGGATTGCTCCCTAAGCGATAGATAAGCTGCTTTAGCATTTACAAGGCCTAATAGTAAGAGTGATCGCCCGCTTCGTGTTCTGTTATATCAGCAACACCGGTGATTTCTTCAAACTTAGCTATCATTTCTTTTTCAATGCCTTCTTTTAGTGTTACATCGATCATAGAACAACCGTTACAACCACCACCAAACTGAAGTATAGCTATACCTGCAGCTGTAATCTCAACAAGGCTTACTTGACCACCGTGGTTAGCAAGTTGTGGATTTACTTCGGTTTCTAGCATGTGCTGTACACGTTCGTTTAACGATGCATCGTCACCTATTTTACGCGCCTTTGCATTTGGTGCTTTTAGCGTTAACTGAGTACCCATTTTGTCGGTAACAAAATCGATTTCAGCTTCTTCTAAAAATGGAGCACTTTCTGCATCTACAACGGCATCAAAACCGTTAAAGTTTAGGCGAATATCGCTCGCTTCTACAGCGTCTTCTGGACAATAAGACACACCACATTCCGCTTGTGATGAACCAGGGTTTACAACAAACACACGAATATTGGTTTGTTGTGATTGATCTGCTAATAGTTTAGCAAAATGCGCTTGCGCTGTTTCGGAAATAGAAATCATAAAACCATCTATACTTGACTAAATTACTCGGATACTGCGTATCATACTCCGCTCATCGTGTTGCGGCTAGTGTTGAGCGTAAAAAGTTGGCATCTATTTTAAGCAATGGTAGCGTGCAAACAACGAACATTTTTTGAGTGATTTATATGCGTTTGGTATTAACATTAATGGTGGTGTTGCTTAGCTTTTCAAGTGTAGCTAAGCCACTTTCGTATTATTTTGAACAAGATGTAAAATTTGACCCTTCAATTCCTACTCCTGAGCAAGTACTCGGTTACGAAGTAGGAGAGTGGCACGTAAGACACGATCAGCTCGTACGTTATATGGAAATACTTGCTGATAAAAGCGACCGTATAAATTTTGAAGTGATTGGCCGCACACATGAACAACGCCCGTTAGTAATGCTAACAATTACAGCAGCTGACAAGTTATCAAGCATAGAGCAGACACGCCAAGCTCACTTAGCACGCTTAAGTAACGATGTATCAGATGCTAATTCTACAAAGCAGCCTGCCGTTGTATGGATGGGATATAGTGTGCATGGTAATGAGTCATCAGGTAGTAACTCATCTTTGCTGGTGGCGTATTACTTAGCTGCTGCACAAGGTGCTGAAATAGATGAGTTATTAAATAACACGGTTATTTTACTCGACCCTTCGCTTAATCCTGACGGACTTGCTCGTTTTGCTAATTGGGCCAACAGTAACCGAGGTATGAACTTATCAAGCGACCCTAAAACCCGTGAACATGTTGAAAACTGGCCAAGTAGTCGTACCAATCATTACTGGTTTGATTTAAATCGTGACTGGTTATTACTACAGCATCCTGAATCGCGCGCGCGTATTGCTAAATTTCATCAGTGGAAACCAAATGTCTTAACCGATTTTCATGAAATGGGGCCTAATAGCAGTTACTTTTTTCAACCAGGTATTCCAAGCCGTAAACACCCAATAACACCTGATGAAAATGTAACGTTAACTAAAGCGATTGCTAACTATCACGCAAAAACGTTAGATGAAAACAATGCACTTTATTTTACTGAAGAAAGCTTTGATGACTTCTATTACGGTAAAGGTTCAACCTATCCCGATGTAAATGGTGGCATAGGCATTTTATTTGAGCAGGCAAGTTCTCGTGGACATATTCAAGACACCATAAATGGACCCTTGAGCTTTCCTTTCACTATTAAAAATCAACTGTTAACGAGTTTATCTACCTTTAAGGCAGCAGTTGATAACCGCCAAGCGTTATTGGATTACCAAGCTAAATTTTATAATCAGGCTACTGATTTAGCCAGCGATGAAAGCTTTGAAGGTTATGTTGTTGAAGGTGCAAGCGACAACACCCGTATTAAGCACTTTTTAGAATTGTTAAAGCAGCATCAAATTAACGCTTACCCACTTACTAAATCATTAAAAGCAGATGGTAAGAATTTCAGTACACATAGCTATTTTGTACCATTAGCACAACCACAATATCGTTTGGTAAAAGCGATTTTTAGTGAGCAAAAAAACTTTGCTGATAATACTTTTTACGATGTATCTGGCTGGACATTAGCGCATGCGTTTAATTTGCCATTTTCTAAAGTTAAAAGTAGTTGGGGATTAAAGGTTGCTGATAAAGCATGGGAAAAAGTAGCAACCCCATCATTTTCTTCACTCACCGAAGGTTACGCATTTGGTTTTTCGTGGGATGATTATTTAGCACCTAAAATGTTAAATAGCTTATTACAGCAAGGTATAAAAGCACGTGTAGCGCTAAAAGCATTAACGGCTAAATCAACATCAGGAGAAATTAATTTTAAACCTGGAAGTATTATTATACCGGCTGGACTACAAACAAATACAGATTGGATTACCTTGCTAAATAAAGCACAAAATGAGTTTGGTATTGCAATCAAACCGATTACATCAGGTTTAACAAGTAAAGGAGCCGATTTAGGGTCGCGATCAATGGCGGTTGTTAGTGCTCCAAAAGTACTGCTTATTGGCGGGCAAGGCGCAAGCCAGTACGAAGTCGGCGAAGTGTGGTATTACCTAGATCGCTTTGTAGGTGTTGCACCAACAATTGTTGAAATGAACCGCTTTAGTTCACTCGAGTTAAGTGACTACAGTCATATTGTGCTTGCTCATGGCAATTACAATAGCCTATCTGATGCCGACAAAGTTGCTATTAAAAGCTGGGTAAGAAAAGGCGGCGTTATTTGGGGTCACAAAGGCGGCGCTAAATTTTTAGCTGATCAGCAATTACTCAAAGCAAGCTATCTATCACGACAAGATGTAGCAAGTGCATTTAAAACGACAGATTTAAGTTATGGCGATAAAGATCATTTAGCAGGACGTCAACGCATTGCAGGTGCTATTTTTAATACTAATGTAGATTTAACTCATCCGCTTACATTTTCACTTAAGCGTAATACATTGCCCGTATTCAAAAACAGTACTTGGTTGCTAGAAGCTTCCGATGCTCCGTTCGTAAATATACTTACCTACACTAAAAATCCATTATTGGCAGGCTTTACCGATGCCGTTAATGTTGAGCAAGTTGCTGGCGGCGCAGGCTTAATTGCTCACTCATACGGACGAGGTACAGTAATAGGCATGACCGACGACCCTGTATTTAGAGGTTACTGGTATGGGACTAGTCGACTACTAAGCAACGCTTTATTTTTTGGTCATACGTTTCGTGCAAATGGCGAATAATACCAATTCGCTTAATTAAGTGATCTATTTTGAGGATGGAAAAACGTGTTGATAGCTAGGCAAAAAATTCGCTATTTAGTTGTTCTCGGCAATTGCTCCTGCATTGCTCTACCTTCTGCATCCATGCAGTCGTAAATGAGAATTTTTTAACACAGGTAGCGACACGTTTAGCCCCGCAAAATGATTAAGTATTATTGCGGATTGGTATATACTTTTTAATAATTAAATAGGCGTTAAGCAAGTTGTAAAAGCCCACACTTGTTTAGCGCCTGCTTGTTTTAGTGCACTAGTAGCTGCGTTTAATGTTGCCCCTGTCGTCATCACATCATCAACAATAGCGACTGTTTTACCGCCCATATCCTCTGTACAAATAAAGGCATTTTTTAAGTTTTTAATACGCTTTGCTTTAGATAGTTCCGACTGGGCTCGTGTTTTTTTATTGCGAATAAGTACGTTACTCACTGATGCGTAATTAGCTAAACATGGTTGCCAAACTTGGCTTACCTGATTAAACCCGCGAGTAATGAATCGGCTTTTATGAAGAGGTAAAATAATAAAGGTATCTGGCAAAGTAGGGCTTTGCTCAAAAAACTGCGTTAATTGTTTTTGTATAACTTGCTGCAGTGCCTTTTTATAATGAATTTGATTATTAAATTTTAGCCTTTTAAGCCAATGTTCAAAGGGAGGTTGATAAAAAGCACAGGCAAATAATTTATCAAACTCGCAATTAGGAAACATCTCAACAATATCGGGTCGATGCAGTAAATTCTTATGCTTACTAAAATCAAACAATGGTAAATCTTCAAGGCAATAATCACAAAGCCCTAAAGAGGTCGTAATCGTATTTTGACATTGCATGCAATAAGAGGGAAATAACCAATTTAAAACGGCTTGTTTCACTGACTCGCTCCTTGCATTGCAATCGCCTTTTTAAACGTTATGATGAGCCTAAGTTTGGTAAAGGTTAGGCAAATATGCAAAATGAGTTAGTGTTATTACATGGTTGGGGAATGAATCAGGGCGTATGGCAGTTAGTACAGCCAGAACTTGAGTTTTTATATTCAGGAAGTGTACGTAGCCTTGACCTACCTGGGTTTGGTAATAACCATGTTTGCCCAAGCCCTTATACTTTGCATGATGCAGCAGAAACTTTAAGTAAGCAGTTAAAGCCGAAGACCATTTTAATGGGGTGGTCGTTAGGTGGATTATTTGCACTTTATATTGCTAAGCATTGGCCTGAAAAAGTATCAAAAGTTATTTTAATTGCATCGACTCCTTTTTTTGCGGAGGCAGATAATTGGCCCGGAATAAAAGCGAATGTATTGGCGCAGTTTAAAGAGCAGTTAGTTAATCATCGAGAAAAAACAATAGAGCGCTTCTTAGCTATTCAAGCGATGGGTAGCGAGTCGGCGCGTGATGATATAAAGCTGCTTAAACAATTACTAAACCAGTACAGCGCACCACAAAGCGACGCCCTGAGTGCTGGTTTAGATATTTTACAAAACGACGATTTACGTGATTTATTTGCTCATTGCCCAGTACCTATCAAAGGAGTATTTGGCCGACTTGATGCCTTAGTGCCTTATAAAGCAATTAGTGAAATGTCAGTACTAAATACTGAGTTTGAATACGAGGTGCTAGATAAAGCGTCGCACGCGCCATTTATTTCTCATAAAAGTGAGTTTTTATCTGTCGTTAAATCAATGCTTTAAAATAGAGCTAAGAATAGCGCTGTTTAAAGCTTTATTTTGAGCAGAACCTGAGCGATAATTAAACAATGTTTATTTGGTGGAGGTTTTAATATGCCAATCGGATCTGTATTTAATAGTGGTGTAGAAGGGTTTAATCGAGCTAGCCAAGGTATTGAAAAAGCCAGTGCTGAGATTAACCGTGCCAGTATAGAACAGCAAGATGACGCACAATTAGCGCAGCAACGTCAGCTTACAGCAGCACGCCCTGAAGAAGCTATTACTGCACCTGTAGCACAGCCAGCTCGTGTTGATGAAGCGCTTGTTAACTTAAAAGTTGAAGAGTTTAATGCCAAGGCAAATACGCAATCAATTCAAACGGCCGATGATGTACTTGGCACGTTAATCGATATTAAAGTTTAGTATTATGAATATTGTCACGCCATTTCCGTCTATCAATATAAACACTGCAAATGTTTATACGGAAACTGCACGGCGTGACAACCAACTACGCGAAGTTATTCCTGCTCCCGCATCTAGTAGCGCAAGCAATACAGAAACCAAAGCGCAAAGTGATTCTGAAAAAGCAAAATTACCAGGCAGTAGCGATGGTGCGACGTATAACGCAACGGGAAAAATAGCAGACGAAAAGTCAGTTCAGCAGCGCGATGGAAACTCAGAAAACCCTGAGGGCTCTGAGGAAGAAAGTGAAGCAATTGAGAAAAAAGAATCTGAGCAAGAAGAGCTGCAATTAGAACAAGAACAACAACAAATTACAGAGCTAAAAGCACGAGATACTGAAGTACGAATACACGAGCAAGCGCACGCTTCTGTAGGTGGGCAACATGCTGGCTCGCCAAGCTATGAGTATCAACGTGGCCCAGATGGTACTAACTACGCAGTTGGCGGAGAAGTACAAATAGATGTGTCAGAAATTCCGGGTGACCCGCAAGCGACTATAGACAAAATGCAAACGGTACGAGCTGCCGCATTAGCGCCTGCAGAGCCTTCGGGAGCTGATCGCTCTATTGCCGCAGATGCTACGCAAAAGCTAGCAGCGGCTCAAGCTGAGCTTGCACAACCTGAAAAAGAAGACGACGAAGACGCAAAAAGTAAACTTGAAGCGTCATTCTCTAGCGATGAAAGCAACGATACAAAAACAGCTAAAAGTGATGAGCAAACACGTGATGCCGATGTTGAGGCACGGGCGGGGCGTATTGCTAACTTTTATCAAATGGCTACATCGCCAGCGAGCCAAAGTAGTTTTTCAGCGTTAAGTTAATAATTTAGTAAAACGTAACCACAAAAAAACCGCTTACGCGGTTTTTTTCGTTTTAGCTTAGCTGTACAACTATTATTTTTTCACTTTAGCATTAGCGAACGCATCGGCAAATGCATTACCCATTAACGCATTACCGTTGTCACGTTTAGGCTTTGCAGCGCGAGGTTGCGAATTATTAGCACGTGCTTGTGGCTTTTGCGTAGCTGGCGCTGCTGACTTATTACTTGTGTCAATGTCGTCATCTAAGCGCATAGTAAAGCTTATACGTTTACGTGCAGCGTCTACTTCAACAACTTTAACCTTTACAATATCACCAGCTTTAACAACTTCACGCGGATCTGATATAAATTTATTCGTGATTGCTGAAATATGCACTAAACCATCTTGGTGAACACCTACATCAACAAACGCACCAAAATTAGCAACGTTTGAAACCACGCCTTCTAAAATCATACCTGGTTTTAGGTCACTAATTTTTTCAACACCGGCTTTAAACTCAGCTGTTTTAAATTCAGGGCGAGGATCTCGACCTGGTTTATCAAGCTCAGTAATAATGTCGGTAACGGTCGGTAAGCCAAATTTTTCGTCAGTGTAATCGTTAGCAGCAAGTTTAGTTAAAAAGTCGCTGTTACCAATTAGGTTACTGACATCGACGCTATTGCGTTCACAAATACGTTTAACAACAGGATAAGCTTCAGGGTGAACTGATGAGTTATCTAGAGGATCGCTACCATTGTTAATACGTAAAAAACCAGCCGCTTGTTCAAATGCTTTTGGCCCTAAACGCTCAACCTTTTTAAGCTCACTACGTTTAGTAAATGTGCCGTTAGCATCGCGATAATTAACGATATTTTGCGCTAATGTTTTGTTCAAACCAGATACGCGTGTAAGTAGCGGTACCGATGCCATGTTTAAATCTACGCCTACTGAGTTTACACAGTCTTCAACTACTGAAATAAGGCTTTGGCCTAATTGGCTTTGCGATACATCGTGTTGGTATTGGCCAACACCAATTGATTTTGGCTCAATTTTAACAAGTTCAGCAAGAGGATCTTGAAGGCGGCGCGCAATAGAGACAGCCCCTCGTATAGAAACATCTAAATCTGGGAATTCATTAGCTGCAAATTCAGAAGCTGAGTAAACCGATGCACCCGCTTCGCTAACCATAATTTTACTAAGCTTAAGTTCGCTGTTTGCTTTCATAAGCTCAGCAACCAACTTATCTGATTCGCGTGATGCAGTACCGTTACCAATCGCAATTAGCTCAACTTTATGCTGACGACAAAGTTGCTCTAACGTACGCACTGATTTATCCCAATGATTTTGTGGTGCATGAGGGAAAATAGTTTGTGTAGCTAGTAATTTACCTGTGCTATCAACAACGGCAATCTTACAGCCAGTACGAAGGCCTGGATCAAGACCTAAAGTAGTACGGGGGCCTGCAGGTGCTGCCATTAATAAATCTTTTAAGTTTTTAGCAAATACGTCGATTGCACCAGCTTCTGCTTTTTCGCGCATTGCTGCAAAAAATTCATTCTCTAGGTGTAATCCTAACTTAATTTTCCACGCCCATTGCACAACGTTTAATAACCAAGGACTTGCCGCTTTATATTTAATATCTAAACGGTAATGGTCAGCAATCATGTTGGCACATAGTTGCGCTGAATTTTCAGCGCTAGGCTCTGGATTAACATTTAACTGAAGTACACCTTCATTTCGGGCTCTAAGCATAGCAAGCGCACGGTGAGAAGGTACTTTTTTGAGAAGTTCTTGATGCTCGAAGTAGTCACGGTATTTTGCACCAGCTTGCTCTTGGCCTTTAATTACAGTGCTTTCAATTGCGCCGTTTTGGCTTATGTGACTTCTAAATTTAGCAAGTAATTTTGCGTCTTCAGCAAAGCGCTCCATCAAGATAAATTTAGCGCCTTCGAGTACAGCTTTTGTATCTGCAAAGCCTTTTTCAGCACTTACAAATTGATCTGCTTGTTGCTCTGGGTCAAGGTTAGCATCTTTAAATAGTGCATCTGCAAGAGGCTCTAAACCAGCTTCAATTGCTATTTGGCCTTTAGTACGGCGCTTAGCTTTATAAGGTAGGTATAAATCTTCAAGTTCAGTTTTACTTTGTGCATTAGTTATATCGGCACTTAGCTCTGGCGTTAATTTATTTTGCGATTCGATGGTCGATAAAATAAAACTACGGCGCTCTTCTAGTTCACGTAAATACGATAAACGCTGCTCTAAAAGGCGTAATTGGGTGTCGTCTAGGCCGCCGGTAACTTCTTTTCTGTAGCGGGCAATAAAAGGAACAGTTGCGCCTTCATCAAGTAATTTTGTAGCTGCAACAACCTGTTGCTGCTGTGCGTTTAACTCATCGGCTAAACGTGCAGAGATATCGCTCATGCAAAAACCTTTTTATACAATAAAATAAGACCAGAAGCGTGTTACTGGCGCCGTTAATTGCTTGAATAATATCACAGGAGGTAGTAATAAAAAGCTCTTAAAGCAAGCTATTTCACTTGCTTTAAGATGGTTGGGAGGGGAGTAAATCAATTCAACTAAAAGAGCGCCCTAGTGAGGGTGCTCAATGTTTTCTAATACTTCACTGAAAGAGTGAGCAATAGGGCTAATATGCAGTGGAATATGTAATGTTTTAGCTATTTGGCGAGCTGAAATTAAACCACAAATTTCGCTACTTGCTGTTGTTACTAATAAAAACATTACACCTTGATGCTCCATTGTTTGCAGCGCATCACCAATACATGCATAGCTTAAACTTTGCATGCTTACACCTGTAAGTCGGCTAATTGGCGTCATAATATCGCGCAAGCTTACTTCACTTCGTGGGGTATTTAAACGCTCTGCAATAATAGTAATTTTAGAGCTTTGTAAATCGGCGCTAGAAACAAGACCAATCAATTTTTGGTTCTCGTCGGTTACTAAAACAAAATCAGATTGTTGCGAGCTAACTTGTTTAAGTGCATCTGTAATCGTTGTTGTATGCTCTGCACGAATAGGCGTTTTTTGAGTAAAGTTATTTACCATTTTTAGCGCTGGAGATGATAAATCAATCAATGGTTGGTCATCTGCAAATGTGCTTGCAATAACGCCGTGAGAAACATTTTGAGTACGTAATTCTTTAAAGTTAGACATAGTAGTCACCTTAGTAGTTATAAAATTTAATTAAGTTGTAAAATAATGAATTAAATTAAATAGCTAGGTGGTCCGCGTTGGTACGCAGTGCTAAAAGGTCTGTTTAGGTTGGTGCTCTTATAAAAAGAATCTACGACATTAGGAAGTGGTTGAGGCGACCTAAAGGTAATAGTATTAACGTGAGAGTCTACGTCAAAATCGAGGTTTGCTTGGTCAGGAATGTCACAAGCAATAAAGTGATTAGATAGTTTAGCGTTATCAAGGTTTACTTCAGTGTTACTGGCATGCAGCGTCAAACTTACACTCATTAAAAGTGCAAACAATACGGCATTATTTAATATGCGCTGTACTATGTTTGACATAACCACGACCTTAATTAACTGCTTTCAAATTAAACAAATCAACTTGAATAATTCAGTTATAGCTTATTGGTTTAATTTACACAATCAAAAGTTAACATGATCTGAATCAAAACTTTTTATTTCTTTTTTTGGTAATCGATACTGTTTACATACCACTGTTTTTTACCCTGAGGAGTAGGTACCTCAAAATCGTCATCTACTTGTTTTTTAATCAGCGCCCGCGCCATAGGTGAGTCTATCGATATGTAATCTTTTCGGTCGTAAATTTCATCAGGTCCGACAATTCTGAATTTTTTAGTTTCACCTTCTTCGTTTTCAATTTCGACCCATGCACCAAAAAACACTTTTCCATCTTGAACGGGAGAGTAGTCGATGATTTTTAAATCAGGTATGCGTTTGCGTAAATAGCGTACACGACGGTCAATTTGGCGTAGCAAACGCTTGTTGTACTGATATTATAACCCCACCCAAATATATACTAAAATCACTACTTTAATACTTGTTAGATGATAGAAAAGAGTTAGTATTAAGGAAAAGTAAATATACTATATAATAAAAAGTATGGCATACATCCAAAAAATAAACGTAAAGTATCATGATAAAGAGGCTGGTAGTATTTGTGAGTTACCAGCTCTTTATACAGAGAAAGGTGTCGTGATATCACATATAAGATATCTTGCTTGGTACAGCTCTAAAAGTGAGTCATGGAAAGAGCGCTCTATATTTTCTTTAAAGCTCCTACTCACATATATTGATGTCGTACCAAACTTTGAAAACTCAACTTTATTATTAAAAGGTTTTACTAAAGCACTATTAGTAGGAACAATCGATTACGATAAAATGGATGACGAACTTGGATTGTATTGGAAGGCAAGAAAGCCTAGAGATGCAAATAATATATTATTTCATATAACGCATTACTCTGATTTTTTAGCTTTACAGGAAGGGTTTGACTCATCAAGGATAAACCCCTTCAGAAAAGCAACCAGTTATGAAGAGAGATTAAATTGGTGTGCATATTATCATAAGCACGCAAATGTGTTCCTAAATCATTTATCTAATCAAAATGACGCTGCCTTTAATGCGAAGAGAGTAAGATTCATTGATCGGTTATTAGAGCCTAAAATAAATAATGAAAAAGCGATGAAATTCCCCGATGAGCACTTTGAAAAGCTTCTTTATATTGGAATGGTAAAAGGCTCAACACCAGACTATAAATCTCAAGCTATGACCATGTTATTAAATTATGGTGGATTACGTAAAAGTGAGCTATTTCACCTTTATGTTTCAGATATAACTTTACACCCAATATATCGAGATGAAGCATTAGTTAGGGTCTATCATCCAGAAATAGGCCGCTCACCTGACAGTAGTTTTGCAAATAGGCGAGAATACTTACTCGAAAGCACTTTCTATAAACCAAGAAATACATACCGATTATCAGAAAGACTATATGCGGGTTGGAAGTCACCTTTACTCACAAATAAAGACGGCTATTTTGAAGTGATATTTAACCCGCCTGAAAAAGCAAAAGAATTTTTAATATCTTGGGTTAACTATCTTAAATATCAACGGGTAGAGCCGGCAAAAACAGACACTCACCCATTTGCATTTACCAACTCCACAGGAGCGCCTGAAACGATAAAAAACTTTCAGCGAATTCATAAAAGAGCAGTAAAAAAAATTGGGTTGGAAGTTCAAAAAGAGCTTGGAACTACAGAGCATGGACACAGGCATGCATATGGTTATCGCGCACGACAACTTGGTTTAAGCCAAGTTGAAATTCAAAAAGCAATGCATCATAAGAGCTCTCTATCCTGCTTGGTATATATACAACCAACCTCAGAAGATATTCGTAGTAAGATGAGAGAGATTAAATGAGCAAACTTAAAGGTGACTCGAGCCTTCCATTAAATATACCTGTATCAATAAAAACATTGGGTGAATACAAAGCAATATGCAAAAAAAACGGTATTACTAACTCAAGATTACATTTAGAAAATTACAAAAGCATACCAGGCCTAATTGCACATCCAGAGAGGGTTTTTAAGGATGAGTGGGTGAGCTATAAAGATACATTTGATGTCCCTGATTTTTATTCCTATAAAAAGTTAAAGAGTATTATTAAGCCATTAGCTCTCAAATCACAAAAGGAATACAGGGCATTTGTTAAAAAGCAAGATGACCCTCAAATACCAAATGACCCACAGGGGGTATGGGAAAGTGAATGGGAAAATTGGTTTAAATTTTTAGGTAAAAAAGAGCCTTACAATTTAAAATTTATTGCAAAACCATATATAGCTTGGGCTGTAAAAATAGAAGAATTTATGACCCAAGCATTAGGCGGAGGTTCTAAAAACTCTTTGCTTTGTCGATTCGTTCGAATTTATATAGAAAAACACGATAAAAGCTTAACTCCAGAAGCATTTCTTACAAAGCAAAAGGTTAATATTAGACCCTTAAAGCAAGAATTAGAAAAGTTGAATACCGATAATATGCGGCGTAACTTGATAATTGCAGTGAATGAATTTTTAGACTTTGTAATTACCAACGATCTAACTAGTGAAGATGAGGAGACTGGAGAGATCATTCGTGTAATGGATGCTAGAAATCCTTTATCGCTGCTATCAAATTCAGCAAGTGTGATGTCTCCGCAACGCGCTGAGTCAACTAAACCTTGCTTGCAGTATTACTTTGTTAAAAAGGCCCAAGAGTGGATAATTCCAGCTAATGCAAAAACTTTTAAAGACCTAAAGCATTTGCAAAAATTTGATGCTGATTGGCTGAAAGTATCATCGAAGGAAGTAGATCGAAGTGACCCTGATTGCGTGATAAAAAAGATTGGAGATCAGCTTTATATGTGGTCTCCAATAAATTGGTTGCATACGTTCACTTTAACAAAAGTTCCATTACGGGGTCGTCAGATTGCATATAATGATTCAGGTGAAGCAGATGATGTAATAGCTAATGTTGATCAAAATGGAAAAATAATTTGGGAAAAAAATAAATCTATTTTTTCGGGGTTAACAAAAAACCAAGCGTTTATTAAAAGAATGCCTGACGAAAACGCAGGGATGTTTATCACTACAAACAAAACAAGTAATAATGGTCAAGGTTATTCAATACCTTGGATACCTGAAGACCTTATTTATTGGTTAGTAAAACTTCGTAAGTGGCAGCAAAAATATAATCCTATAGATAACCCTACGAACTGGTCTAGTTGTAAAAGAACAAATTTAAATGAGTTGCAACTTAAGGCTAAAGGAATAAATTGTTTTTTATTTAGGGCGTATCAGGATATTGAGCCACAAAGTGTTGGTAATTCCCTAACACCAAGGTTAGCTGCCGCACTTTATAATGTTCAACCATCAAATTTAGAGCTTGCAACGCTATCAGGGAAGGAAGCAACGTTAAATCAGTATAAGTCTAAGTATACCCCTCACTCAATGCGTGTGAGCCTTATAACGGCTTATATAATGGAAATGGGGATGCCTATTGAAATAGTTA
Source organism: Pseudoalteromonas sp. APC 3358 (assembly GCF_030408075.1). Taxonomy (NCBI): domain Bacteria; kingdom Pseudomonadati; phylum Pseudomonadota; class Gammaproteobacteria; order Alteromonadales; family Pseudoalteromonadaceae; genus Pseudoalteromonas; species Pseudoalteromonas sp. APC 3358. The sequence continues at coordinate 48,821 of NZ_JASDCE010000016.1, forward strand.
TGAAAGTTGTGGGGCACTCATCAATTGTAATGTCTATTTATTACTGCAAAATTACGCAAGGCGATATTAGAAAGCGATTAGAGCAGGGCGAGAAAGAAGCATTAAAAACGAGGGTTGACGCTACTCAGAGTTTAATTGAACAAAATAAAATAGAGAAAGTAAAAAATGAATTGGTATCAAATAATGAAGAGTTACTAAATTCATTAACAAACTCTATTCCAGCAGGGAACTTCATTTTCAGGGATTATGGTATCTGCCCATATGCCGCAACTCGCTGTGAAGATGGCGGAGAACTTAATGGTAGTGGTACATCATTACGTGTACCGGCTCCATCTGGTTATCTAGGGACGCAAAATTGTCTTCGCTGTCGTCATTTTATTACAGGCCCCGCATTTATTGGTGGGTTGCTATCCATCACTAACGAAATATTATTTCACTCTAACACCCAGTCATCTCAATGCACAAAGTTACAAAGTAAAATTACTATGCTTGAGAAAAGTTTAGACGAATTAGATCGCCGAGAATACGTAGCTAATTTAAAAAATGAAAAAATTGACTTATCAGAGCGTAAAATTCTTGAGTTAAAAATAAGAAAAACTGAGTCAGAATATGAAAGTGCAGCAAAAAAAATGGATATGCTCTTATGTGACTTACAGTCGTCCTACAAGCTAATTAAAATGACACAATCAATAGCTAATCAAAAAGACAGCTTGTCCCTCGTTAAAATGAGTGATTCAGAAATAGAAATATCTTTAGAAGAGACATCTTCATTTGAGCAACTTCAAGAGGTTTGTGAGAATGCAACGATTTATGAGTCGGCCAATGCATCGCATGCCATAATTCCAAGATCTCAACAGTTGGATAAAATGGCTGTATTCAATGAAATATCTCCCGGCTTATTCTTACTCACAGAAGAGCAACAATTGCACGCTGGAAATCAATTAGCGCGCCTTTTAAAGTCTCGTTTAAAAACATGGTCAAAAGTTAGTCGTGTAATTAATTGTGATATTAAGCTCTCCGACCTTCTTGGTGATGAACAGATTTCAAAGTCTGAAATCGAATTTATTAATAAAAATAATACGTTAATTAATAGTGAGTTATGAGTATGTCACCTGAAGATCTACTAACTGAATTACAAAAAGGTTGCTCTACTAAGATTAGTGAAACCCTCGAAGCAATCTATAGGGTTTGTATGGAGCAAAGAAAAAGAGGTGTTGATGACTATTCTATTTCTACAATATCAAAGTTAGGCACTCAACGAGGGGTTCCAAAAGCACAAAGTATTCGTAATAAATCGGGTGAAAAGTATAGAGCACTTATTGCATCATTTGCAGAGAACAGCCCAGTAAAAGATCTTGGTAAGCAAAAGCATCAAGGGTTAGACTGGATAGATGAAATAAACAATCCAAAGCATCGATTACTAGCAAAAATTCAAGCTTCCGAGCTAATTGCGACTCGAAAAAAGCTACAAGAAATTATTCCACCAAACCTTCAAATTGATATTTATGACTACAAGTCTACTGGGCTTGGTTCTGAGCATAAACTATCGAATCAAGAGCGCAGAGCATTAGAATATTTATTATCAAATAGCTTTCAAAGCAAATGGAAATTAACGCCAACGGATTATGGGGAGCTTATTGATGAAAATAAGCATGCTGTTTTTAAAGCGGCTACCCTTGACGCTATAAAAAAAGCTTTAGATTTTTTATAGCCGTAATATCTATAACACACGCTAAAATTTAATTTGCTGTCTGGTTATTATAATCTTTGTAGTTTCAATAAAGGAAAGCTTCATTTGGATAGAAAAATTAAAAGACCCTATAGTTAGGCTTCAAGATAACATTTTCTACTCTCAAGCATTAGCAGCTGAAAAACTAGCAAAGGAGATATAGTACCGATTGGTCCAGTCATAGAATTTTATGAAGGTGGGTAGTCTTCGTCACCAAACTCAAAATAGACTGACTTAGAAGTAGAAGATCTTGAATACCTCATATCTAAAGAGTTTATGCGCCGAGCAGGTTTGGAAGTGGGGCCAAACGGTAGTATATTATCAAGTAATGATAAAGATAACTTTCTCCCGGTTGCAACTTTAGATGCTGTTAAAAAAGCATTGCAGTATTTGTAATATTGGGATGGGGCAAACTAATTGTATACCAATCTAATAACGCGTGAAGGATTAGACAAGCTAAATAAAGAGCTTAATTACCTTTGGCGCGACTACAGACCTGAAATAACAAAAAAAGTAGCTTGGGCTGCTAGCCTTGGCGATCGTTCAGATAATGCCGATTATAAAGAAAATAAAAGATTACTTAGACAGATAGATTCTCGAATTAGGTTCCTTAGAAAGCGCATCGAAGCAGTCAAAGTTATTGACTACTCTCCTCAACAAGTCGGCAAGGTTTTCTTTGGGGCATGGGTAGAGGTTGAAAATGATAATGGTGAAACAAAAGCTTTTCGCATAGTTGGCCCTGATGAGATCTATGGTCGTAACGATTACATTTCTATTGACTCTCCTATGGCCAGAGCGATGCTAAAAAAGGAAGTTGATGATGATTTTCAAGTTAAAACGCCAGTAGGGATAAAAGAGTGGTTTATTAACAAAATTGAGTATAAGTAAAGAGCTAGTACAGCTTATGCAACAACTAACTTGAAAAACTCCGAAAGAGAGTATTTATATTTCAGCCTTCTGAGCTTTAGTCATCAAAATCTCTTTTGGTATAAAGACGGTTAGTCTGCTTAGAGCGAGAAGCAGACGGTTGAACAAACTCATTTTTGGACAAAAATGTTTTTAAGTCGTCGCCTATACCAGGTGAATTTCGCATAAAAATTATACACCATCAACGCCTCAAACAGCGACTTGGTACCCACTTACTAATTTATTTACTTGATATAAAGCTAAGGTACTTTTTAAATAAGTGATTTCGGTGTCTTCAAGTCCCTTTATTATGAATTTATTTAGTCACCCCTTAGTAGCCAAATGATATTAGCCCATGAGGGTGACTATTATAGCTGGTTGGATTGAATTTATTTATAACTCAAAGTTCTTTTGTAATGAACTGAGCTTGGCCTTTACCAAATGACCAGTCACTATCTCCATTTTCAATAATTGATACAATCAGATCTTCCGAGTTTAAGTTACAGTCATTTTTTAAGTTTTTAGCTAATAATTCGTAAAATTTCACTTTCTGTATTTGTGTTCTTTGACGTGATACCACAGTGAGTAAAACAACATCTTTAGTTCTATTGTAATTTAACCCAGTATCTTCAAGTATTAGCTCTTCTTCAGAGTGTTGTGTAACGCTTTGATATCTGTCAGTGGTTGGGACATTAAAAGCTTCAGCCATAGCTCTATGCGCAGAGTCAAGTAAAGTTTTAACTTCATCTTTTGTTCTTCCTTTAATCAAATCAAATTTCAATAATGGCATTTTTTTCCTTAATTATAAGAGGTTGGTTTTTTACTTTGTTTGCACAACATTGCAGCAAACAAAAGAGAAAATGTAGCAACATAGAGAGATATTGATAAACTATGATTCACATTGTAGAGGTAATTCGCAATAATAGGCCCTATGATTTGGCCAACACCATGAGCAAATGTCATATGTACAACCAGATTTTTCTTTATACGATTCCCTGTATGGTAAGCTGCTGACATAGCAATTGTTACAGTACCCATGAAGCTTCCACCTACTATAAAAGCACTAAGAATATAAATAGGTATATTTTGAGAGAATACAGGTAGAAGTACGCCTATTGCTTGAACAAACAAGTTTAATGTTAGCGATAAATTATGCCCAAATCGGTCTTGTATTAGGTGCCAAAAATAACAAGAGGGTACAGCCCCCAAACCAAAAACAGCCCATAACTGAACAGTGTTAAAATTAGGAAAGTTGAATTTTAAAATAGCTGGTAAATAGGTTGCTGTGATGATGTACCCGAACCCTGAAAGTCCATAAATTAAAATTAATGAGTTAACTTTAAATACATCAACATTATTATGGCTCTGTGTATGATCAATATTTGTAGGTAAGCTTGACTTTATTGAAGTCCTTTTCAAACCAAGGACACAGAAAGCGCCAATGAGAAAAGTGACACATCCAAGTGAAAACCACATGCTTTGGCTATCGAAGTCATAGTTAATAATTAGAGCTAATATCTCAGATGAGAAAAAAATTCCAATACCAACGCCGGAGTATAAAACAGGTACCTTTCTAGAGTGAGATAACACACTAAATAACCACAATGCAGAGTACACCATCGAAAGAGCGCTGAATACCCCAGCAAAAAACCTAATGTTATATATCAGATAAACATTTTCTACGGCTGACAATAAAAACAAACAAGCAGTCGTTCCAAGTATGGAAATAACACATATTTGTTGTGATTTTTTTTTGCTTAGAACACCACACAACAAAGCTCCGAGTAAATAACCAGTGTAATTTATTGAAGCTGCTATGCTGCCCTGTTTGACGGTTAATATTCCATCAATAAGCATATAGGGGTATATTGCTGTATAGGCAAATCTTCCGATTCCCATTCCTATAAAAAGCACACTTCCAGCGATAATGGCGGAAAATAGCTCTTCATAACTAGAGTTATTTTTAAAGATAAAATATGGCATATTATCGTTTGGTTAGTAATTTAAGAAAGTTCTTGAAAGCTGGCACATCAAATTCTTTCCGCCAAATTATCAAGGTTTTAGATTCTTTAATTCTTAAGTATGATATTGATGCTGGTAAATCCATTAAATCAAGCACACTTTTAGGTAATACAGTGACAGACATTCCGGAAGCAACGTAAGCAGCCATCGCATGATATGAAGACATTTCGTGAATCTTCCAATCAATTGAGGAGTTAACATTTAAAATGTTTTCAGCTATTTCACGATAAGTACAACCTTTATGGAATGAAACAAGGTTCCTAACTTTAATATCTTTAAAGTTACTCGTTTTCTTCTCGGAAATTGGTACTAACAGCAATAGTTCTTCTGACCAAACTTCTTGTGTATTTATACCAAGCTCAACTAAAGCTTTATCATTATCAAATACATCAGGTAAAGCTAAAAATGCACAATCCAATTCACCATTCGAGACTTTCTCAAGTAACTGCATAGATGTTCCTGTAGTTAGAGAAATATTTGTGGTGGGATAGGCGATATTATATTCAGAGAGTACGCTTGGCAGCCTGCTCGCTGCTGTACTTTCCATGCTCCCTATAATTAATTGCCCTCCTATACTTTCACCCATAATGGCTTGCCTTGCCTCATTTTCCAAAGCTAATAGTTGCTGGGCATATTCGTAAAATTTACGTCCTGATGACGCAAGTTTCATTTTTTTTCCAGTCCTTATAAAAAGCTCGACACCTAAATCTGATTCAAGCTGCTTTATTTTTGTTGTTACATTGGAAGGTGCCCTCCTTAACTGGATTGCAGCTTGGGTTACACTTTCATAATCGGCTACGGTACAAAAAATGCGAAGAGATCCACTATTCATTTAATTCTCATTTTGATAGTATTTAGTTGATTACATTCTCGAAATGAGAATATAATATATTCTTCACTTTGTAAATAGAGGTTCTAACATGCCATGTAAATCTTTACTTTCCTTGTTAGGTGTTAAATTACCTATAATTCAAGCTCCAATGGCTGGTGTATCAACACCATCATTGGCTGCTAAAGTCACTAACGCTGGAGGAGTTGGCTCTATTGGGATTGGTGCAATGTCTAATGAAGATGCTGAAAAAGCAATTTCTGATACAATGAAACTAACAGACAAGCCTTTTAATGTTAATGTGTTTTGTCATCAAACCCCCAGAAAAAATATTGAATTAGAAAGAAAGTGGATAAATCAATTTTTGCCAACTTTCAACTCATTTAAAACTCTACCTCCGAAAGAGTTAAAGGAGATTTATCAATCTTTTAATGACTCAAAGCAAATAGACATATTAATAAAACTTAAACCTAAAATTGTAAGCTTTCATTTTGGGCTGCCTTGCCCTGAATACTTAGAAGTTCTCAAAAATTTAGGGATTACAACCTTAGCGACTGCAACTAGTCTAGAAGAAGCACATTTAATTGAACAAGCAGGTATTGATATAGTTGTAGCGCAAGGAATTGAAGCCGGCGGTCATAGAGGTGTATTTGAGCTCACGAGGACAGATGAAAAACTTAGTACTATACATTTATTGAAGAAAATTATTTTACAGACTTCACTTCCAGTAGTTGCTGCTGGCGGCATCATGAACGGAAATGATATTTTTAATGCTTTAAATAATGGTGCGATGGCTGTGCAAATGGGCACTGCTTTTTTACTATGCCCTGAAGCAAATGTAGGAAAATATTACCACTCAAAGATCAAACAGTGCGAGAAAGGTATGACGACGATAACAAGTTGTATTTCAGGCCGTCCCGCTCGTGGTATTATTAACCAGATCATTAAAACAGGAAATGAATTCCCACTATCATCTATTCCTGATTATCCATATGCTTATGACTTAGCAAAACAACTCAACAATGCTGCTGTTAAGTCTAGTTCAAATGATTATAGCGCATTATGGGCTGGCACCGGAGTTACAAAAGCAAGAGAGATGACTGTGGAAAACTTAATTAAAACTCTAGAAAGAGAAATAAATGAGGCTAAGCAAACGTGAATTGCTGTTCATTATGGCAAGATCGTTTGGTAATGTTTAATTTTTAATAATCTAAATTTTTTGATAACCGTACTAAATCTATAAAGCCACGATAAACGAGGATTTATAGATCTATTAAGCTAGTTGGCTGGGTCCAATTACTTTGGTAATTCAGAGTTTAAGTAAGATACAGTTTCGTGCACATTATCCGTTAATGCGAATACTTTATAACCCCAACAAATGATAGAGGATTATTTTAAAATCAAAAGTTTGAACGGTCGCCATTCTTAAAGTAGGCTTTTAGAGTAATTTTTCCAACTCGTTTGGGGCAGAAACGAGCTACGATTGAAGGTCCGCTGGCACAGAGCCGAACTTCGTCAAAGAGCGATTTGTTGTCATTGTTTTAGATTAAAATATGATGACTAAATTAGACGCTTAAGCAACTATTTTCTTATATATTCATTTAAATGATCAATGTGTTCATATTGTTCGCCCCAGCTTTTCTTGTAGGAGATAGAAAACTTAGTGATAGTAATGTCTTAGGTAATTTGCTAAAACTGTACAAAGTAGATAAGTGAGCGTGAGACAGGTAGAAATATGCGCGCTCGCGCATAGTTAGATTATTAAATGCTAGGAGGTTTAGTGCGCATGGAAGAGATATATCCAGCCGAAGAGTTACAAGACAAGTTTGAAGCCGAAGTCACCCTCGAATACTACTTCATGGAAGACGTAGACACTATTGCCAAACTTGAACCGAATTGCTTATGTGAAATCGGTGGTAACTCTTGGATGCATTATATTGAGTCAGGGGCTAAAGTTAACCCACGCAAGTTAAGCAAACACTTTGATAGCGGGAATCCATTTCTTTTCAAAGAAGTTGAGAAGGTTATGAAAAGAAAAGTTCTTCAAGACATAATGCTAGTGCATGCCAAGGTACAAGATCCTGAACTAGAAAATAACATTTGTGGTCAATTGCTTCTTGCTAGAGTTTATCCAAATAACTTACATATATCGGATGTTGAATTTAGCAACCCATATGAACCAGTACCAGAGAATGAGAAAAAGCATCATTTTCATGAATATCGTAGCCTTGGTCTGTTTGCCAAATTACTAGTAAATATTATTGCTTACGGTAAGAAAAATCGTATTTCGAACGTTACGCTTTCGGCCGCCTCAGATCACCAAATTAAATATTTTAAATCACACGGTTTTAGTATTGAGAACAACAATTTTGCAAAAGATGCTCTTGAACATGGTGTGAGTATACCAATGGTGCGTATATGCATATAACAAGCAAAAGCAGCAGGGCGGCTTCGCCACCGTTGGCACTTAGTCGAACTTCAACTATTCAGGGTCGCCGTTAGCCTAGTAATAATAAGAGGAAATATTTACCTTTTCCATATGTTAAAAAAGCTACGGCAAGTATAATATTTTTAGCTGGCAATAACTTACACTATTTGCTATCAGTATAAGTTCATAAAATAAGGACGTTTTCGCGTGAAAATAGGGAGAGTGTACTCTGATAAAGCTGTTAAACGATTCAAGAAATAAGGTGCATATGGATATATTCAGGCCAAGAATAACTGATCATCATGGAATACATAAATCACAACATGATTTAGACTTTGCTATTCAATTATTTGATGAAGACATTCCCCTATATGTGGACCCATTTCTCTTATGGAAGTCTCCATCTATGCAAGATCAGTCTTTGCATACAGCTATAACAAACTCTTTTAACCACCTAAATTTTCTAATAAAAAAAGGCAGGGAAACTGAGGCCATAGAAACTCTTATTAACTTGTCTGAATGTCCAGAAGTTGGGTTGGGTGTAGCAAAGAAACGCAGGGGGCAAAGGATAGGTAAAAAGCAAGCTATTGAGGTTCTTAATTTATTTAAAGATATACCTGAATATAGTCAATTTGGCTTCACCCATTTTGAGCTAATCCAACTATATGTTGGTGGTATATCAAAAGACAGAATTAGTGATATTGCTTGTAATTATATAAAATCTTTCCTCATTGATTATACGATTGAACAATGTGCTATTAATGGAATCCCAACAGAGGGTGTCATTCTTGATTCTGTATATAATTACCAAAAAAATTCTTTTGAGTTAAATCAAAAGGCATATCTTCCAGTTAACCCTAATACTAAAGAGCCTTTGATTTTTACACCAAAGCGTTGGCTTAGATTTAATCCCTGTATTAATTTCGAGGACTATTTTAAATCTCATTGTCCTAGAGATGAAATTTTTAACCCTAATGAGCCAGAAGAGCGAGTTAAAATATTAAACTTCAATAGAGATAATTATGGTGTCATCGAAGAATATATAAGATACAAGGAAAGAACTTCTCAAGATTGCCAAAACGACCCATTGTTTAGTCAGATTCCTGTCTTATCTGCGAAAAGAAAATTAAGCGACCTTTTAAAGCTTAACTCAGGAAAAGAAAACGGTGCAGATATAAAATATGAGGAATTATCAGCGGACTTATTAGCGACTCTATTCTATCCGCATTTGGACTTCGCACAAACACAGAGCCGAACAGAATCAGGCCGTCATATTCGTGATTTGATATTTTACAATAATCGAGATATTGATTTTCTCGATGAAATATTTACTGAATATGAGAATCGTCAACTTGTAATAGAGATGAAAAATGTAAAGAAAATTGAAAGGGACCACGTAAATCAGCTTAACCGCTATCTTCAACCAAATATTGGTAGGTTTGGGATATTTCTTACAAGAAATCCATTACCCAAAGCAATGTTTAGCAACACTATTGATTTATGGGCCTCACAAAGAAAGTGCATAATTGCAATTACTGATGATGATTTGAAGTTAATGGTCGATGTTTACGAAAGTAAACAGCGTGCGCCAATTGAAGTTTTAAAGAAAAAGTACATTGAATTTAGACGCTCTTGTCCCTCTTAAAGGAACTGTAATGAACAGAAATAACGTGGATACATTTGAAAAGCTATCAGGGCAATTATCGAGTACCTATGAAGAAATTTCCTTGCTGTCTAAGAAAAATCCAAATGACGCGGTTAACAAGTTCAAACTCAAGTTTGTTAATAAGCTGATATCACAAAGTAATGACTATTTGGCGGAAAAATACAAGCCATTCGATGACTTCGACAACTTCGATGAGGATGATATCCCACAAAATAGTGATGTTGTATTTATACTTTCGCAGTATTTACAGTGTTTTGAAAAGCAAAGAGCAGACAATGTTGTAATCAACCGTGGCGCTTGGTACTGGCGCGTTCAAGGAAATGATGAAGATAAACTAGATGAAGAGGGTATGGTGTTAATTCGTACCATTAAACCTAAGAAATTAAAGGACTGAAAAAGTGAGTATAGATAAATTATATACGTCTAATGACAAGGCAAAAACCCATGATAATATGATGCCTCTGCTAAATGCTATGTATTTAGAGTTTAAAGAATTATCTAAGAAAAAACCTGACTCTGCGGTTAGTAAGAGCAAGATTAAAATAGCCAATCGTTTATTAGATAAAGTTAGAACAGTTCTCAAAGATGAAGACTCTATCGACTTTTTAGACCTTCTTGAGGAAGACGACATCCCTCAGGTAAGTGATGTTACGTTGATACTATCTCAATATGTCGCTTCAATGAATGCTTTCCACAATAAGCATTATGGTTGGGATGGTTCGAAACAGACTTGGTACGTAAAGTAGTAAAATCGCTTAACAAATGACTATGTGCTGAATGCCCGCTTCACGCCCTGAGGCATTCAACAAGCTTTTTCTAGCACTAAAAGAGGAGAACCTTTCTCTTTTAGTGCTTTTAAATATTTTGATTCATCATAAGCTTTTCCTGTTTTCCAGCACCTAAATAAGATCCTTACCCATTTATAGGCCAACGCTCTTACTGCCGATTGGTGTGAATTACCTTTCGCTTTTTGCTGTGCGTAATAAATGCCCGCCCAATAAGATTGCCCTACGCTTTTGGAAGCCCACTCTATAAAGCTCTGACGGACAAATTTAGAACATTGCCAGCGCCAATGTACCCAGCTCTTTTGACCACTACGCTCTGTAACTGGCGATAAGCCTGCATAGTTTTGTATTTCTTGTGCGCTACTAAAACGAGATTTATCTTCCCCTAAAGCAGCTAAAAGCCTAGGAGCAAGGCAAGGGCCTGTGCCGGGAAGTGAAGTAAATATTGAGGCGTCATCCATACTGATAAAAATTGAGTTTATTTGTGAGTCATACTCTCGAATATTGTTAATTAATACCAACATCTGTTTAGCCAATGCGATGACAAACGTTTGATAAGGTATAATTAAAGATTCGTCGTTAGTTAGAGGAATTGCCTCTTTTATAGATGCAATGCGTTCTGGGGTCTTCTTAACAGTGGGCCCTCCTCTGGAGTTTAATAGTTTGGCAACTGTATTTGTTCTAACGCGTTTCAATTCATTTAAGTTTGGGAATTTAATTAGAAAATTACAAAATAGCTCTGTATCTCTATGTGAAAACCACTCTAAGGGCTGTGTGTAATATTGCTTTAGAGCATTAATGATTCGGTTCGCATGCCTACGTTTGTCGTCTACAAGTAATCGACGTTGTTCGACAAGAAGGGCTAATGTTCTCGTTTTCTCACTGCTTGGTTTTAGGGGGGTAATCTTCTTTGGATAATTGAGCATCATATCTAATGCTAATTCAGCGTCTGAAGGATCATCTTTTGAACCGCTAGGAAACATAGCTTGTCTGTATCGAGCGAGGGTTAATCCATGAATAGGATAAACTGTAACAAAGCTATATTTTTGCAAGGCGTATACTATAGGTCCTTTATTTAACTCAACTGCAACAGCAATATTGCCTTTTACTTTTTTATGTAATGCCTCAACCCAATCATTAATTGATTCAGGTGAGTGAGAAATTACGCTGAACGCCCGAGACTCTTCGTCTTTAACCTGCACACAAATATCATGTTTTTTATCAGCCCAATCAAGGCCAACATATGCAGAAAAGTTATCATTTTTAGTATTCATGCCAAATCTCCGATTATTGAAATTTGTTATGTATTCTTTACTCTTCGAAAGAAATATAGACAGCGTTTTTAAGGCAAGCCCTGAGTATTCGTTTTGAGTAAAGTAACTCAATACTTCGAAAGAAAAGCGGTGATCATTAAATGATGCTGGCACAATATTCGTAAGTAAAGAGCACATAACCTCAACAATTCAAAGTATAGATTATTAAGGTTCAAAGACTATATTTGGCACAAATGCGACTATCAGAGAAAATTGAGTCATTAATAAGCTCAAATCAACGTTTTAATCTCTAAAGTGATAGCTTCTTGTTAAGTTAAGAAAAGGATAGAACTTGGTTTCATGTTGGCAGTCTGTTGATCGTGCGCTTTACGTCCTAAGACACTTTACTCTTAGGCGTTATAGCCATATTTGAGCCTGTTTACGGTATTTTTAATTAATTCACGGCCAGCTATTGTATCTATAAATGTTAAAGGTTTTTTAGAGTCGAATTGGAGTGACGAGGTATTTAACCAAATATTAAAACGTTCTATATTTTCAAAGTAATCAAGACAAAAAGAGCAGACTTTTGCAATTTCAAATGCATTTTCACTTAAAGTGGTATTTAAGGGCTTTAATTCTTTTTTATAGCGTACATATGAGCTCTTGCTAGTTCTAATAGCTGAAGAAAATGCTCGTATATCCCAGCCTAACTCTATCCTTAGACGCTCAGCATTTTTGATATATACACCTTGATGTATAAAGTTAATTTGCTCTAGGTGACTTGAACTTTCACTGATCTTTCTATTGGTTAAAATCTCTATAAAGTCTATTTTTTTATGAATTTCAGAGAAGCTATACATAGCAACACCTTAAATTAAGTTATATTTCCTCGTGTAACTGAAATTGATGTTACCTGTAGAGGTCTACTTGAGGTAAATTCTAGCGTATTTACCGCAATTCACTTAACCCTAAAGCGATCGCTTCTTGTTGAAAACGGCCTGATATATTAATAATTCGCTCATAGGCACCGGTTAAAAAATGTTCCTCTGTCGCTTCAGGTCTATTGCTCATAACTGGCTGATCAAAAAAGTCAGCAAAGTTATCAAAATCAAACTGAGCTTTGGAGGTTTTTTTATTTTTCTTATTAAAGGTCATTTCACTTAAACCTTCATCTTCAGTAGGTTCTTCAGCAGTAGCTTTCATCTTTTCAAACTTAACTACATCAGCTTCAAATGGAACATCTTGATTAACTCTATACGCGTACTCTAAAAGCTTAGGTTCGGCAGGCATGTACATAATAGCTTCTTGGTTTTTAGAGTTTGTTACCCTCAGTATACGGCCCAATATTTGGCGATAATGCATTTCTGTTTTTATGTTTGTAAGGTGGCAGCAAACCTGCAAACGAGGGATATTTGTACCTTCGCTAATCATACCAACAGAAATAATCCACTTAGTTTGTGCATACCTAAACTGCTGAATAATACTTGTAGGTTCATTTTCTCGGTAGGTTACAACAGTGCTATCCTCGTCAAAGTGAGTTCGCATTAACATAGAGATTTGATGGGCATGCTCAACAGACGATGCAACAATCAACCCCGCTGCATCGGGGTTTTTCAATCTAAATGAGATAAGCTTTTTTTGAGCGGAAGAAATTATGTATTTTATTACCGCTTCATTTTCAATAATTTCTTGATAAGAAACGCCAGAGTAGTTTAATAACGCTTTAAAGCAGTTAAATGTTTTGGTTTCAACGTCATCTACAACTGTAATATGGCTATTATCAACAGCTACTATTTGTGGAACCCGACAAACATTATCTCCAATAGCCTCAGAAAGCCCGTAAACGTAGTCACACGCTATTTTATTGTTAGGTTGCTGATACGATGAAAGAACAATAGGAGCAGCGTCAGAACGCCAAGGGGTGCCTGTTAAGGCTAATGTATACTGTGCTTTATTTTGAATGTTAAGTATTATCTGCTCACCCCATGCATTTGCATTGGCAATATTAGAGCCAGCACAATGATGAATTTCATCAAATATTACAAAAACACGATATCGTTCAAATAACTGCCAAAAGTGCACATCTAAATACTGTAAGCTTTGATAGGTTAAAGCTCTACCTTTAGCGCCAATAAGCCCATCAAATCGTTCATTCGTTTTTAGCTGTAAGCTTTCCTTAAAGTCTTGAGAAACAATAGACGACGGTGAAAAACAAATAATCACATCGACCATATTATTTTTTAATAACTGGTTAGCTAATTCCGAAGCCATTAAGGTTTTACCCGCCCCAGGAGTTGCCAAGGCTAAAAAGTGGCTATTGCCGCTCTGGTATTGTGTAAGCGCTAAATTAATACACTCGGCTTGCCATAGTCTTAGTTTCATATTTTCTCTAATGCTTCGTTTTGCTTCATTAAGCCTTCAATCGCTCTAATCTTGCCAAGTATTCTTGTATTGTTGTCTCTCGCTTTGTTGTATTGTGGCTGAAGTTCATCTACTAATTCGGGTGACTCCAAATAAAGCTCTTTGTATGCCTCAGATTCCCCCATATTCAATAATAGCTCGGCTTTATAATGATTTAACTTACTAAGTAATAGCGCGTGCTTATCATCTGCCTTTTCTGTAGTTCCAATAGGTATTGCACTAGCTAGCTGAGTAATTACCTCAACGTTAAAGCTTTCTGTTTTATTGAATCGCGTAAATCCTTTTTTATTTGATACCATTTTTTTCAGCCAGCCTTTTTTAACAAGCTTGATCAATTCGGCATATATACTTCGCCTAACTGCTGTAGGTACCAAAGAAGAATCACTTTTTAATGCTAAGTACGCCGAGCGTACATCGCTTGTTGTAAAGTTATCAAAATTTGGTGCAACAATAATTTGAGCTACGAGAGGGTCAAATTTCAAAGTAAATCCTAATAAACTTCTTATAATAATGGGTATTATAGGGCGTGGTAGTTAAGCCCTCAACATGAAAATCTAATCATTTTGCCTTGAGGAAAACCAGGTGAGTGATTTAGTTAAACATTTTGGTGAAAAGCTACGAGAAAAACGCAAAGAAGCAGGCTACTCGCAAGAAGGTTTTGCCGCCTATGTCGGTATAGAGCGCGGTAATTACGGAAAAATGGAAAGAGGTAATGTTAATATTAAACTCGAAACCTTATATAAATTAGTAAACGCATTAAATTGCGAGTTCGAAGAGATACTACCGGCAAGGCAAAAGTATAAAATTGACCTAGATTAACCAAAAACTACTTGGTACTAATATATTATTAATTTTTTAATTAATTAGGGTATATTAATCACTATTACCTCAGGAATATAAATAAGCGAGTGAGTTGCTTTAAGCAAAAAAATCATCTCAAACTCACTGGCTAACAAGGACTTAATTTACATGTTTGAACAAACATTTAAAAATATCGACGACATTTTCCATAAAGACGCAGGCTGCTCTAGTGAGCTAGACTACACCGAGCAATCGTCGTGGATGCTATTTTTAAAATACCTTGATGACTTAGAGTTTACAAAGTCTCAAGAAGCCGAATTGATGGCAGAAGAATACCAATACATTATTGAAGAGAAGTACCGCTGGAGTTCGTGGGCTGCGCCTAAAACCGCTAATGATGAGTTTGATCACGATAACGCCTTAACCGGCAGCGACTTAATGGATTTTGTTGATGGCGAGCTTTTCCCCTATCTTAAAGGCTTTAAACTACGTGCCAAAGGCCCTGACACCATTGAATATAAAATTGGTGAAATCTTTAGCGAGATCAAAAATAAAATTCAAAGTGGCTACTCACTGCGTGATGCGCTCGAAAAAGTAGACGAATTACGCTTTCGCTCACAAGAAGAAAAGCATGAGCTTTCACACCTGTACGAAGTAAAAATTAAAAACATGGGCAACGCTGGCCGCAACGGGGGAGAATACTACACACCACGCCCATTAATTCGTGCGATGATCGATATATTACAGCCACAAATTGGCGAAACCATATACGACGGTGCAGCAGGTTCGGCAGGCTTCTTATGTGAAGCCTACGATTACCTTCGCCAAGGTGGTGTCAGCAAAAAGCAGCTTTCAACCAGCGATTTAAAAACCCTGCAACAAAGCACCTTTTACGCCAAAGAGAAAAAGTCTTTGGCTTACGTTATCGCCATTATGAACATGATTCTACATGGCATCGAAGCACCTAACGTTATTCATACCAATACCCTAGGCGAAAATCTACAAGACATTACCCCAAGCAACCAGCACGATATTGTATTAGCTAACCCGCCGTTTGGTGGTAAAGAGCGCAAAGAAGTTCAGCAAAACTTCCCAATCAAAACCGGTGAAACCGCCTTCTTGTTTTTGCAGCACTTTATCAAAATGCTCAAGCCTGGTGGCCGCGCTGCCATTGTGATTAAAAACACCTTTTTATCGAATACCGATAACGCCGCCATTGCCTTGCGTAAAGAGCTATTAGAAAACTGCAACTTACACACCGTACTCGATTGCCCAGCAAAAACCTTCTTAGGCGCTGGGGTTAAAACCGTGGTGTTGTTTTTCACTAAAGGCGAACCAACACAAAAAACATGGTTCTACCAGCTAGACCCTGGCCGCAGCTTGGGTAAAACCAATCCGCTAAACGACACCGACTTAAAAGAGTTTATCGAGTTACAAAAAGGCTTTGAAGACAGTGCTAAATCTTGGTCATTGGCTACAACTGAACTTGATGATGCAACATGGGATTTATCGGCTAAAAACCCGAATCAAGCGGAAGAAGTGCCACTGCGTGAGCCGCAAGCCATTATTGAAGAAATCATCGCGCTGGATAAAGAGAGTGAAGCGATTCTGGGTAAGATTCAGGAGTTGTTGTGATGGGGTGGTCCATATCTAAAATGAGTGAAGTCACTAATATTATAAGTGGTGGCACACCTAAAAGCGGTATTTCCGACTATTGGTTTGGTGATGTTAAGTGGATTACGCCGAAAGATATGGGGAAAATCACTGGTATTTATGTCTCTGAAACAGGTAGAAACATCACTCAACTAGGGCTAGATAAATCTTCAGCTAAGCTAATTCCTGAAAACTCGGTAATTCTCTCAACCCGAGCACCTATTGGCTACCTAGCTATTAATACAGTTCCTATGGCAACGAACCAAGGTTGTCGGGGTTTGGTACCTAAAAATACTTTAGACACTAAGTTTTTGTATTATTTTTTATTGAAGAGTGTCTCATTATTAAATGATTTAGGAAGTGGAACTACTTTTAAAGAGCTATCTAAAACTGCTTTAGAGAGAGTAGAAATACCGCACCCTGAGATTACCGAACAAAAACACATCGTGGCTATTCTCGAGCAAGCCTTTGCCGATATAGAACAAGCCCGCGCCAAGACCGAGCAAAACCTCAAAAATGCCCGTGAGCTGTTTGAAAGCTACTTGCAGCAAGTATTTAGCGAGCGTGGTGAAGGGTGGAGAGCATCAAAATTAAAAGAGATAACGTCAAAAATAGGTAGTGGATCTACACCACGCGGAGGGAGGGCTTCTTATAAAAGCGAAGGTATTTCTTTGATTCGTAGTATGAATGTCCATGACCGACGCTTTAAAAATAAAGACCTTGCGTTTATTGATGACCAACAAGCAGACAAGCTTAGTAATGTTGTTGTAGAAAATAATGATGTTTTGCTAAACATTACTGGAGCTTCCGTCGCAAGGTGTTGTTTAGCTCCAGAAGAATATTTGCCTGCGCGTGTTAATCAGCATGTATCTATTATACGTGCCGATAGAACGGTTATTAGCCCGGCTTTTTTAAATTTTGTGTTAACTTCAAAATATTATAAAGACCAACTTCTAGGTATTGGTGAAGCAGGCTCAACTCGTCAAGCTATAACTAAAACCCAGATAGAAGAATTTGAGGTAAGTTATCCTGAAAACCTTGAAGATCAGCAAAATCTGCTGAGTAGCCTTTATTCTCTTGAAGAGAAAACAAATGATATTCAGAGAATATACAGAAAAAAACTATTGGATTTAGACGAACTCAAAAAATCTATCCTACAAAAAGCCTTTTCAGGTGAGTTAACGAAAACGCTTGAGGTTGATACAAACAAAGGAGCAATGGCCTAATGTCACAAGCAAGGACGCGTAACGAAGCCGACACTAGAGCGGATTTAATTGATCCTAAGTTAGTTGCTGCGGGTTGGGGTGAGGTTGATAACAGCTTTATTCGCCGCGAGCTTATTTGCCCAGGCCAAATTATGGCGGGTGGCAAACGCGCTAACAAAGTGCCGTGCGATTATGTGTTGGTATATAGAGGCCGTAAGCTTGCCGCAGTAGAAGCAAAAAAAGAAAGCCTTACTTATAGCGAAGGTGTGCGCCAAGCGAAAGACTATGCACAACGCCTGCAATGCCGTATTGCTTATGCCACTAACGGCCATGATATTTACCAGATTGATATGCTTACAGGCATTGAGACGCTGGTAGATGAATACCTGTCTCCGCAAGCGCTATGGGATTTAACCTTTGAGCAAAAAGGCGATACGCCAGAAGCGGATTATACGACAGCTTGGCGTGATGCGTTCTCTACTATTCCCTTTGAGGCCAAAGGCGATTGGGCACCCCGTTATTATCAAGAGAATGCCATTCATAATGCTCTTGAAGCCATTGCCCAAGGTAAAAATCGCATACTGCTTACATTGGCTACCGGTACAGGTAAAACGTGTATTGGTTTTCAAACAGCTTGGAAGTTATTTCAAACCCGCTGGAGTTTAACCGCGCAAAAAGATATTAGCCTTGCTAAAAAACGCCCCCGTATTTTATTTTTGGCCGACCGTAATATTTTAGCCAATCAAGCGTTTAATGATTTTGGCTCATTTGGTGAAGACGCCATTGTGCGCATTACCCCTGACGATATTCGTAAAAGAGGCGGCGTTCCTAAAAACGCTAGTGTGTTTTTTACAATTTTTCATACTCTTATGTGTGGGCCTAAAACCGAATTAAAAGAAACTACAACAGAAGAAGATGATAATACGCCAATAAAAAAGGCAGAAAATCCGTATTACGAGCAATACCCAGCTGACTTTTTTGATTTAATTATTATTGATGAATGTCACCGTGGTGGCGCAAATGATGAAAGTGCTTGGCGTGATATTCTTAATTACTTTGCCCCTGCTGTGCAACTGGGTTTAACCGCAACACCCAAACGCACCGATAATGCCGACACCTATGGTTACTTTGGCGAGCCTGTTTACAGCTATACTCTAAAAGAAGGCATTAACGATGGCTTTTTAACGCCATTTAAAGTGTTACCAATCGTTGGCACTATGGATGAGTACAAGTATATAGAGGGGGATGGTGTTGTTGTAAAAGGCGATCCTGAGCCCGGTAAACTGTATAAAGAAGGTGACTTTAACCGCATTATTACCATACCTCAGCGCGAAGAGCGCCGTGTACACTATTGGATGGATCGCTTTAATCCTAAAGAAAAAACCATCGTGTTTTGTGCAACACAAGTTCATGCCGGTATGGTGCGCGATTTTATTAATCAGTATGCAGTTAAAAAGGGCTGGACTACCAACACTAACTATTGTGTTCGTGTTACCGCTAACGATGGCGTAGCGGGTGAAAACGACTTAAAAACCTTTTGTGATAACGAAAAAACCATTCCGACAATTTTAACCACATCACGCAAACTCTCTACCGGCGTTGATGCGCGTAACGTACGTAACATTGTGCTCATGCGCCTTTGTAACAATATGATTGAGTTTAAACAGATTATAGGCCGAGGAACCCGCACATACGATGGCAAAGACTATTTTACCATTTACGACTTTGTAAAAGCGCACCATAACTTTGCTGATCCTGCTTGGGATGGTGAGCCAATACCCAGCGAAGTATGCCCTGAGTGCGGCACAACGCCGTGCCAATGTGAAGACACTGGCGGCGATGGAGCCGGTGAGAAGAAACCGTGTAAAGTGTGTGAACAAAAGCCATGTGTTTGTGAAAAGCCAGAGCCTGAAGGCTGTGAAAAATGCGGTGAAAGACCATGTGTATGCGAAAAGCTCGAAATAAAGCTCTCAGACGGCCGTACACGGCAAATTAAGCATATTTCCTCAGCAATGTACTGGAGCGCTGAAGGGAGGCCCATTACAGCTAAAGAGTTTGTTGAACGTATGTTTGACGACTTACCACGCTTTTTTGAAAATGAAGACCAACTACGCGAAATCTGGAGTGATCCAACCACTCGCGAAAAGCTATTAGAAGATTTAACCGAAGCGGGCTACGATAGCGAAAAACTCGATAGTATGAAAGCCGTAATTGATGCACAAGACAGCGATGTATACGATGTTTTATCCTACGTAGCGTATGCCTCAGAGGCACAAACACGCACTGAACGAGCTCAACAAGCAAAACCTAAAATAAACTCTGCTTTTAGCGATTATAAACAACAAGAGTTTATAAACTTTATATTAAGTAAATACATTGAAGATGGCGTGCAAGAACTCGCACCTAAAAAAATGCGCAGTTTAGTAGAGCTTAAATACAACACCATTAACGACGCCGCCATTGAGTTTGGATCACCGACAGCGATACGCGATACGTTTATTGGTTTTCAGAAGTATTTGTATGCAAGGTAGTTAAATTATATAACTATCTGTAAGCGGAGGAACAACGAATTAACTTTCTCAAGTTGATGTCTCTGAGCTACTACATATAACAGGTTCAAATAAATACTGCTTTAATAGCGTTTACTCATACATTGATACTCAGAATATTATACTGTAGCCAACGCGTTTGAGCATAAGTTTCAAATTTTCCTCAGGAATTTTTTAAATTCATTTAGCTATGCACTTACGTTATTTTGTTTATCGAATTTCTAATGACTAATTAAACATTTTCGTTTAAATCCAGACACATCATGATACCCATATCATTCTCTACTTAATTTGCTGTAATAGGGAATACTGTTGCACCCAGCCATAGCATAAAAGCAAGTTATAGATGTAATAGTTCAGTCTTAGGTGAGCGTGAAGGGATTGAAAGTGTAGTGAAAACGGCAAAAATGCCCGCAACACCTATTCCAAAAAGTATCGCCACGCCCAGTTTACTGAGCCAAATAATCATGTGTAAATACCAGTTTGGCTTGCCGCTTTATCGCCAAGAAACGTTATTTTCTGATATCGGTATTGAGTTGAGCAGGCAAACCATGTCGAGCTGGATGTTACGCTGTGCTGAATTGTTGTCACCGCTCTATCAGCGTTTAAAAGAAATCTTGTTATCTCAAGCAGTTATTCATGGCGATGAAACCTCGTTAAACGTTATTAACGCAGAGAAAGCGACCAGCTATATGTGGCTGTACTGTTGTGGCGATGATAAGCCGGGTAAAGACACTAATATTGTCCTGTTTGATTATCATAATAGTCGCGCGGCCCACTGTGTAGTTGGTTTTCTTGACGGTTATCAAGGCTACATGCACGTTGACGGCTACAAAGCATACGAGCAAACGAAGGCAACACTGGTTGCGTGCTTAGCTCATATACGCCGTAAGTTCATCGAGGCCAAAGGCAATAATAAAAAAACCGTTAAAGCGGATGTAGCACTTAACCTTATTCGCAAACTCTATGGTATTGAGCAAGCCATCAAAGGTAAATCGGTTAGTGAAAAATTCACCGTTAGGCAGCAAAAAGCCAAACCAATCGTTGATGAATTGTATCAATGGTTACTCAAACACAAAGATAAAATCCCTCCCCAAATGGCGCTAGGGAAAGCAATTACCTATGCGATAAACCAGTTTGAGAAATTCAGGCGTTACCTCGATGATGGCAGGCTCAGTATTGATAATAACCGAGCAGAGCGAGCCATAAAACCGTTCGTAATAGGGCGGTTTTATGGCTGTTCTCAAATACCAGTAATGGCGCGCATGCCAGCGCCATACTCTATAGTCTTGTTGAAACCGCAAAGGCAAATGATCTTGTAGTGCATGACTACATCTCAATGTGCTTGCAACATATTGCAGAGCAGCCAAGTAACCTTGAGCCACTGCTACCTTGGAATATTAAGCAAGGCTAGGTGTCGTTAGCTATACGCTTACAGCAGAAGTTACTATTTGAGTGTTTTGGCTAAAAATGTTTGTATTTTTTGATCTATAGCGGACATGGCTGAAAATATTCTTAATTGTCTAACATAGAGTATTAGATTAAATATATTTTTGAATTATTATACATTCTAATAACATTTACACTTCATAAGCTCAAGTGCTGAATAAATACACCAGCCCATATTAAAGTTGCGATGATAACGCTCACCATCACAGCCAAAGAGCCTAAGTCTTTCGCTAAACCTGACAGTGGATGAATTTCCGCGCCAATTCTATCGACTACTGCCTCAATAGCGGTATTGAAGATTTCTGCCAACAATACGAATAATAAAGCGCACCAAAGAAACACGTACTCAAAAAGTGAAAATGGAAAGAATAAACAGCCCACAACGAGAAGAACTGACAGCCAGAATTCTTGTTTAAACGCTGCTTCATTTGCTATCAGCCATTTAAACGCTCTGAGTGAATGCCCCGCTGCTAGGTATATTCGTTTTATTCCCGTCGGCTTTTGCTTAGCACCCATTGATTGGCTCCTGTTGGCTATTCTTAGCATTAGGTTTGGAATTAAGAAAGTGTAAGGTACGAAACACTACCGCGGCTATCAAACAAATGATTAACCATGACAACGTCATCGTTGTTAGTGTGTGACTTAAAAAATGGTCACCTATCGCCATCTTATAACTCCCCATAATCCAGCCAGTAGAAACAGCAAACGCTATCGCAATACATTGGTATTTCGGACGATAAAACAAAAAGAATAATGACATTAAGGCAAAACCACCGCTGGCATGACCCGCAGGAAAGCACTTGTACTTTTTAGTTGACTCAAACGATTCAGGCATTAATTCAAACGCCTTAACATAAGGGACATCGCCGCCATATAGTTCAAGCTGCGCAGGACAAGCACCATTGGTTGTTGCTTTTAAACCGCCGATGACTGACGGCACTAACATCAAAGAGAAAATAACCACTAATAATCGCTTTTGAAAGTGCTTAGAGTACTTGCGTCTACAAGCGATAACGTAAAAAGCAATGAGCGACAGTGCCAACAAAATAATGCTGTATTTAGGCAACAAGTAAAAAATAAAACGATAAGGCTCTTCATATTTATCAATTAACCACGTTTGGTTGGATGCATTGAATAACAAATTTTGAAGCCAAATATCGCTATTTGTTGTTTCAAATAAAAAAGCAATAAGCGTTAATGCATACATTGAATAAAGCAGGTGTTTACTCAAGTTCAAAACAATTCTCCATTTGCAAGGTGTTCCCTACTACCACTTCTATGGTCGAGTGGTGAATACCGTATTGAGCTGCGAGCAAATCTTTAATTGGCTTAAGATCTTGGAATTGTTCCATCGTTTTTAAGTTAACACTGGTTTCTAAATACACTTCGCTATCATCTAATTGCCACACATGAATGTGTCTTACTTTTTCAACATTCTCCATTGATTCGATATCCTTACAAATCTTATCGATATCGATATCAACGGGGACCGCTTGCATTAAAATACGAATACTTTGCTTAGCTAAAATAATACCGTGGTACACCACATAAACCGAGATAAGTATGGTTGCCAATAAATCGACAACATACCATTGATATAAAATGATCAAACTACCCGCAACAATGACAACGACAGAAGCAAAGGCATCAGATAAATTATGAATAAATGCCGCTCTGAGATTCAAGTTATTCTTCGCGCCTGCTTGATAAGTCAACCACGCGGTTATGGAATCAATCACTAAGGCTATTGTCGCAATCCAAACAACAATCCAACCATCAATAGGTTGAGGGTTAAAGTACTTCTCAACTGCGGCATAAATGAGATATATACCAAGAATAATAAGGGTAGTACTGTTGATTAATGCCCCGATAATTTCAGCCCGTTTAAAACCAAAAGTCATTTGGCTATTAGCGGGTTTTCTTGCAATTTTTCTCGCAACAATCGCAATAACGATAGCGCCTGCATCACTGAGGTTATGAAGCGCATCAGCAATCAAGGATAAACTACCTGATAAAACCCCGCCGATAATTTGGGCCACAGTAAGTAAAATATTGATAAATACTGCCATGCTTAATTTTCCGTCATGGTTATGTGCATGGCTGTGCGTATGGTTATTATTTGACATTTACTCTTCCTCTTGCATAACAAATAGTGGTGATGGCGCTTTTTCAGGCAATGACATATCTGTGCTGATATTTAACGCATGTAGTAAAGAAAAAGAAAAAACATCGTGAGAACTTTCTTTTTTACTTTGTTTGACCGTACTTTCCATATCAACGTGTGATGAAGAGCCGAACCAAGCAATTAAAGGTACATGAGTCTGTTCTTCAGGCGCCAGCATGTAAGGCATACCATGTAAGTAGAGTCCGTTCTTACCTAACGATTCACCATGATCGCCAATATAAAACATGGCAGTTTCAAAGTTGGTATTGTTCTCTTCTAATAAATTAATGGTTTCATTGATAAAGTAATCGGTATAGAGAATGGCATTATCATACGCATTAACAATTTCGCTAGTTTCACAGGCGGAGAGTTCGCTTGTTTGACAGGCAGGAGTGAACTTCTCAAAGTCTTTGGGGTATCGTTTGTAATATGCCGGGCCGTGGTTGCCCATTTGATGAAGCACTATGAGTACACTACCTTCTTGATCATCAATATACCCCTGTAAACCGTCTAACATACCAATGTCACGACACTCTATATCGCACACTGAATTTAGCTCAGGTGATTTGAAATTTTGGTATTCGACACGATCTGCGACGCCTTTTGAACTAGAGTTATTGTCTCGCCAAAGGACACTTACCCCGGCTTTGGAAATAACATCTAATACGTTTTGTGTTCGCCGTGCTTTTTTATTATCAAATGACTCTCGGTTATCGAATGAAAACATACAAGGGACCGAAATCGCGGTTGATGTGCCACAAGCATAGAATTCATCAAAACTAATTAAATCATCTCTTTGAGCTAATAATGGTGTAGTTTCTCGTTTATAGCCATTTATAGAAAGATTACCCGCATGGACAGTTTCACCGACAATGACAATGTAGAGTTTTTTATGCGACTCTTTATCAATATCATTGGCAGAGTTTACTACCATTAAAAATTCGTTATTTTCTTGCTGTTCAAGCACGTCCTTGAGGAAAAATCCCGTAGAGTAAATGGGATAGATAGGATTTAAGTAAAATCTTAATGGCTTGTGTTCTCTAAAGAAATTAGTGAATTGAGCACTAAAAATATAAAGTGAAACAGTAATTACACCAAGTGCCATGATGGTATTACTTATTTGTAGCCAACAGTTTTTTGTCCATGACGATTTATCTATTTTGACCATAAAAAGGCAAGCTATAGGTACTATGGCTAACAACAAAACAGTTAAAAAATACTCAAATGACAGTAAGTCAGTTGCTTCATCGATATTCGTTTCAGCAATGTTTTGAATCATTACATTATCAATGATGGTGCCAAAGCTATCGGTATAATAACCAGCCATGGCAGATAAGAGTAAAAGACTGCTCAGTACTATTCGAACGGGAATGATAATACTGAAAAATGACACAATAATGGTTAATACACTCATTACCACAAGAGTCAGAGCGATAATAAAACCTTGATTATCTTGCCACGGGTATACCGAATTAACTTGTTCAAAAAATGTAGAATTGCCCGTCACTATAATAAATAGCACGGTGGCGATAATAAGGAGGTTTGGCGAACAATTGAAAAACGACAGCTTTTTCATCATTATTCCCTAAATTTAGGATGCAAAAATTCGAAGCTAATAAAAGCCTACTATTGAATCTCTGCATCGAGTGAAAATGACTGGCTAAGCCCTGCTTTTGACAAGAGCTTAGCTAGTAGCGATTTATAGTGCTATCAAATTAGTTACTTACTTTATTAATTTGTAAGTTAATGAGTAAGTCACTAAGTTATCTAGCGCGTTAGTCTCTAAGATCTTTGATTTTGGCTTTTGAGAACCAAGCATATAAAACCGGTAACACAAACAAGGTGAGTAACGTTGCAGTAACCAAACCGCCAACAATAACACTCGCCAGTGGTCGTTGAATTTCAGCGCCAACTCCATTGGACATCAGCATTGGAATTAAACCTAACGCAGAAGTAATGGCGGTCATTAATACTGGACGTAAACGAGATACTGCCCCATCAAAAACAGCTTTTGAGGTGTCTATACCATCTTTTACCAGCTGGTTAATGCTTTCTACCATGACTACACCATTAAGCACGGCGACACCAAACAAAGTGATAAAGCCGACTGAACTTGGCACTGACAAGTATTGACCTGAAATATACAGTGAGAAAATACCACCTATAACGGCCAAGGGTACATTCACTAAAATAAGCATCGCTTGACCAACAGAGCCAAAGGCGAAATAAAGTAGCAAGGCAATTAGTGCCAATGATAGAGGCACTACCACTGATAGTCGCTGCTGCGCACGTTGTTGGTTTTCAAATTGACCACCAATCACTACAGAATAACCTGCAGGTAAATCTACTTTGCTATCAATAACTGCACGAATGTCGCTAACAACACTTCCCATGTCTCGACCTTGAACATTGGCTTGAATTACCACGCGTCGCTGTACATCATCACGTCGCACTTGTGGTGGGCCAGATTCAAAACTGACGGTAGCAATATCGCCTAAACGTACCCAAGCACCCGTAGGTGATTGTATTCTCAGATCTGCAATAGCTTCTTGGTTATCACGGTATTTTTCTTCAATGCGAACATAAATATCATAACGTTCATTACCATTGATTATTTGGCCAGCGCTAACGCCACCGATACCGTTTTTAACCACTTCCATGACATCGCCAACTGACAAACCAAAACGTGACAATTGCTGTCTTTTCGGTTTAATCACTAACTGTGCTTCACCAGCGATTTGCTCTAAGGCTACATCTCTTGCGCCATCAATTTGTTTGATTGCCGCTTCAATTTCTTGACCTTTGCTCGCCAACATATCTAATTCTGGTCCAAACAATTTAATGGCAAGTTGCGCTTTAACTCCTGACAGTAATTCATCTACACGAGTCGCTATGGGCTGTGAAAAGTTAAGTAATAACCCTGGGAATTGCTCAAGTTTCTCTTCCATTAAACCTTGTAATTCAACGCGATTTTTGGCACTTGTCCATTCTGAAACAGGTTTTAAGCCAATGTAAATTTCGATGTTATTAACTGGTTCAGGATCACCGCCGATTTCAGCACGTCCAATTCGACTTAGGGTATATTCAACTTCGGGGAACTCCATTAACTTTTCTTCAAGAATTGGAGCAACCGACAAGGCTGTTTCTAAACTTGCTGATGGCGCTAATGTTGCTCTTAGGTTAATGGTACCCTCTTCTAATTCTGGTACAAATTCAGTCCCTATTTGAGGTATTAAAGATGCTGCACCCACAAGTAACAATAATGAAGCAATAATAACTACTTTCGTGTGTTTCATCGCGGCTTTGAGGCCTTTTCGATAAAGCTTATCTAATGGTTTTAAGACAAAACTTTCTCTTTCTTTAACGCCTTTATTAAACATAAAGGTTGCTAAGGCTGGAACCACAAACAGTGCCACTAAAATAGCCGAAATAACCGCTAAAATAATACTGATAGCCATCGGCTGGAACAATTTAGCTTCCACTCCTTCAAAGCTAAATAACGGTGTAAATACCACTAAAATAATAGAGGCAGCAAAAAATACCGGGCGTGCAACTTCTTTTCCTGCTTCTTTTAATCGTAGAGGAATGCCTTCTTTATCATGTTCTACATCGTGGGGATCAGCATCTGTGCCTAACGTTCTCGCTTGCGCATTTTTGTAATGTGTTGAATCAGGTCTATTAAGGTGTTTGAACATGTTTTCAACCATCACAACAGAGCCATCAACCAACATACCAATAGCAACAGCGATACCACCTAACGACATTAAGTTTGCCGATAAACCTATCCAAGACATCACCATTAAGGCGATAGCGATTGAAATAGGAATTGAAATTAACACTAAAAAGGTTGCGCGTAAGTTCATTAAAAACAGAGCAAGTACGATAGCGATAAATATAAATGCCAGCGCTAATGCTTGCACTACAGTATCAACTGCTTTAGTAATTAAATCTGCCTGATCGTAGAAAGGTTCAAAACGTACGCCTTCAGGTAGTGCTTGGTTGATCATTGGAATACGTGCACTTATACCGTCGATTGTCGCTTTAGTATTTGCGCCCATACGTTTCAATACGATACCTGAAACCACTTCACCTAAGTTTTCAATGTTACCCTGTGCATCTCTGCGCGTCATAGTAACTGCGCCTTGGCGTATTTCACTACCCAGCGAAACCTTGGCTACATCTTCGATAGTCACCACAGTACCATCAACCGTTTTAACCGGTACTTGTCTAATATCAGTTAAACCTGCTTCGCCACTATTAAACCAACCTGTGCCACGAATAACTAATTGCTCTTGTCCACGGTTCATGTACCAACCGCCAACATTGGCATTGTTGTTATCGAGTGCAGTAACAATATCGTCTTGCGTTAACTCATATGATAATAATTTACTTGGCTCAATGTTGACTTGATACTGTCTGACGTTGCCGCCAAAAGATAAGACGTCGGTAACACCATCTACCGGCATAACCAATAACTTTACTATCCAATCGTTCAAGCTCCTTAAGGTCATAGAATCATAACCAGAATCTTTATCTGCAATTAACAAATACTGAAAAACTTGACCCAAACCTGAGGTGTTAGGTCCCATTGCTGGTGTGCCCACGCCTTGCGGAATTAACTCTTTTGCCGCTTGTAAACGCTCAAATACTAACTGGCGAGCAAAGTAGATGTCTGTGCCTCCTTTAAAGACAACAGTAACACCCGATAAACCCGTTTTTGAAATAGAGCGTACTTGCTCTACATCAGGCAACGCATACATTACTGCTTCAATGGGATAGGTTATTAACTGCTCTACTTCTTCAGCGGCTAAGCCCGGTGCTTCAGTATTAACCGCTACCTGAACATTGGTTACATCAGGAAAAGCATCTAAATTTAGTTTTGGGATCACCATAACAGAGCCTGCCATAGTAGCAATTAGGGCGATAATTACTAAGAGTCGATTATTGATCGACCAATCAATCATTTTATTAAACATAATCTTATTCCCCTAGTGGCCGTGCGGATCAAATCCGCCTTTTGCTATTTCTGACGCAACAAAAAAGGCACCTTTTGTTACCACACGGGTATTAGGCTCAATACCGATAATTTGACGGTAATTGCCTAATGGCTGACCTAATTCAACTTCAACGGCTTTAAATTCACCAGAATGGTCTTCAACAAATACCGTCCAATCACCATCGGCACCACGCATTAATGCTGTTTCTGGTACTGCTATTACAGGGCTTTGCGTATCAAACTGAAAATTTACATTAACAAACATGCCTGAATGCAAACTGTCATCAGTATTTTCAACCGACAGTCTAACGATTCGGGTACGCGTACTTGGATCAATGGTATGTGCTTCTTGAATGACCTTGGCAACATGCACTTGCCCGGCAAACTCAACTTTTGCAATGGTGCCAATAGGAAGACTTAATTTTTTATTTGGCGAAACACGCGCTTCAACCCATAAGTCTTTTTCATCAGCCAATACCATGATTTTTTCACCGGCAGGCACACGTTGTCCTTGAGAGAAATCATCACTTAAAACCACACCAGAGCGCTGAGCGACTAAGGTATATTCACCAAGATTTGATGAGTTGTTTTTTACAATATCTTTAATGGCTGCTTTGGTTAAACCAAAGGCAGTTAATCGACCATAAGCTGAAATGTAATCTGTTTCACTGGCTAATAGGCGGCTTTCACTGACGGTGCCAAGGCCCAATTTTTTAGTTCGTTGCCACTCACTGTAAGCAACACGATATTGTGCTTGTGCTTCGGCCATTGATTCACTAAATAAGGTAACTAAAGACTGACCCTTAGTCACATGTTCACCTAAAATAGCATGACGACTGATCACTACCGATTCAGTACGTGAAGAGACAATGTAACTGGTATAACCGTTCGCTTTTATTTCTCCTGGTGCATAGATACTTTTAGCAAAAATTGCCGGCTTTAAGTTAGTCACTTTGATATTGGCGAGTGCCATTTTTTCTGGACTAAAACTTATGCCTTCTTCATGTTCTTCTTCAGCTGTTTCTTTACTCGCTGTTTCACTACCATGGTCATGACCGTCATCAGATTTCTCCTCCGCAGCATGGTCGTCTTTGCTTTCATCACTACCATGTTCATGACCACTTTCGTCATGCACTTCTTCACTTTCAGAGTCATGATCATGGTCAGTTTTTAATACGATGGATTGCTCTACTGCTGGCGTTTTTTCTAGAGCGGCATCGTTATATGATAATGCCGTAGTTGACACGACAGCTAAGCCAGTAAATAAACTACTTAGGGTAATGAGTTTTATTTTTTTCACTATTTTATGAGATGTTTTATCAGTTATTTTATTTTTCATTTTTAATTCCAAATTCTGTAACAATTCACGCTCATCAAGCCGCGTAAAGTGATATAATAGGTTTAGTTTAATAGCTTAGTTGCCGCATTTAATTGGCCTACATCGAGTAGCCATTGCACTTCGCTTATTTTGAACTGGGCTTGTAATTCAATGCCCGCGTATAAACCTTCCGCTCTTTGTTGTAATGCCAATAAATAATCCGAGGTATTTAAATCACCTACTTGCCATTGTTTTTGCAATAACTGCGCGCTGTGTTCGCCGCGCCCTTGCATTAACTGTTGCCAACGGCCAAGGTATTTTTTATTAGAGATTAGTGAGGCAGTACTTGCCTGTATCAAATACTTTTGCTTACGCATTACTGAACGAAAATTTGCTTCTGCGGCGATAGCTTGTTGGTTTTGTGCTTTGGCATTAGCTTGGTAATCATTACGAATATTTAACGGCATAGAAAAAGTAACTCCGACAACATTATCGACATCATTTTTTCCGGCACTAATTCCAATGGTAGGATCGGCTTTGGTTTCAAGCATGGCATATTGAGCTTTACTTTTTTGCATTTGCCACAGTGCTTGAGAGGCTAATACTTGCGGGTGCTGCGTTAACCACTGCTCAGCTACTTGAAAGTTTGTAACGCCTAAGCCCTTCTCTGGATATGCTTGTGTATCAGGACGCCAATCAGGCAACAACTCATTAACTTTGGCTTGAGCTTGTGTTAACTGTGCTTGTATTTGGGCCGTTTTATTAAGCATTTGCGACAAATTCAAGAAAGTTAACTCAGCATCAACCTGACCAAGATCGCCAGCTTTCTGCCTTTTAGTTACAATTTTAAGCAAGATTTCTAACTGTTGCTCTTGTTCAAAAGCAAGTGACGACTTATCCATGGCAAGTTGCCAATTAATAAGTGCTTTTAAGGCTTGTGCTTTTTTCTGCTCTATCGCATAAGTGAATTGTTTACTGGCCGCCGTTAATATTTTATCGCCGATAGCAGCATTAACAGCCTGCTTATCCCACAAGTCAATCGTTTGGCTAATACCAATATTGTAATTATTTCCGTCACCTTCACGCTCGTAACCTGTCGATAGTTCTGGGTTGTAAAGTGGTAACTTACTGCCCTGTGCTTTGGAAAATTCAGCATTCATGAGTTCACGTGCTGAGACAATATCAGGGTGTTTATTGATTTGCCGATCGAGCCAGTCACTCGATAGCGTTGGCTTAGCAAAAGCGAAGCTACTAACAGATAAACTTGCTGAAAAGCCGATAAATAATGCGATTCCAGCAGATTTTGCTGAGAAAAATTTCATAATAATCTCTTAATTTAATAATAAAATGCCGCAACTAAACCAACTAGGCTACATTAAGCGCTAGTTAAGAATAAATTTGTTACGAATATAGCTTTAAAACTAAATTAAACGATTGGAGGGCGTATAGGTTCTTCAGTGAATATTTTATCTACATGATCAGCATAAAAATATTGATTTGTAATAATAAGTTTAGGGGTCTGTAGTGTAGATTTATTACTGGCAACCCACTGTGTGTGAGTGCCTTGACAGTGACCACAATGATGGCAATCTTTAATATTATGTTCAGTGTCAGATGATTCATCGAAAAGTTCAATATCATCACTATCATGGGAATGTTCTGTTTGAATATGTAGAGAGTCAATCTGATGACTTTCATTTGAATTAGCCACAGAAGCAAACGACTGCAATGCAATCGATAGTACTACTAACAAACTAATCCAAGTATTTTTCATTTTTACTCTAACATCAAAATTTTAAAAAACATGGTAGTCAAGAAACCCACTCAAGTCAATCAAATTAAGTAGTTTATACAGGACAATCCACGGCAAGATCATTATAAATTGAACTTCTAGAACAAGTAGCGATCAGATCAAGGCATTATAATCACCTTGGTCACTTAATATGAGCGCTACTTTTCTGAAACACTTTGATTCAATTACCGATCCTCGCATTGAACGCTGTAAAAAGCATGAACTTATCGATATTCTCCTCTTAGCCATTAGTGCTGTACTCTCCGGCGCAGAAGGATGGGAGGATATTGAAGATTTTGGGCATCTAAAACTTGATTGGTTAAAAAAATATGGCGCTTTCAAAGAGGGTATCCCAAGACACGACACCATTGCCCGTGTCATTTGTCGGTTAAAATCAGATGAAATAGAGCATTCATTTCAATCTTGGATATCATCACTTATTGAAACCACTGGTGCTGATATCATTGCCATTGATGGAAAAACAGCACGTCGTTCATTTACAACCAAAGATAGAAAAAGTGCCTTACATACCGTCAGCGCATGGAGCTGCCAACACCAATTAGTGTTAGGGCAAACAGCCGTTGATAGCAAAACAAATGAAATCACCGCAATTCCTGAATTACTTACCCTGTTGGATATTGAAAATAGTATTATCACGCTTGATGCAATGGGGTGCCAACAAGAAATTGCTAAACAAATAATTAAGCAGAAAGCGGATTATATTCTGGCGCTAAAGGGCAACCACTCGGGTATGCAGATTGAATTATAAGCTTGGTGGCATAAGAATGAGCGCGAAGGATTAACCAAGAGTAACTATGATAAACATGCCGAAATCAGCTCAGGGCATGGGCGCATTGAAACAAGAACTTGTCAGCAATTACTTATTGATAAAAGTTGGTTAGGCAAAACTTACCAATGGTATGGTTTAAAGAGTGTTATTCAAGTCACCGCACAAGTTCACGATAAATCGGCGGGTACAGACACTATAGAAACCCGTTGGTATATTAGTTCGTTGGCACTAGATGCAGAGCAATCGCTCAATGCGGTACGTAGCCACTGGCAGGTTGAAAGTATGCATTGGATGTTGGATATGAATTTTAGGGAAGATGAATCGAGAATACGTAAGAAGCAAGGACCGCTTGTGTTTAACGTCATGAGAAAAATAGCCATGGCGTTATTTAAGCGAGATACAACTAAATCAGTAAGTATGGCGAGGAAAAAGAAAATGGCAGGGCTAGACGATGATTATCGTTCAACCCTGTTAGAACCTGGGATTAAAATGCGCCAGCCGTGAGCTAATGACCAGGAGCCGTATTTATAAATAATGATACGGATTATTTAATGTGACCGTACACAATATATTTTTATAAATTCCTGTCTTGCTTATATATTGTGATTTACTAAATTCAACTTATCTGTTTAATGGTTTTCAAATGCAATTTTGCCTGTTTGTCGAACATCTTTTATCCAAAAAATTCTACTAAGCAAGATCATTTGAGGGGATTAATTTCTGATAGGGAAAGATCTGTTTATTGGTAAATTCGGCAAATAGTGGCGGTATTAGACCAGTGTTAACAAGGGCTGGTTTAGAAATGCTTTATGTTGCTTTATTGATTTTGAGAAGGGAATAACCATTCTCTTCAATCAATGCCTTGCCTAAAGGCATTTCTAATTCCAGCTGAATGGGGTTTTGTGCCCATCCCCTCGAAATTACTATTAAGCCTGTTTTTTATACAATTTATTGATGTATGATAATAAAAATGAATTAACCCCTTAACAGGAATATAGGGCTTAAAGTGTAATAAGTCCCCCGTTGCCTATAGGATCATTAACAGACTGGAATAAATTTTAATGCGCATGAATTTTTGAGAGGCACTATAATTCAAGATGTTTGGTAGCTTTAATTATTAAAAACATTAATTACAATCAAAAATTAATACCTGAAATAACAGGTGTTAATTGAATTAATGATATATAATACCTGCTATAACAGGTATTATAATTGGTAAGGCTTATGGATAATGATTGGTTTTTAAAAAAAGGGAAGGAAATACAAACCCTCCGAAAAAGAAAATTCCCCAATGATACCCAAAAGACCTTTGCCGCTAGAGTAGGTGTTGGCCTCACTACGATTCAAAACCTTGAAGCTGGAAAAGAAGGGGTTGCGTGGGGAACAGTCTGCAAGGTACTAACTATTCTTGGCCGTAAGAAATACCTCGAAGAATTATTTCTCAACAATGAACTTGAACTCAATATTATTGATAAGGTTACAACGTGGTAAGTAACATATTCAAAGTTCGATTCAAACTACCATCCGGTGACATTATCCGTTGTGGTATTGCAGGGGTAATAGAGAACACTAGAAAGCAAGTAGATAGTGTTGAATTTGCGTACCACAAGGATTATCTCTCAAAGGTTAAACACCCTATAGATCCATCTACCTTACATCTGACATCAAATGTTTTTAAGTTATATTGTGATAAATCCGCCCTAGGATTCATTGATGATATTTTACCGGACTCATGGGGTAAAAAGGTATTATCTAGAATACATAACATTCCTTATCCTTCCATATCAGATTTACTCAAGGTGATGGAGTATTCAACTGTTGGTGCGCTTCATTTTTCTAGTGAAGACAGTTCGGATATTTCTTTCGGTTTAGGTGTAAGCGTCTAGCAAAGTGCACCTGCCAGTAATTCGTCAAACCGATTAAGCTATTTCTTAATTTCAATTAGGAGATAGCCATGAGAAAAACACGTAGCCTTGAGCAGTGGCGTAACATTATCGAAGAACAACAAGCCAGCGATTTAACTATTACTGAGTTTTGCCAGCAACATGCCTTATCTAAAACAAGCTTTTATGCGGCACGAAGTAAGCTTAATACTGAATCCAGTCGTTTTGTTCAAGCAAAAGTCACTAAACACGTCGCCCCCACTGAACAGCAACTGCCGATCATGCTTACTATCGGCAGCGTGAAAATTAGCTTCCCACCCACAATGCCTGTCGCTTATTTGAGTCAATTGTTGCGTGAGCTTGCCTTATGAAAATGTTTGTTGAACCCGCGCGTATTTACTTGCATCGTGACGCCGTGGATTTTCGAAAGTCCATTGATGGTCTGGTCGCACTCGTTGAAAGCGAGCTTGAACGTGACGCTTACACTGGCGCATTATTTTTGTTCTGCAATAAATCGAAAGATAAACTCAAGCTGGTTTACTGGGATAAAACGGGGTTTGCTTTGTGGTACAAGCGTTTAGAAAAACAAAAGTTCAAATGGCCAAGTAAAGTCAGTTTGCAAGAATTTGAACTCAGTCCTGGGCAATTGGATTGGTTGTTGTCGGGATATGATGTGCTTGGTCATGAAGAATTGCAGTATCAATCGATCATATTGACAGTAAATGATCGTTGCCACACCGCCTGCTTTATCTTTGCGTCAAACAAGAAAACAACGTCAAATTCTGTTAAATTGCGAACATGAAAATTGATGCACACTTACTTCCTGACGACCTAGAACAACTCAAGCGCATGGTGCTTGAGTTGTTCTAGGTCGTTGCTGAAAAAGATGCGCAAATTCACGAATTACTGCAAGCTTATAACGCGAAGCTTGCCAAAGAGTATGCGAAGAAATCTGAAAAGATGCCCGGTGCTGGAGAGCGCTTCAATGAAGCAGAAAACATTCTTGATGAACATGATAAAGCGCTATTGGCCACATCGCCCTTAGTAAAGAAAGAAAAAGCCAAACCGAAACGCCGGCCACTGCCAGCACAGTTACCACGAGTCGAGGTGGTTGTTGACCTTGATGAGGATGAAAAAGTGTGTGATTGCTGTCAAAGCCCACTTCACAAAATGGGTGAAAGCAGCAGTGAAACACTCGAATTTGTGCCAGCGCATATCAAGGTTGTCAAAACTATTCGCCCTAAATATACGTGCCGTCACTGTGAGCGTGAAGGGATTGAAAGTGTAGTGAAAACGGCAAAAATGCCCGCAACACCTATTCCAAAAAGTATCGCCACGCCCAGTTTACTGAGCCAAATAATCATGTGTAAATACCAGTTTGGCTTGCCGCTTTATCGCCAAGAAACGTTATTTTCTGATATCGGTATTGAGTTGAGCAGGCAAACCATGTCGAGCTGGATGTTACGCTGTGCTGAATTGTTGTCACCGCTCTATCAGCGTTTAAAAGAAATCTTGTTATCTCAAGCAGTTATTCATGGCGATGAAACCTCGTTAAACGTTATTAACGCAGAGAAAGCGACCAGCTATATGTGGCTGTACTGTTGTGGCGATGATAAGCCGGGTAAAGACACTAATATTGTCCTGTTTGATTATCATAATAGTCGCGCGGCCCACTGTGTAGTTGGTTTTCTTGACGGTTATCAAGGCTACATGCACGTTGACGGCTACAAAGCATACGAGCAAACGAAGGCAACACTGGTTGCGTGCTTAGCTCATATACGCCGTAAGTTCATCGAGGCCAAAGGCAATAATAAAAAAACCGTTAAAGCGGATGTAGCACTTAACCTTATTCGCAAACTCTATGGTATTGAGCAAGCCATCAAAGGTAAATCGGTCAGTGAAAAATTCACCGTTAGGCAGCAAAAAGCCAAACCAATCGTTGATGAATTGTATCAATGGTTACTCAAACACAAAGATAAAATCCCTCCCCAAATGGCGCTAGGGAAAGCAATTACCTATGCGATAAACCAGTTTGAGAAATTCAGGCGTTACCTCGATGATGGCAGGCTCAGTATTGATAATAACCGAGCAGAGCGAGCCATAAAACCGTTCGTAATAGGGCGGTTTTATGGCTGTTCTCAAATACCAGTAATGGCGCGCATGCCAGCGCCATACTCTATAGTCTTGTTGAAACCGCAAAGGCAAATGATCTTGTAGTGCATGACTACATCTCAATGTGCTTGCAACATATTGCAGAGCAGCCAAGTAACCTTGAGCCACTGCTACCTTGGAATATTAAGCAAGGCTAGGTGTCGTTAGCTATACGCTTACGTAGCAGCAGGTAAATCATTCAGAGAAATAGCGAAGTACCTAAATTGCTCTTCTTAGACTACGAAACACCTGTGAAACGATTTAATCAGTGTACTGAATCGAGTGCTTTAACTCACAACACTTAGTTAAACTTCGCCAAAATGCTGAGAGCAAACATTGAGTTATTAATTTTAATAATTAGCTTTTAGCTAAATTAAAAAAAACTTTAAAGCTGGTAGTTTGATTATTTGAACTGACCTCTACATCACCACTGTTTGCTTGCGCTAGAGCTTTAACTATTGCAAGCCCTAAACCGGCTCCATCACTATGGCGTTGCCGAGACTTATCTGGTCGATAAAAGCGGTCAAATAAATAAGGTAAATGTGCAGAAGGTATTTTCTCGCCGGTATTACTCACACAGATACATACTTTTTCAACAGATGTTATTTCACTACTTACCGTAATTGATGACCCCTTCGGTGCATATCTTATAGCATTCGATAACAGGTTTGATAACAATTGACGAAAATGTAGTTTATCACAATAAAAACTGATGTTTTCACCTGCTTTATTAAGTATCAGCGATGATTCTTCAGCTAAAGCATCAAAATATTCAAACAGCGCTTCAATTTCTTCATGGCTTTTTAGAGTGTTCTGAACGGGTTTAATTAGCCCATTTTGAGTTTTTGCGAGCCAAAGCATATCACTAACCATTTTAGTTAATCGCTCAAGTTCTTCTAAGTTAGAAAACAATAATTCTTGATACTCTTCCAACTGCCTTTTTTTAGATAATCCAACCTGTGTTTGAGTAACTATATTTGTGAGTGGAGTTCGTAGTTCATGAGCAATATCACTAGAAAAATTTGATAAGCGAATAAATTCACCCTGGAGCCTGTCGAGCATTGAGTTAAACGACTGCACCATATTAACAAGCTCAATAGGCACTTTATTTTCATCGAGCCTTACATCCATTTTATTAGTTTGGATATCGTGTATTTTCTGACTTAAACCTCGTAAAGGGTTTAATCCTTGATGTATAGCAAACCAAGCCACCAATAAAATGAGTACCGCTGAGCCAAACATAATAACCCAAAGGCTTTGCTGAAATTGATTGAGAAAGTGTAAATGAAAGCTCATGTCTATCGCTGTAGTAATTTTGTATTGCTGTTGCCCAGTACTTAAATTACTCACCAGAGCTCGGTAGGTGTGGGTATCATTTTGCCATGAGGTAATGTTGTTACGGTTAAAGCCAGTTGAAGCCTTAGCACTCATTACAAAATCACTAAAATCTCGTTCAGAGCTTTGAAAAATGAGATCTCCTTTTGCGGTATTTACCTGATAGTAAACACCGTGATGACCCGCTACAGCGTTAGATAATTCATTTTTAAGTTTCAGGTTTGATTTATAGTGTTGTGTTAAAACTAATTCAATAGATTGATTAATAACATGCAGTTCACTACTATCTTGCTGGAAAAAATGATGTTTTATCGAACTATTTATTAAGGTGGCAACTAAAGTTAAGCACGCAATAACGGTTACAGCCACAAACAACACAACACGCATCGTAAGTGATAAAGGCCGTGACTTAATAGCCATCAGTTTCAACCTCTAATTTATAGCCCATACCACGAACTGTATGAATTAATTTAACAGTAAAGTCATCATCAACTTTTGCTCTTAGCCTACGAATGGCAACATCAATCACATTGGTGTCGCTATCAAAATTCATATCCCATACTTGAGAAGCAATTAACGAACGTGGCAGTACTTCACCTTCGCGCCGTAACAATAGTTCAAGTAAGCTAAACTCTTTATTACTCAATAAAATACGCTTGCCTGCACGTTGTATTTTTCGCTTTGGAATATCCATTTCTAAATCAGCAACTATCAGTATATCGTCAACTGTTTGTACTGCACCACGGCGAATAAGAGTGCGTACTCTTGCTAAAACTTCAGCAAAAGCAAAAGGCTTTATTAAATAGTCATCAGCACCAAGTTCGAGCCCCTTTACTCTATCGTCTATGCTATCGCGAGCAGATAAAAATAGTACTGGGGTTTTGTTATCTGCTTCACGTAGCGACTGTAAAATTTTCCAACCGGATACGTCAGGTAACATGACATCAAGTATTATTACATCAAATAATTCGGTCATTGCTAGGTGATGACCGTCAAGACCATTGCGCGCCAAAGAAACCTGAAAACCAGCTTCACTTAGTCCCTGTTTTAAATAATCTCCCGTTTTTGCTTCATCTTCAACAACTAATAAGCGCATACAATTCCTTCATTAAAGTCCTAACAACTACCTCTGCAAATATTATGCAGTATCTGTCACTACAGCAACATGACACCAAGATTACAACTTTGTAATGTTCGCGTCATGTTGAAGACAGGTCTATTTTCTATACTCAATACATATTCTGCTATGAAGGAGTAAGGAAATGGGGTTTAAAAAGTCATCACAACAGGTTAGCACACCACGAAGACGATTTGTTCAAGGCTTAATTGCAGGAGGTGTACTTGCTGCTTTTCCGAGTGTATTACATGCTGCATCATCTTTAGTAGCAGGAACAATAACAGGCACTGTACCCGAACTTAGCGGCGAAGTAATTGATCTGGTTA
The DNA here is from genome assembly GCF_030408075.1 of Pseudoalteromonas sp. APC 3358. Taxonomy (NCBI): domain Bacteria; kingdom Pseudomonadati; phylum Pseudomonadota; class Gammaproteobacteria; order Alteromonadales; family Pseudoalteromonadaceae; genus Pseudoalteromonas; species Pseudoalteromonas sp. APC 3358. Next base: position 88,389 of record NZ_JASDCE010000016.1, read on the forward strand.
TAGATGAATCGCCGGTTAACTTTACTGGCGTAGTACGTATGGCGACAACTATCAATGGATCTATACCCGCTCCTACCTTGCGCCTCAAAGAAGGCGATGACGTTACTATTAGAGTAACAAATAAGTTATCAGTACCGAGTTCAATTCATTGGCATGGCATTATTTTACCGTATCAAATGGATGGCGTACCAGGTATCAGCTTTAAAGGCATTATGCCGGGCGAAACCTTTGTTTATAAATTTAAACTGCAACAAAGCGGTACATATTGGTATCACTCACATAGCGGCTTTCAAGAAATGACAGGCATGTACGGTGCATTAATTATTGAACCGCGAGAAAACGATATTATTAGTGCAAATAACGAGCATGTTATTCAATTATCTGATTGGACTGATGATGACCCAATGGCGCTGTTCCGTAAATTAAAAGTACAGAGTGATGTATTTAACTTCAATCAACCCACTGTCCCAGAGTTTTTCGATGACGTTTCAAGCAGCAGTATTTCAAATGCTCTACAGCGCCGAAAAATGTGGAATCAGATGCGAATGAATCCTACAGATTTAGCTGATTTATCTGCATCAGCAATGACTTTTTTAATGAACGGTAGTACTCCAATGGCAAACTGGCGTGGATTATTTAAAGTCGGTGAAAAGCTTAGGTTAAGGTTTATTAATGGCTCTAGTAATAGCTTTTTTGACGTGCGTATCCCCGAGTTAAAACTAACGGTTGTACAAGCAGATGGGCAAAACGTTGAACCAGTGACAGTTGATGAATTTAGATTCGGCCCTGGTGAAACCTACGACGTAATTGTTGAGCCTAAAAATGATGCCTATACGATTTTTGCTCAAAGTATGGATCGCTCTGGTTACGCAAAAGGAACTTTATCAAGCTCGCCTAATATTGATGCGCCAGTACCTGCACTTGACCCTGTTGAATGGTTAACGATGACCGATATGATGGGCAATATGACCCACGGCGGTGAGCATTCTGCAATGGCTGGTATGGCAGGCATGTCAGATATGAACTCTAAAGAAATGGATCATAGCGCTATGGGGCACGGTGCAATGGCGATGGATCATAGCAAACATGGTATGTCTGAAAACCCATTAGCGGTTGCCAGCTCTAAAGTGCGTCATGCAAAAACGGAGTATGGAGCTTCAGTTGATATGCGCGTTGATATGCCGAGAACAAATCTTGATGATCCTGGTATTGGTTTACGTAAAAATGGTCGTCGTGTTTTAACACTTGCAGATTTACACTCACTTGAAGGGATCACTAACCAGCAAGAGCCAGAAGCTGAAATTGAGCTGCATTTAACCGGAAACATGGAGCGTTATAGCTGGTCATTTGATGGCTTAGAATTTGGTAAAAGCACGCCAGTGCATATGAAGCATAACCAACGTTTAAGAGTTATTTTACAAAACGATACCATGATGACGCACCCTATGCATTTGCATGGTATGTGGAGTGATTTAGAAAACGAGCAAGGTGATGTGCAAGTGCGACGTCATACGATACCTGTTCAACCCGCACAAAGAATCAGCTTTTTAACCACCCCTCACGATGTAGGTCGCTGGGCTTGGCATTGCCATTTATTATTCCATATGGATGCCGGTATGTTTAGAGAGGTAGTCGTATCATGAAACAATTAAAACTATCTAAATCATTAGGTTTATTAATGTTAACAGGGGCTTCATTAATTAGTTTCCCTTTATTAGCGCAAAGTGAAATGGCACAAATGAATAGCGCTAAGATGCAACCACAAGGAGGAAGTGCACCTAAAGATGCAAGAGACCCCCATGCTTACTCTGCGGGAACAACTTTAACAGAAGGCCCATATGCGCTTGAGGGCAATGAGCGATTAACACTCGCTGATGAGCATCCATTTTACGCATTACTAGGCGATCGTCTTGAATATAACGAGCAAGCAAACGCAGGTGTATTTGACTTACAAGCATGGTACGGCACTACCTTTGATCGATTGGTAATTAAAACCGAGGGTGATTTCAGCGAAGGAAGTATTGAAGAAAACCAAACCGATATTTTATGGGGTCACGCCGTATCAGCATATTGGGATACTCAAGCAGGTGTTCGTCTTGATTACAATAAAGAAGGTGAAAATCGGCAATGGTTGGCTTTTGGCTTACAAGGTTTAGCCCCTTATTGGTTTGAACTTGATATGACAGCATACGTAGGTGAGCGAGGCAATACCGCATTTACGTTAGAGGCAGAGTACGAACTATTACTCACGCAAAAGCTAATTATACAACCGCGAGCCGAAATTACACTTTATGGCAAAAACGATAAACAAAACGAACTTGGAAGTGGCCTATCAAGCAGCGCGATTGGCTTTAGGGTTCGTTATGAATTTACACGCCAGTTTGCGCCCTATATTGGCGTTGAATGGAGCAATAAATTTGGCAATACCGCCGACTATGCCACATCAAGTGGACAAAGTAGCAACAACACCGCATTTGTTGCGGGTATTAAATTTTGGTTTTAATCATTTTAAATAAGAGGTAATTATGAAGTTTTTTAATTCTGCAGTAGCTATTTTAGGTTTAGTACTTACATTTTCCGCATCAGCGCATATATCACTCAAGCAATCAACACCTGCGCAAGAAGCCATGTTAATGAAAAGCCCAGAGCAACTTTCGTTAACTTTTGGTGGTGAAGTAAGGCTAGCAAAAGTCATCATCAAAGATGAAAAAAATAACTCAATAAACTTTGATTTCAAACCAAGCTCCACCCCAAGCATAGACTTTAGTTGGTCATTACCGAGCTTAGCCCAAGGGACTTACACGGTTAAATGGACAGCACTGGGTGGTGATGGACATAAAATGACCGACACGTTTAGATTTATGGTACACAAAAGTGAATCGCATAAGATGATGCAAGAGCAATCTAATACCCACAGCAAACATAATCATTAAGTAGCAACATAATGCAATTAAGTGAATGGTCAGTACTCTTACTCTTATTAAAACTAGCAAGCTATATCGCAATTGCAGGGCTTGCGGGCACTTTATTAATGCGCTTTATGTGTGGCAACAGCAATGTTGCAGGGCATCACTTAATTAGTTTTTATCAGTTCTTAAAACGTTGGCAAATTACGTGTGTGGTTACAGGTAGTATTGCTGCACTTTTACAAGTACCAATAGAAGCTGGAGCAATGGCTGAATCAGGCTTTATGGGAATGTTTGACCCCTTTATGCTTGAAATTGTTTGGCAATCAGTCATAGGTGACCAAGCAACGTTTAGAATACCAGCGCTTATTATTGCTCTAATTAGCGCATGTATGTGGAATGTGAAATCAGATGATAACGTAGCAGGTTATAAAAACGGTGCCGTTATACTAATCATGCTTGGGTTTATCGCTTATAGCTTCACTTTTACTGGGCACAGTGCAAATGAAAATGGGTTAGTGAAAAGTATTTTAACCTTTCACCTTATTGCAATAGCAAGTTGGGTGGGGTCACTGTGGCCACTATATAAAAGCTGTACCATATTATCTGTTCATGAAGTTAAGAAGGTAATGCACCTGTTTGGGCACTTAGCCATCATCGTTGTATTTGTGCTGCTTATTTCAGGTTTAGCGCTTTTGCTTAATTACCTGCATTCGTTATCAGCGCTGTTCACGTCAAGTTATGGGCAATTAATTTTGCTAAAACTGCTACTAGTGAGCGCGATGCTTATGATGGGGGCTTGGCACAAACTAATTTTAGTTCCGAGAATCACCCAAAAACAGCATGTAGGTACACTAAAACGTTCCATCAGTGTAGAAATGCTGATAGCTGCTTTTGTACTTATTACAACAAGCGTGTTCACCACACTTGTTGGTCCCCCAAATTAATTTAATAAAAAGAGAGCAACATGTTTAATAACTCTGCAAAAATAATCATAACATCGCTATTACTTTTTGGCGCATTGAACTCACTAGCTGTAAGCGCACACAAGAATGAGGAACATGCAAATGAGCGTGTGTTATTTGTTGGTACCGATACCCCAGCTGCGCAAGCAGTAAGTGCCTTTCACCAAGCATTAAATCAAAGTGATCAAAAAAAAGCTCGCTCATTATTAGCTGATAACGTCATTATTTTTGAAGGCGGAGGCGTTGAGCGTTCTGCCGATGAATATGCAAATCACCACATGCTAGCGGATATGAAATACCTCAGTTCGGTTAATAGCAAACTATTAGAACATCAGGTTTATATAAGTGGTGATATCGCTTACTCCATTTCGCGAAGTGAAACGATGGGCAGCTACAAAGGTAAAGCCATTAACACAACGGGTATGGAGTCAATGACTCTAAAAAAGACCCGCAATGGCTGGAAAATCACACATATTCATTGGTCAAATTAAGGAAGTAACATGCGATTAACGTACATAACAACTGCACTTTCAGTGATGTTGGCGGTGTCTATATCAGTAAAAAGTATGGAAAACCCACACAGTGTATTGCCAGTCCAAGAGGCCATAGAAAAAGATAAAACAGAGATTGAGTTGACAGTTTATAAAAGTAAAAACTGTGGGTGCTGTAAAAAATGGATTGAGCATATTAATGAAAGTGGCATTAAAACAAAAGCAATAGATGTTGCTGATATGGGGCTAATTAAAGCTCAATATCAAATAAAGCCAAATATGCGCTCATGCCATAGCGCTGTTTCAGCCGATGGGTATGTTTTTGAAGGGCACGTGCCAGCTAAATATATAAAGCAGTTTTTAGCTGAACAACACCCTCAGAAAACGATCGGGCTGACAGTTCCGGCAATGCCTGTTGGCACGCCAGGTATGGAGATGGGCAATCGTTTTCATAAATATAATATTGAAGTACTTACTCAAGATTCACAGCAACATACTTATAAGCATATCAGCAAATACGCAGTGCAGTTTTAACTCTTATGGCATAGTTATTGAATTAGCCGTAAGTATTAATGCGATGATTAAATATATAGTGGGCTTACGCCTTATAAATTGTAAGTAATACCCCTTAGTATAAATAAAATACAAGTTGAACAACTGAAAAGGAGCCATTGTAATGTCACAGTATTTAAAATTTTTCTTAATGATAGCCACATCAACATTAGTCATGTTTGTACTAATGTATTTGAATAGTTATCAGCTAAGCCATGTGTTTTTTAGTGAAACGCGTACCTATATGGCTATTTATATGGGGGCTGCAATGGCGGTAGTTATGCTGTTGTTTATGCTAAATATGTATAAGGATAAAAAGAAAAACAGCGTAGTTTTAGGGATCAGCATTATTAGCTTTGTAGGCGCATTATTTTTAGTACGTTCGCAAATAACGGTCAACGATCAGTCTTAGATGTCAGCCATGATAACGCATCATTCAATCGCTATACTGACTAGTGATAGAGCTAATATCAAAGACAAGCGCGTCCAAGAGCTTGCAACAAATATTATTGAAGCACAGCGTCGTGAGATTAAAGAGATGCAGTGGTTACTGAACGATATAGAAAAAAATGGCCTAGCAGAAACTCAGGAACAAGCACAATCTAGAGCTGTACCGGATTTTAATACTAAGTAAAATTTTATAAGAATACGTAAAAGGGAGCTAAACATGAGTAAATCAGCAGAGCTTTATAGAATGGCAACAGATGAGCATATTTGCCCATTTGGCTTAAAGTCAAAAGACCTTCTAGAACGCGAGGGTTATGATGTTAATGATCACTTATTGGACTTCCCAGCTTTCACTAGACAGTTTTTAACTCAGAATAGTACGCTTCCTCAAACTTAGCAGGTGAAACACCGCCTGTGTGTGAATGCCGCTTTCTTGGATTGTAAAACATTTCTATAAAATTGAATATCTCAGCTTTCGCATCTTCCCGTGTCGAATATATCTTACGCTTAACTATTCGCTTTTTAATCGTCGCAAAAAAGCTTTCAGCAACCGCATTATCATGACAGTTCCCAGCGCGGCTCATTGAAGGCACAAGATTATGTTCTTTCATAAATGCGAGATAATCAGCGCTACCGTATTGACTACCTTGATCACTATGCACCATTACGTCTGCCTTCGGTTGACGTTGATATACAGCCATCAACAGTGCCTTTATAACAAGGTGCTTATCCATATTTTTATCCATCGACCAACCCACAATACACCGAGAGAATAAATCCATTACTGTTGCCACATATAAAAAACCTTCATAGGTTCTTAGTAGAGTAAGAGGCAGAACGTAGTCGAACTATTTTTCTGCCTCTCCTCTCCGAACCGTACGTGCACCTTTCAGCGCATACAGCTCTCCGCTTAATTGTGAGCGTCTAGCGAACTACACCTATGTTTTAAAATTCCAGGGTAACAAGCTGTCGATATCGGGCTCAGGCTGGCACAGTTCATCAAGGCAAGCACAGATGTAATTAAATGGGATTAGACCATTTAT
>NZ_JASDCE010000017.1:0-94780 GCF_030408075.1 Pseudoalteromonas sp. APC 3358
TTTAAAGTTAATTGTAAAGTATCACAATTAATTAGCACAGTTTATGTGCCTCGATAGCTCAGTCGGTAGAGCAGAGGATTGAAAATCCTCGTGTCCGTGGTTCGATTCCGCGTCGAGGCACCATTTATTGAAAAGCCTTGCTTATGCAAGGTTTTTTTATTTTAAGTGCTTTATAAAAGTTCTCAATCTTTAAAATTGAACGTGCCTTAGCACACAGTTTTGTGTGCCGACTTAGCTCAGCTGGTAGAGCAACTGACTTGTAATCAGTAGGTCAACCGTTCGACTCGGTTAGTCGGCACCATTTATTCAAAAGCCTCGCTTATAGCGAGGCTTTTTTGTTTTCAACTTGAGAATTAAAAATACCCATAGTTAAGAGCAAAGCAACTGACTTGTAATTAGTAGTCTGTATAAGTTATCCGTTCGACTCGGTTAGTCGGCACCATTTATTTAAAAGCCTCGCTTATAGCGAGGCTTTTTTGTTTTCAACTTGAGAATTAAAAATACCCATAGTTAAGAGCAAAGCAACTGACTTGTAATCAGTAGCCTGTATAAGTTATCCGTTCGACTTAGTTAGTCGGCACCATTTATTCAAAAGCCTCGCTTATAGCGGGGCTTTTCTGTTTCTATATGTCTAATACCAATCCGCAATAATACTTAATTAATTTGAGTGATTAAACCTGACGCTAACTGCGTTAAAAATTTCTGATATAAGACAAAAATAACGAAATTTTTGCTTTGTTATCGACACGATTTTCTTACCTCAAAATAGATCACTTAATTAAGCAAATTGGTATAATCTCTTAGACACACTACAAAAAGTTAATTTTTTATTATTAAAAATTGCTGATCATTTGCTCATTTTTACCGTATAACTGGCTATTATGTTAGTTCATCGCTAGCTATGTAATGTTATGTAAAGTAGGTTGAGCAAAAGTTGCCAAAGTGCTTGAATTACGTTCATAAATAGCAGTAATTTAGGTTTAATTATGATTTGGCAATGCAAGCCAACCCTATTGGCAATTAGTGTGATGCTGCTTAGCGGCTGTGCGAGTGATTTTAACTCGTCGCAGCGCATGCAAGCGCCTAATAATATGCCACAGCAATGGCAGCAAGAAGCATCAAGCTCGGTATTAAAAGTACAAGAGCAATGGCTTACACAACTACAAAACCCTACGCTTAACAAATTTGTACAACAAGCACTTAAAAACAACCAACAGCTTTTACAAACTAGTTACGATGTAGAAATTCAAAAACAACAGCTTATAGTATCGGGTGCAGCGCTTTGGCCTAGCCTCGATTTATCAACGCGTACTAGCCGTAGTAAAGACAACCGCCCAGTGAGCTACGACAACGCAAGTTCAGTTAGTTTAAACTTAACTTACGAGGTTGATTTATGGGGTAAGCTTTCGGATTCAAAGCGCGAAGCTAATCTTAACTATTTAGCGCAACAGGCACGGTTTGAGCAAGCTAAACAGCAACTCGTTGCTGATGTGGTAACAGGCTGGTTTGATGTTGTTACATCACAACAATTACTCGATTTATTTAAACGCAGAGAAGCTAACGCACAGCAAAACCTAGATATTATCGAGTCTGGCTATCGCCAAGGTATAAACGAAGCTCTCGATGTTTACTTAGCTCGTAATGAGCTCAATACTGAACGCGCTCGCATTGCCACTCAAACGGCGAACCTATCGGCTTCAGCACGCGTACTTGAGCGTTTACTGGGTGAATACCCAAAAGGTGCCATTACTGCTAGTAGCGACTTACCCGTTATTAATACCGATATTCCACTAGGCTTACCTTCTGAACTTATAACACGTAAACCTACGCTGCGAGCAAGTTGGTATGATCTTTTAGCCACCGACGCATCACTTGCGTATGCGCACAAACAACGCTTTCCAAGTTTAAACTTAACAGCTTCACTAAGTGATAGCACCGACAGAGTAAGCGACTTGTTTTCTCCATCAAGCCTTGCATGGTCGTTATTAGGTAGTATTTCAGCACCACTTTTTGAGGGCGGACGCTTAAAAGCGAATGAAGAAATAGCGCGCCTTAATACTCAAAAGCAAGAGCAACTTTATTTGCAAACGCTTTACGATGCATTTGGTGATGTAGAAAATGCGATTTCACAGCAGCAGTCTCTTAAATCACAATATAGCAGCACCCTTGAGGCGCAAGAAAACGCACTTGCAGCAGAGCAGTTGTCGTTTGAGCAATATCAAAGTGGCTTGGTAACTTACACTACGGTGCTTGACGCACAAGATAGGTCTTTCGATGCACAAAGCTCCTTAATCGACATTAAAAACCAATTAATAGCTAACAGAATTAACTTACACGTTGCCCTTGGTGGTGATTTTGCAAAGCCCTCAAGTGAACTAAAGAGCAATAATGATGAAAACTAAAACAGCAAAAATTATTATTCCAGCGGTGGTTATTATTGCCACTATTTTAATTGTTATGTTTATTAAAGGTAATCCGCCAGAGGCTAAACGCTTTGGCTCACCTCCTAAAGCATCAATAAGTGTGGCTGCGCTTGAGCTTAAATCACAAAATTACCAAGTGATGATTGATAGCTACGGTACGGTAAAACCACGTACACAAAGTTTATTAGTTGCTCAGGCATCTGGGCAAATAATTGAAGTAAGTGATGACTTTAGAGAAGGTGGCTTTTTTGAAAAGGGCGACGTACTTTTAAAGCTAGACGATAGAGATCATCAAGCTGAAGTTAAATCTGCTCAAGCCAATTTATTAACGGCAGAGCAAGGCTTATTAGAAGAAAAAGCGCGTGGACAACAAGCTATTACTGATTGGAAACGCCTTGGTGGCTCAAATCAGGCAAGCAGCCTAGTACTGCGTGAACCACAACTTGCAGCAGCCGAAGCAGAAGTTTTATCGGCTCAAGCAGTACTTGAAAAAGCCATGCTTGATTTAGAGCGCACTAAAGTAACCGCGCCATACGCCGGGCGTATACTTAGCCGTAGTGTTGATTTGGGGCAAGTTGTTACTAACAATACCCAGCTTGCCACTATTTACGCAATCGATAGCGTAGAGATTCGTTTACCGATTAAAAATAAAGATCTTCCGTTCGTAAATTTACCAGAGCAATATCGTGATGGCGCCAAAAATCAAGCAGGTTCAATTGTTAAATTTACCTCTGACTTAGTGGGTGAGCAAACGTGGCAAGGGCAGCTAGCGCGTACCGAAGGTGCTATAGATGAAGGTGCACAACAGCTTTACGTAGTTGCTAAAATTAACGACCCATATAAAGCAACGGCTAATAACCAGTACCCAATAAAAATAGGGCAATACATAAAGGCGCAAATTACCGGTAAAACAGTTCCTAACGCACTTATAATCCCTAACAGTACTATTTATCAAGGGACGTATGTTTATGTTGTTGAAGAGGGTGTACTCAAGCGTAAAGACATTACACTTGCTTGGCAAAATGCGACACAAGCGATGATAAAAACGGGATTAAATCCAAATGATAAACTGGTTATTACTCCACTAGGGCAAGTGAGTTCTGGAACTCAGGTAAGTATTTTAGGCGAACAAAGCACAGAGCAACCTAAAAGCCGAGGAGCTAATGGGCAAGGTAAAGGAAAGCGCCCGACGCCAGAGCGGCTTGAGCAAAAAGCAAAAGAGCAGGGTATTAGTGTTGAAGAGCTAAAAAAACGCCGCGCAGCAAAGCAAGGAGATAAGCCATGATCGCTTGGTTTGCCAAAAACCATGTTGCTGCTAACTTATTGCTAGTAACGCTGTTACTGTCGGGACTTTTTAGCTTATCAAGCAAAATACCGCTTGAGGTATTTCCTTCATTCGAAACTGACATGATAAGCGTAAATGTAAGTTTGCGTGGTTCAACACCAGAGGATGTAGAGCAAGGTGTAACTATACGAATAGAAGAAGCAGTACAAGATTTAGAGGGCATAAAGCAAATATTTAGTCGCTCTTCTGAAGGTTCTGGCTCTGTGACAATAGAAGTGGAAAGCGGTTACGACCCTCGTGAGCTTTTAGCTGATATAAAAAGTCGTGTAGACGCAATTAACACTTTTCCAGCCGATGCTGAAAAGCCGATAGTAGCGCTTGCTGAGCGAATTCGTGAAGTTATCGCGGTTACCGTATCGAGTGACTATGGCGAAAAAGAAACCCGCGAATACGCAGAAACAGTACGCGATCAAATCCTACGTTTACCTAATGTAACGCAGGTAGAGCTAAGTGGCGTTCGTGATTACGAAATAGCCATTGAAGTAAGCCAAGATATTCTTCGTCAGTACGATTTAAGCTTGGCACAAATATCGAGTGCTATTTCAAACTCAAGCTCAGATATTTCTGCTGGTAACTTAAAAACAGAAGGCGGGGACGTACTTATAAGCTCTAAAGGGCAAGCATATCGTAAAGATGAATTTGCCAGCATTGTTGTTAAAAACCAAGCCGATGGCACTATTATTCGCTTAGGTGATATAGCGACTATAAAAGATGATTTTGAAGAAACACCAGTACGTACTCGCTTTAATGGTAAGCAAGCTGCATTTATCGACGTATATCGAATTGGTCCACAAAGTGCGATTACAGTTGCTGACGATGTTAAAAACTACATAAAAGAGCAACAAAGCTCTCTCCCGCAAGGGTTTGAACTAAGTTACTGGGATGATGATTCGGAGCTGGTTAAAAGTCGTATTTCGACCCTTACTACCAATGCTTTACAAGGCGGTATTTTAGTACTGGCTTTACTTACTTTGTTTTTACGCCCTGCAATTGCATTTTGGGTATTTATTGGTATTCCGGTTTCGTTTATGGGCGCGTTTATAGCGATGCCTATTTTTGGCGTAACCCTTAATATTATGAGCTTATTTGGCTTTATATTGGTACTGGGGATTGTTGTTGATGACGCCATAGTTACCGGCGAAAACGTTTACACCCACCTAAAAACGGCTAAGTCGGGCGAGCAAGCCGCAATTTTAGGTACTCAAGAAGTAGCAACACCAGTAACATTTGGTGTGTTGACTACCGTTGCTGCCTTTTTACCTTTGGCCTTTATTGAAGGGGCGCGTGGTGCCTTGTTTGCACAAATACCGGTAGTGGTTATTCCGGTATTATTGTTTTCATTGATTGAATCTAAATTTGTACTACCAGCACATTTAAAATATATAAAACTACGCCACGAAAAAGGCGAACCTTCAAAGTTTGATGTTATTCAACAGCGTTTTGCAGATGGATTTGAAAACGCGATTTTAAAATACTATCAACCCACTTTAAATTTAGCACTGCGCCATAAATTGGCTTCGGTAAGCTTGTTTATTGGTGTATTTGTTATAATTTTAACCATGATCACCAGCGGTTGGACTAAGTTTGTATTTTTCCCGCGCATACCAAGCGAAACAGTCCGCGTTAACTTAACACTACCAACAGGTACACCGTTTGAAGTAACTAATAAATACGTAATTGACATGTCGCAAAAGGCGCAGCAATTACAAGAAAAGTACCGCGATCCGGATACTGGCGAAAGCGTTATTTTAAATATATTAGCCACAACAGGCGGGCGTGGTGGTGTATCTAATTCAGGCTCTGTACGCTTTGAAATAACACCGGCTGAAAAGCGTGAATCAGACATAGGATCACGAGAACTTGCCAGCGAATGGCGCGATTTAATTGGTGTGATACCAGGCGCCGAAAGTTTAACGTTTAGAGCCGAAATTGGCCGAAGTTCAGACCCCATTGATGTTCAGCTTAGCGGCACTTCGTTGACTATTTTACAAGACGTGGCTGATCACATTAAAACCCGTTTATCGACCTATCCAACGGTATTTGATATTGCCGATAGTATGTCCGACGGTAAAGAAGAGTTACAAATAGAGCTTACGCAACAAGGTTTAGCGCTGGGCTTAAATAGAGTCAATGTAGCAGGACAAGTACGTAACTCGTTTTTTGGCTCGCAAGCACAACGTATTCAGCGAGGCAGGGATGACGTACGTGTAATGGTACGCTTACCTATAGATGAGCGCCGCTCTGTAGCTGACCTACAAAACATACTTATAAATACGCCTGATGGAGGCTCAGTGCCTTTATCGCACGTGGCAACACTTACTGCTGGGCAAAGTCCATCAACTATTAATCGAATAGACCGTTACCGCACATTAAACGTAACAGCCGATATCGAAAAAAATAATACCAACATGACCATACTGCAGGCTGACCTAACGGAGTATTTAGATGGGTTAATGCAGCAATATCCTGGAGTAGATTACAAACTAGAAGGTGAGGCTAAAGAGCAAAGAGAGTCGTTTGGGTCGTTGGCTTGGGCACTTGTGTTTGTATTTTTTATTATTTATGCGCTATTAGCAATACCGCTTAAATCTTACTTACAACCAATCATAGTAATGAGTGTAATCCCATTTGGCATGATAGGTGCTGTAGTAGGGCATTGGATTATGGGAATGGACTTAACTATTATGAGTTTACTCGGTATGCTTGCGCTAACCGGGGTGGTGGTAAATGATTCGCTTGTACTCGTTGATTTTATTAATAAAAAGCGCAGTGAAGGTGGTAAAGTTCTCGATGCTATAAAAATTGCAGGTGCATCACGTTTTCGCCCTGTAATGCTAACTAGTTTAACGACCTTTATTGGCTTAATGCCATTACTGTTTGAAAAAGCGACTCAGGCACAGTTTTTAATACCAATGGCGGTGAGCTTAGGGTTTGGGATTATTTTTGCTACCTTTATTACTTTATTGTTAGTACCAATAAACTACATGCTAATGGAGCGTTTTCAAGGTTGGTTTAAATAACTTCACTCTTAAATACGTGATTATTAAAGCTGTAGGTAAGTAATTACCTGCGGCTTTTTTTATAAGCTAAAAAGTAATATTAGACAATTGAAGATAAGTGAATAAAAAATTTAGATAAATATAAGAATAAACAGGAAGGTTAATTTTTTTGATAAAGCCTTTTAAAGGCGAAGGTTACTAAAAAGGTGTTCCCCAAGATACGGTACTCGGTTTCAGTCCTGAAACCAGAAGGTTTCAGGGCGGGAATCTGCGGTTTACCGTAGGCTTCTCGGTACATGCCGAGCCTGCACAATAGTAGACGAACAGAAACCCTGGTATAAAATTTATCGGCTCAGGGACTTAACTAAGCTCCGGTACCCCAGGGAACAATTTAAGTATATAAGACATAATCCAATCCTTAAACCCCAAACGTAAAAAATTAAACCGTTCGCTTAGTTTTTCCGCACCTTTAACTCATCATTTACTTTATCGCATGGTTTTTGAGCTTGATCATACAATTAATTGGAGTTGCTTTTTATCGAGTGGTAGCATTGCCTTAACTTGCAAAGCGAAGATTCGATTATGAACGATTTACCCGATTACGAAAAAGCTCAACTGCTTTTAGAAAAAAATGAAATATTTGTATCACCTGCTGAAGCGCATGGTGTGATTAGTGGTTTACTTGCGTGTGGTTTAACCATTGACGACAAAGAATACTTAGGCCTTTTGAGTGATGTGTTTAACGATGGTGAATCGTTTAGTAACGATTTAAAGCAGTTTTTTGGCACTATTTATAAGCAAGTAGTCGCGAGCTTTAATGATGATGAATTTCAGTTTGATTTATTTTTACCAAGCGACGACGAAACACTCATCGATCAGGCTAATGGCCTCGTATCATGGGTAGCGGGTTTTATGCTTGGTTTTGGTTTAAAGCAAAAAGACTACGGTAAACTATCGAGTGATGTTAAAGAGGTTATTACTGACTTTAGCGAAATCACTCGCCTAGATACTACTTTTGAAGAAACCGAAGAAGACAGCCAAGCGCTGCACGAAGTGATTGAATATGTGCGTGTATCAGCACTACTTTGTTTTGCAGAGCTTGGTAAAGAGCAAAGCACGCAAAGTACTAAAAAAACACTTCATTAACTTTTAAAAAGTAAAACGGGTTGGTTAATAATGGTTGAAGTAAAAAAGTCAGAATTTAAAGCACGTCGCGAGCGCTTACTTGCTCAAATGGATGAAAATAGCGTTGCTATTATTCCCGCTGCGAGCGAAGTTACGCGCAGCCGCGATACCGAATATGCATTTAGACAAGATAGCGACTTTTTTTACTTAACTGGCTTTAACGAACCCGACGCCGTACTTGTACTCTGTAATAACAGCGATGCACCCAGTACTTTATTTTGCCTAGATAAAGACAAGCTTGCAGAAATTTGGCATGGCCGCAGAGTTGGCTTTGATAAAGCTAAAAGTGACTACCTGTTTGATGAAGCTTACCCGCTAAGTGAATTAAACGATAAAACACTCGATATGCTAAATGCAAAAAATGCGATTTATTTTGCACAAGGTGCTTACCCCTCATTTGATACCAAAGTGTTTTCGTTACTAGGTACGCTTCGAAGTGGCTCTCGAAAAGGCCTTAAAGCACCGAGTAATTTAAAAGAAATACGCGACCTTATTCACGAAATGCGTTTGTTTAAATCGCCAAGTGAGATAGATGTTATGCGAGAAGGTTGTGAAATTAGTGCGCGAGGGCACATGCGCGCTATGCGTTATTCACATGCGGGTGCCACAGAGTTTCAGCTAGAAGCAGAGTTACATCATCATTATGCAATGAACGGTGCGCCTCATCCTGCGTACGGCACAATTGTTGGTAGTGGCGACAACGCCAATATTTTACATTACACGCAAAATAGCGACGTATTAAAAAATGGTGATCTGGTACTTATAGACTCTGGGTGCGAGTTACAAGGTTACGCCGCCGATATTACTCGTACATTTCCGGTAAATGGTCAATTTAGCGAAGAGCAAGCCGCGCTTTATAATATTGTGCTTAAAGCGCAAGAAGTTGCTTTTGATGAGGTAAAACCCGGTGGTTATATGTCGCATGCTAATAAACTAGCAATGGAAGTAATGACCCAAGGTTTACTTGATTTAGGTATTTTAATCGGCGACTTTGACGAGCTAATGGCAAAAGGTGCGTGTAAAGAATATTACATGCACGGGCTTGGGCATTGGCTTGGTTTAGATGTACATGATGTTGGCGATTACAAAGTAAATAACGCTGAGCGTGCATTTGAGCTGGGTATGGTACTCACTATAGAGCCAGGGCTTTATATAAGCGAAGACTCAAGCGCACCGCAAAAATACAAAGGCATTGGCATTCGTATCGAAGATAACTTGCTAGTTACCGAAACCGGCCATGAAAACTTGACCCTAAGCGTACCTAAAAAAATTAGCGATATAGAAGCACTTATGCAAAGTGCTAAAAACGTATAAAGCTCGGAGAGTAAAGTGGCTAAGCAGTTTGATGTAGTTATTATTGGCGGTGGTTTAGCGGGAGCAAGCTGCGCATTAAGTGTGGCTAAAACTAATCCCGCGTTAAATATTGCCGTTGTAGAAGCGAATCAAGTAACCGGCGACTACCACCCAAGCTTTGACGACAGAAGCATTGCACTTGCTCAGCAATCGGTAGAGTATTTACAAAGCCTCAATTTATTTGAGCAAAATGCTCCTTACACCGCAGCGATTAAAAAAGTGAGCGTGTCTGATAGAGGCCACTTTGGCAAAGCGCACATTAATTGCGACGAATTTGCTAAGCCCTCACTTGGTTACGTAGTAGAAGTTAACCCTTTTGGCCGAGCGCTTCACCTGCGTTTAACGCAGTCAAATATTACGCTTTTGTGCCCCGATAGCGTAATTGCCATTGAGCAAACTTTGCATAGCAATACACTCACCTTACAAAGCGGCGAGCAATTAAACGCCAAGCTATTGGTTATTGCTGATGGCGCACAATCACCAACACGTAGTTTACTTGGGCTTGGTTTTAATACCCAGCCTTATGAACAAGGCGCAATTATTGCTAATGTAGAAGTGGCTGGTGGGCATAATAATCATGCCTTTGAGCGTTTTACACAAAACGGGCCTATGGCGTTATTACCCATGAGCAATAACCGTTATTCGTTAGTGTGGTGTATGTGCCAAGATCAGGTTGAACAGCACATGGCACTCAGTGAACAAGGTTTTTTAAGTGCCCTGCAAAGCGCGTTTGGTTATCGCGGTGGTCAATTTACTAAAGTGGGCATGCGCACGAGTTACCCGCTCGTTTACGGGCAAGTCGAGTCTTTGACTGCGCACCGTACAGTGGTTATTGGTAATGCCGCACATGCTATTCATCCTATTGCAGGGCAAGGTTTTAATTTAGGCCTTCGCGACGTACAAGTACTTAGTAATTTAATAGCAAATAGCCAACACGATTTAGGCAGCTATGCGTTTACACGTGAATATTCAAAAAAGCGCAGTGATGATATAAAAACCGTAATGAGTTTAACCGACGCACTTGTTAGACTTTTTTCAAACTCATCGCGAGTGCTCGCATTGGGGCGCAGTATTGGGTTGTTTTCGATGGATTTATTTCCCGCATTAAAAGCGCCATTAGCTAAACAGTTAATGGGGCAAGTTAAACAAGGTAGGCGTTTATGAAGCAAGCACAGGTTTGTATTGTAGGTGGCGGCTGTGTAGGGCTAACACTAGCACTTGGATTGGCAAAAGCCGATATAAGCGTCGTTGTACTCGACGGCGCACCAACACAAGCATTACCAACTGACGAATATGGTTTGCGTGTAAGTGCGTTAAGCATTGCAAGTCAAACCTTGCTTGAACAATTAAACGTATGGCCCGAAATTATCGCACAGCGAGCGTGCGCTTATACACATATGGACGTACGTGATGCCGACAGCTTTGGCAAAATAGCGTTTAATAACGAGCAACTTGAGCTTGAACATTTAGGCCATATTGTTGAAAACGACATTATCCGCTACGCGCTTATAAAAGAGCTAGAGCAACAAAGCAGTGCCACGCTAATGTTTGATACGCAGTATCAGCAAATACATCAAAGCGAATCTGATGTATTTATAACACTTAAAAGCGGCGAGCCAATTATTGCAAAACTGCTGGTGGCGGCTGATGGTGCAAATTCAGCTATACGTAAACAATTTAATATGGCGCTTAGCTTTAAAGATTACGATCACCATGCGCTAGTCGCGACAGTTAAAACTAAAGAGCAACATGCAAACACCGCACGCCAAGTCTTTTTACCAACAGGGCCACTCGCGTTTTTACCATTGAGCGATGAGCATACTCATTCAATTGTGTGGTCTACCAGCCCCAATCATTGTGATGAATTATTAGCAATGGACGACACCGCCTTTAATAAAGCCGTAATGGCTGCAATAGATGGTCAATGCGGGCTGTGTGAAGTGCAAAGTGCGCGCACTGCTTTCCCACTTAAAATGCGCTACGCCCAGCAATGGGTTTCAGGCAAAGTGGTACTCATTGGCGACGCTGCACATACAATCCATCCACTTGCAGGGCTTGGTATGAACCTAGGCCTAAAAGATGCGGCTTATTTAATTGAGCTTTTGACAAGCGATAGCAAGGAGTTTGCAAGCACTCGCACACTGCGCGATTACGAGCGCACTCGTAAGCTCGATGCACAAAAGCACATAGCTATGATGCAAGGGTTAAAAGAGTTATTTGAAGGTGCAAACCCAGTTAAAAAACTTATTCGTGGAGTAGGGCTATCATTAGTTGATAATCTTGGGCCAATCAAGCACCTGTTCGCCAAAGAAGCGATAGGAAAGTGATGTAGGTTGAGTGAAACAAAACCCAACGAGAAAAGCGGTTAGTTATTCGCTTTTAATAAAAAACCGATGTTTAATTTAAGCATCGGTTTTTTATTAAAATAAATTAAGTACTTACTTTGTATGTTTTTTCGGTAAATTTTGTTATTTTTACATTAAATATGATAAAAAGTTTTTACTAAATTTTAAGGAAGAAATAAATGTTAAAAATAACACTCTTATTTTTTTTATTAACTGCGTCTGTAGTTCATGCAAAAGATAAACCTTGGGAGTCTTACGCTAAACTTCCAATGGTAGAGCAACCACAAATATCGCCAAATGGAGAAATGATAGCAACACTTTATAATACTGCTGAAGGTCCTACTATCAGTTTAGCTAAATTTCCTAGTATCGAATTCAATATATTAGCAAGTCTCAAAAAAGATAAAGACAGAGTCGACTTTATTCGTTGGTCAGGCAATAAATATATCATTGTTTCTGCTAGTTACCCTGAATATGTCAATGGTCAATACATGAGAGTTTCAAGGTTATATTCGATCAATGTTGAAACCAATGAAAGTAAAATGCTAACTACGCGACGTTTTTCTGAATATAGGTGGTATAGATATCAGAGTTTCAGACTCGTTTCCTCACTTAAAAATGAGCCAGATTTCGCGCTAGTGTCAACGTTTGATGAAAAAGATAAAGCTTATTCTGTTTTTAAAGTTGAATTAGGTGATTCTAGTTTTGATAAAATTCAGAGGAATAAAGAAAATATTGGAAGTTGGTATGCAGACCCTAAGGGAGTTTTACGCCTGGGGATCGCAATTGATAAAAAAGATGATAAGTTTATTGCTTCAATATGGTATCGAGCAAAGAAAGATGAAGCATTAAAAATGATTCATACCCATATTTTGGGTGAAGATAGTACTTTCTCCATCCAAGGCCTTAATGAAGATGGTACAAAAGCTTACGTCCTTTCTGATCGTGTATTACACAGACAAGCTTTATGGTCATATGATATCGAGTCAGGGGAGTTTGAAGAGCTTGTTTATAGCAATGATAAATACGATATAAATAATGCAATCGTTAATAGTGAGGGCGATTTTATAGGGGTTGGCTACTATGATGATTTCTACAAGAGCCATTATTTTTCAGAGGTAGACGGTAAGCAAGAGCTTATGGTTACTAATTTATTTGGTGATAAGCAAGCTAGTATTGTTAGCCGTAGTAAAGATAGAACACGAATTCTTGTTAATGTAATAAGTGATTCAGTCAGCCCTACTTATTATTATTTTGATTTAAACACAAAGAAGGGCGGCGCTTGGTTATCTAAATTTCCTTATTTAGCACGTAATAAATTTGTACCAGTGCAAAACTATAGCTTTAAAGCGAGCGATGGAGCTGAAATCTCAGGCTATTTTACAAAACCAGAAGGGGTTAAAACTCCGCCGCTAATTGTAATGCCTCACGGAGGACCTCATAGCCGAGACTACAAATACTTTAATCGAGAGCTTCAATATTTAGTTAGTTTAGGTTATGCGGTATTGCAAGTGAACTTCAGAGGCTCAGAAGGTTTTGGTAGTGCTTTTGAAACTGATGGTTATTATCAGTGGGGTAAACGTATGCAACAAGATGTATATGATGCAATGGATTGGGCTACTAGAACCGGATTAACATCAAAAAATAATGCATGTATTTATGGCGCAAGTTATGGTGGTTATGTTGCATTAACAGCAGCATGGCAAGAGCCCGATCGCTTTAAATGTATTATTAGTATTTCTGGAATATCGGATCTAAAAGGGTTAGTTGAAGATGAAGAGCGACAAGATGCCTACCTAGGTAATATTGTTGATATGACTGATAGTAAAGCCGTTGATGCATTATCTGAGGTTTCGGCAATCAATATGATTAACCGAATTAAAGCCCCACTTTTACTTATCCATGGGACAAAAGATACGAGAGTTGACTATCGACAATCAAAATATTTTTATGATAAAGCAAAGCGAAATTTAGATATAAAGTATGTTGAAATTGATGACGGAACACACTTTTTTGATGACCCAGAAAGCTTAAAAGTACAATACAAAGAGGTTACTGAGTTTCTTAAAAAACACTTGTAAGTAAATGAGTGAGCGTTTTTTAACTCGAAACCTATTTTAAATTTTCTAGTAATTATAAAAAACCGATGTTTAGTTTAAACATCGGTCTTTTGTTTTAAAATAGTTTTGAACATATTAAAAGCTACGCTTTTCGCGCGAGCAAGCTCGGCGTCTACATGCAAAGTTTAACACTGAGCTTAATCTTACCTGTAGGCGTTTAGCTTGCTGACGCGACGAGCGTAGCTCGTAATTACTATCGTTAGTTAAAAAGCGCTTTGCGTTAAATCAGTTACAAATTCTCTTGTGCTTCATTCACCATATCTTTGAGCGCATCAATTAACAGCGGGTCTTTTTTGTTTTCTTTTGCAAGCTCGAGTGCGTGTTTCATGCTGGTAACGGCTTCTTTAAACTGTTTGTCTGCAGTGTACCCTTGCGATAAACGCATGTGAGAATAAGTTGCATTTGGGTAATGGGTAGTAAAGTGTTTAAGCGTGGTAATAGCTTTAGCTGTATTACCAAACTTTTGCTGGCTATGAGCAAACTCTACGTATACATCTTGTGGAATTTTAAGCTCAAACCCGTACTTATCACTAAGTGCTTGGTAATAACCTGTAATGAGCGATACATCAGCAAACTTTCCGTGCTCGTCAGTAACCTTAAATATTAGGTCGTTAAATAAGTGAATTAGGCTATCGCTAAGCGCTGGTAGTATAGTGCCCATATGAGTAAAAGCGGTGTAATGCTTATATTCCCATTTAAGCTGCGAGGGCGTTTGTTGTTCTAAATTTACCAAAGTATTTAATACGCCTGTATAAAAGCGTGCTCCTTCGCTTGCTACACTAATAAATAACGACTGATCACCTTTAGGGTTTTTAGTGTATTTTATAATATTATTTTTTAATTCCTCATCACTCCACCAACTATTTGGGCTTATAGCTATATAGTTATTAAATAACTCAGGCTGATTAACTAAAGTATAAAGCGCCAAAGTACCTGCATTAGAGTGGCCAATTAAGGTGTTGTAGCCGTTAGTTGAGTAATTACTGTTTATATAAGGCATGAGTTCATCAGACACAAACTTTAAAAACTTGTCGGTGTGTCCTGCGTCAGGCCATTTGTTTTTAACAAAAGTTTGAAACTCTGTTTTAGGCTCGCCTTCTACTTTGGGTAAATAATCGCGAACACGGTTAGTTGTATCAATACCAACGAGCATTGCGTTAGGTATCTGCTCGTAATCAACAAGGGATTTAATAACACCAGACGCCGTATGAAAGTGCTCAACACCATCAAGTAAATAAATAACATAAAGCGGCTGATCGTCTTTTACAGTGTCAGGTATGAAAATTTTAATGGGTCTGTCTTCGTTAAGTATTTTTGACTGCAGAATGACTTTTTTACCAACGGTTATGTCAGTTGTATTGGTTTTTGCGTGGCTTAAAAATGGTGTACTAAAAGTAAGTATTAATACAAGCGATAGTAAGAGCTTCATAAATATCCTTATTTAATAATGTATTGCTTAATAATTGCACGGCTTTAAGCTTGAGTAAATGTTTATATTTTCGGGGTAAACATAAAGCTTAAGCAATTAAAAGCTATCGCTTTTCACGCGAGTAAGCTCGGCTTCTACAAGAGACATTGCACTCTGTGCTTAACTTTTTCGGTAGGCGAGCAGCTTGTTGACGCGATGAGCGAAGCTCGTAATAATTACCTTTTAACTCTTATCTATAAAAGCTTAAAAAACCTGCTTGCTTAATTATCCGTCTAAGCGTAAAATGCGCGCTCATTTCGGCTTTTAAACTATTAATTCCTTGCCTTAAACCGACCGGCCGAAACGGTAGAAGGCTCTATTAACCGTAAGGAATATCCATGCGTCATTACGAAATCGTATTCATGGTTCACCCAGATCAGAGTGAGCAAGTTGCTGGTATGATCGAACGTTATACTGGTTCTATCACTGAAGCTGGTGGTGTTATCCACCGTCTTGAAGATTGGGGCCGTCGTCAATTGGCTTACCCAATTAACAAGCTTCATAAAGCTCACTATGTTCTTATGAACGTTGAAGCACCAACTGAAGTAATCAGCGAGCTAGAAACTACTTTCCGCTACAACGATGCAGTGCTTCGTAACTTAGTTATCCGCACTAAAACTGCTGAAACTGAAGCGTCTCCTCTTGCAAGAGAAGAGAAGAAAGAAGCACCAGCTGCTTAATTGTTTTGAGTCCTAGCATGGCATGTAATCAGCAGTTACTATAATGGTTAGCCCATATATGAATCAGCTGGTTATATCTGGGGTAGTTTGTAAAACTCCCAAGTTTAGCCAAAGCCCTGCTGGCATCCCGCATTGCATTTTTGTTGTAGAACATAAATCGATGCAAACCGAAGCAGACCTTAACCGTAATAGTTACGTGAGGCTTCAGGTAGTTGCAAGTGGAAAGCAAATGCAACAACAGACTCAACATTTGCACGTTGGGCAGGCATTGCAAGTGAGTGGTTTTTTAAATCGCCACGAAGGTCGTAACGGCCTTAGCCAATTGGTTTTGCATGCTCAGCATATAGAAAGAATTATTTGAGGAATTAATCTCATGGCACGTTATTTCAGACGTCGTAAGTTCTGCCGCTTTAAAGCGGAAGGCGTAAAACAAATCGATTACAAAGATCTAGCTACTCTTAGAAACTATGTTACAGAAAGTGGCAAAATCGTACCTAGCCGTATCACAGGTACTAGCGCTAAATTTCAGCGCCAGCTAGCAACTGCTATTAAGCGTGCTCGCTACTTAGCCCTTCTTCCATACACTGACTTACATAAGTAAGCAGCGGATTAACAGTTTTTAAAAGGTGTAGAAACATGCAAGTTATTCTACTAGATAAGATCGCTAACCTAGGTAGCCTAGGTGAACAGGTTGTAGTTAAATCTGGTTTCGCACGTAACTTCCTTTTCCCTCAAGGTAAGGCAGTTCCTGCGACTAAAGCTAACATTGAAACGTTTGACGCTCGTCGTGCAGAACTTGAAGCGAAAATCGCTGAACAGTTAGTTGCTGCACAAGCACGCGCTGAAAAACTAGAAGCATTAGCAGAAGTTACATTAGTATCTAAAGCTGGTGACGAAGGTAAGTTATTCGGTTCAATCGGTACTCGTGACATCGCTGACGCTATCTCAGCTGTTGGTGTTGAAGTTGCTAAGTCAGAAGTTCGTTTGCCTCTAGGTACTATCCGTGAGACAGGTGAATTTGACGTATCAATTTCAGTTCACTCAGACGTAACGGCTACTATTAAAGTAATCGTAATCGCTGAAGCTTAATTTTTAATTAAGCGACAAAAGCCGTGCTATTAGCACGGCTTTTTTGTGTCTGTAATTTGGCTAACTTTAATTAGTTAAGGGCGCAGTTAAATAATACCAATCCGCAATAATACTTAATCATTTTGCGGGGCTAAACGTGTCGCTACCTGCGTTAAAAAATTCTCATTTACGACTGCATGGATGCAGAAGGTAGAGCAATGCAGGAGCAATTGCCGAGAACAACTAAATAGCGAATTTTTTGTCTAGCTATCAACACGTTTTTCCATCCTCAAAATAGATCACTTAATTAAGCGAATTGGTATAGAGCCTCGTACAAGCCCCTTTTTATTCAATTATTTTTTCATTCCCTTTAAACCTTTTCGAACTGTTATTACGTCTAACTTATCAATACACTAACTCAATAATAATAATTAAAAGGCGACATCACGGATGTTACACGCTAAACCCGAACAAACGCCTTTATGCGAAGCTAAACTCATTGAGCGAGTTAAATCAGGTGATCAAGGTGCATACACAACGCTTTATGAGTTACATATAAAACGAGTCTACGGTTTATGTTTACGCTTATTAGCGGACCAAGCGCATGCTGAAGATGCAGCCCAAGAAGTGTTTGTACAGGTATGGCGTAAAATAGCGCAATTTGACGGTCGCTCGCAGTTTTCTACTTGGCTTTACAGCGTTGCCAGTAATGTAGCAATTAGTTACTTACGCAAGCAAAAAAATTGGCTGCAAAAAGTAGTGAGCATTGAACACTGCGGTATGGATGAGCAATCAGCTAATGACTGCAAAGGCTTAAATGGTCTCGATAAATTAATAGTAAGGCTCCCTGAGCGCGCACGTATGGTGTTTGTGTTGTTTGCAATCGAAGGTTACAGGCACGAGGAAATAGCCGATCAGTTAGGTATGGCTGTTGGTTCAAGTAAGTCGCAATATCATCGTGCTAGGCAGCTACTACAAGAGTGGTATGAAAATGAATAAACTAAATTTTGACGACTATTTAAATGAGTCATTAAACACGCTTGATAAAGACATTACGCCACAAAAAGACCTGTGGGCGGGAATTGAGCGAGCAATGGTTAGTAATAAGCAGGACCTAAAAGGCACTGCTATTTGGCCAAAACTAACAGCAATAGCTGCCTGCACATTAGCGGCTTTAATTGCTGTAAATTTATTTGTTATAGCGCCCGAGCCACAACCCGTAGTGGCTATAAGTGATTACTTTTCGGCGCAAAAAAACAGTTTGTTGGTTGAATATGAAAATAAAGAAGCATTGACCACTAACTGGCAAACGCAGCTACAAGAGCTTGAAAATGCAGAGCAAGCAATAAAGCAAGTTCTTGAAAATGAGCCACAAAACCAAGCGCTACTAACAATGTTAGCGCAAATATATCAACAACAACTTGATTTAATTAACAAGGTGCACGCGCCACGTTGGCAGCACATTTAGGAGTACGACATGAAAGCGATTTTATTAGGACTGAGCTTATTTCCGTTGGCGGTATTAGCGGGTGAAAAAATAGATAAGCAAATAGACGTACCAAGTGGCGGCACTATTTTTATTGAAAACCAACGCGGTGATATACATATTACAGGCTGGGATAAAAACGAATTTAAAGTATCTGGCGAGCTTGATGACAAAGCCGAGGGTTATGAGCTTAAAACAAATGGTGATAAAACTCAGTTTATTGTAAAAATGCCACGTAAATCAAATTGGGGTAATAATGGCGATGGCTCAAGCTTAACCATATTTATGCCTAAAAGCAGTAGTTTAGAGTTTTCTGGCGTTAATGTATCGGTGACTGCGAAAGAGCTAAAAAATGGCGCTGAAGTTGACGTGGTTAATGGCGAAATTACGGTAGATGATATTACTGGCAACATTAAGCTCACCACCGTAAATGGTGATGTAAATGCAGAAAACCTAAGTGGGAATATTCAATTTGAAACCGTAAATGGCGAAATTAACGATAGGGAATCGAGTGGTGAACTACGTTTTAGCGCTGTTAATGGCGATATTAAATCAACCTCAAGCGCCAATGATGTGCGCCTTGAAAATGTAAATGGCGATATAGATTTTACGCTATCGTCAATTAAAAACTTACGTATTAACACGGTGAATGGCGAAGCCGAAGTACATATTAAAGAGCTTTTAAAAGGCGGTGATGTACGTTTTGAATCGGTAAGTGGGGATGGTGATTTTTACTTTCCTGACAGCGTATCTGCAAATTTTGAAATTAAAGCGCACGCTAATGGCAAAATCATTAATAAAGTTACTAGCGATAAAGTCAGTAAAGCTAAATACGGCCCAGCCAGTGATTTAGAATTTAGCATTAATGGCGGTAATGCTAATGTTGAAATGGATACAATTAGTGGACGCATAGAGCTTCGTATTAAATAACGCTCATTCACCTTCACGATTACAAAAAGCAGGAAAAGATTTCCTGCTTTTCTATTTGCACAGCCCCTTCAAGTCGATAGAATAGAGCCATTCAATTTTACTACTGTGAAGTTATGGCCAAACCAGATAAGCAAGTCGATACACTTAAAGTTCCTCCCCATTCAATAGAAGCTGAACAATCTGTTTTAGGTGGCTTAATGCTTGATAACCAAGCGTTTGACCGCGTAGCTGAACTTGTTGTATCACAGGATTTTTATACCCGCACGCATAAGTTAATTTTTGAAGCGATGACGGCACTTGCTGAGATTGGCGATCCGATAGATTTAATCACTATTTCTGAAAGTTTAGAAAAAAATAATAAACTGGCAGGAATTGGTGGCTTTGCTTATTTAGCAGAAATAGCTAAAAACACGCCAAGTGCTGCTAACATTGACGCTTACGCAAGTATTGTACGCGAACGTGCTGTTGTACGTGAAATGATTGGCGTAGCGAACGAAATTGCAGAAGCGGGTTTTAATACCGAAGGACGTACCAGTCACGACTTACTCGATTTTGCCGAAAGCAAAGTGTTTAAAATAGCTGAGCAACGAACAAAAAATAATGAAGGCCCGCAAAGCATTCATAGCATCCTTGAAAAAACCGTTGATAAAATAGAAGAGCTTTATCAATCACCACAAGATGGTGTTACGGGTGTAAGTACAGGTTATGCCGATCTTGATAAAATGACCACGGGCTTACAGCCTTCTGACTTAATTATTGTTGCAGCGCGTCCATCTATGGGTAAAACCACTTTTGCGATGAACCTTGCAGAACATGCTGCAATGACTCAAGACAAACCAGTATTAATTTACTCTCTAGAGATGCCTTCAGAACAAATTATGATGAGGATGTTAGCGTCTCTTGGCCGTATTAACCAAACCAAGGTACGTACTGGCCAGTTAGATGATGACGATTGGGCACGACTTTCATCAACAATGGGCTTGTTGATGGAAAAAGGTAAAATGTACGTTGATGATGCATCGGGCTTAACACCTACCGATGTACGCTCTCGTGCAAGGCGTATTGCCCGCGACCACGGCGGCATTAGTATGATCATGGTCGATTATTTGCAGTTAATGCGTGTACCAAGCCTTGCTGATAACCGAACGCTCGAAATTGCTGAAATTTCACGTTCACTTAAAGCACTAGCAAAAGAACTAAAATGTCCAGTTGTTGCGCTTTCACAGCTTAACCGTACGCTAGAGCAACGTGCCGATAAACGCCCTATTAACTCAGATTTACGTGAGTCGGGGTCGATAGAGCAGGATGCCGATTTAATCATGTTTATTTACCGTGATGAAGTTTATAACGAAGACAGTACTGACAAAGGTATTGCCGAAATCATTATAGGTAAACAACGTAACGGCCCAATTGGTAAAGTGCGTTTAACATTCCAAGGTCAATTTTCTCGCTTTGATAATTACGCGGGACCAGCGGTAGATGACGATTACTAATGCGCTTAGCCACTGCTGAAATTAATTTAGCTGCACTTGCGCATAATTTAGCGCAAGTTAAGTGCTTTGCACCTAACAGCAAAGTAATGGCGGTGCTAAAAGCAAATGCTTACGGGCATGGTTTAGTAACGATTGCGCAGCATTTAAATAATGCTGACGCATTTGCTGTGGCGCGAATAGATGAAGGGCTTGCCCTTCGAGCTGGGGGCTTAACAAAGCCAATAGTTTTACTAGAAGGCTTTTTTAACAAAGCCGACTTACCTATTTTACTCGCTAATAACTTTCAAACTATTATTCATGACGAATACCAATTAGCCGCGCTTGAAAAAGCAAAGCTCGATGCGCCAATAACATGCTGGTTAAAAGTAAATACAGGTATGCATCGACTAGGTATTGCGCCAGAGCAGTTTGAAGAGTTTTATAACCGCTTACAAAAAACACCTAACGCCAAAAATACCGTTAATTTAATGACCCATTTTTCGTGTGCTGATGATGTTGATAATGCCAAAACGGTTCAACAAATCACGTTATTTGATAACTTAGTGAATGGCATTGACCAAGCACATTGTTTATCAAATTCTGCTGGTATTATCGCGTGGCCGAGCGGCCATGGTGATTGGGTGCGCCCTGGGCTTATGCTATATGGCGTATCGCCAATGGCAAATAGTATTGGGCAACAACATAAATTAAAACCAGTTATGCGCTTAACTACGCGCGTAATTGCGGTGCGTAATGTACCAGCCAATGAGGCGGTAGGGTATGGCGGACGTTGGAAAAGCGATAAACCAACCAAATTAGCCGTTGTGGCTATGGGTTATGGCGATGGTTATCCTCGGCATGCTAAAGAGGGCACACCAGTAATAATTGGTAAGCAGCGTTATGGTATTGTTGGCAGTGTTGCTATGGATATGATTAGCGTAGATATAGGCGCTAATGAGCACAATATTAAAGTG
Organism: Pseudoalteromonas sp. APC 3358; assembly: GCF_030408075.1. Taxonomy (NCBI): domain Bacteria; kingdom Pseudomonadati; phylum Pseudomonadota; class Gammaproteobacteria; order Alteromonadales; family Pseudoalteromonadaceae; genus Pseudoalteromonas; species Pseudoalteromonas sp. APC 3358. Next base: position 21,849 of record NZ_JASDCE010000017.1, read on the forward strand.
GGCGACAGAGTCACTATGTGGGGCCCTGAGCTACCAGTTGAAGAAATAGCATTATGCGCTGATACTATCCCTTACGAGCTATTATGTAATATTACACCGCGCGTAAGTTATGAGTATCAGCGTTAATACAGCTATAAAGCGGTATTTACTCTTTTATAAAGTAAACGTCGCTAAAGCCCATACGGGCAAATTCTTGGTCGCGAAAGTTACGAACAGAAGCAGACCCTTTTGAGGTCATTTCTATTTGCTGTACCATGCTTAAGTAATTAGTTAGATCAATACCTTCGGCGGCAGCAATTGCTTGATACATGTCGTGGTATTTATCTTTAGCGAAATTAATCTCGCGCGGTTCGTTTTTATATTTGTAGGTTATTCTACGTGCCATATTAAGCTCATTTCAATTGAGTGTTGCAGCGATTTTACACTGTATTTAATAACGGCTCTAGCATTGAATGACTTGTTGTAATCGGTAATTAAAATAAAGAGTCAAAAATGAAATTATCAGTAGAGATCAGTAAATACCCACTTCACCAAGATTATATCCCGTTTATTCAGGGCTTTATTGACAGATTAAACGAATACGATGATTTAAAAGTGATTACTAACACGTTATCAACGCAAATTTTTGGTGATTACGATTTAGTAATGCAGGTGTTAAATACCGAAATTAAACGTTCATATGAAGAATTTGGTAAAGCTATTTTTGTATGTAAGTTTCTCTCTGGCGACTTATCGCCTGAATAACCTATAATACCAACCTGCATAAATCTTTGATCAATTTAACGAATTAAATTGCACTATAACGTCGTTAAAATTTTTTATTTAGAACAACTAGATACAAAAATTTTTGCCTAGTTCTAGCGTAATTTTCTTAACGTTAAATAGACCCCGTATATAAGCAGATTGGTATAACAATCGGCACAACTAAACGGTAACTGCATAATATGGACTTTTTAACACAAACCTTAAGTGGTTTTACAGCAATGTCGCATTGGGAATATATTGCGGTAGGGTTGTCGATGGCTTATTTATTATTAGCAATAAAAGAAAGCTTATGGTGTTGGCCAGCGGCATTTTTTAGCACGCTCATTTATACAATAATGTACTGGAATGGCGCATTGCTTATGGAGTCATTACTTAATTTTTATTATATGTATATGGCTGTATTTGGCTGGGTTGTATGGCGTAAAGGCAAGGCTGCAAATTTAAATATTACATCGTGGTCGATAAACCGTCATGCTGTTTTAATTAGTTTAACAACCGTAGCTGCAATAGTTATTGGTTACGTTATGCAAAACTATACTCATGCCGATTTTGCTTATCTTGATAGCTTTACAACGTGTTTTGCCGTAGTAACTACTTACTTAGTGGCTAAAAAAGTCCTCGAAAACTGGCTGTACTGGATTGTAATAGATGCCGCTTCTATGTATTTATATTACGAGAAAGGCTATTACCCAACGCTAGCACTCTTTATATTTTATACCATTATGGCAGCGTGGGGCTTTAAAACTTGGTACGAAGAGTACGAACAAAGCCAAGCTAAGCCTCTAGCACAGCTTTAATCAATGATTGAGCATACTCAGTTAGTAAAAATGTGTAGTGCGTTTATAGAGCCTACAAGCATTGTTTCAAGCGAGCGATTATTTAATGGCTTTAGTAACGATAATTTTTTAATACGTACCGAGCAACTAGGGTATTTGTTAAAGTGTTATAAAAGCCATTGGCCAAGTGACGGCCTTGAAGCGCAGCGCTTTTTAAGCGACTTTAATATATGTCCTGCGCCTATTTGGCTTGATAAAGAAAACGGTCGTGCGGTGTTTAATTATATTGAAGGCAAGAGCGCGCAATCGGATATAACGCTTAGCTTTATTAATAAACTTGCTCAAGTGCACAATTACAAAGTGTCTACCGCGCCAATGGATATAGCTAAAGAGCTTCATTTTTATCAAAGCACCCACGTATATACGCAATACAAACCTCAAATAGAGAAGGCACTCAAAGCCGTTGCAGCTATGTCATTTAATGCAGGCTTTTGTCATAACGACTTAGTAAAAGATAACATTATTGTAAATGCTTCGGGCATGTATTTAATTGACTTTGAATATGCACAAACTAATGATGTGTATTTTGATTTGGCAGCCCTTGCAGTGAGCTTTAATCTTAATGAGAGCAGTGAAAGTGCATTGTTAAATAACTATAAAAATAGTATCGATAAAACAAAAACGTTTAATCTTTCAATGGATAAGTTGAATTGCTATAAGCTGTTTTTTTTAGTGTTATGTATTGGCTGGTATGAAGAGCGCAGCATAACTAGTAAATCTGTAATGTTACGCGCGCAGCTAACTAAACTCGTTAATAATACTTTTTTATAGATGTTAAAGACCACCAAAGCGCTCGGCGAGCTCTTTGTATTTTGTTACTTCGGCTGTATCAAATTGTGGTTCACCATTTTCATCTTCTGATTTAGCAATTAATAAACTTTCTCTAGAGAGACGTTTTACACGCTCTACTTTTACACCTAAAAACTCAGCAACTTGCTCAGTAGACATTAAACTCATCATTATTTCCTCGTATTAAATCCATCCGCACAGCGACAATCATAGTTTCAATGTTACTAAACCGTTACTGTTTCCTATTCAATAAGAATAAATAGCGTGTTTTTAAGCCATTGTGAAGTGTTTTATTTAAAAGAGTTTAATTAATAAGCATATAAGCTGATGTTACTGGTATTTATTTAAAGATCTCTTTATCATTGCTGATGCTAAAGCACTGATATCGCGAGTTGGTGTGGCGGCAACAAATGTGCTCTCGTGGTGAAATGGATATCACGTGGCCCTCCGGAGGCTGAGTTGTAGGTTCGATCCCTACCGAGAGCGCCATTTGCTTTTACATCTACTAATATTCCCCTCTATATTATCTAGCTTCTCATTAATTACTTTTATATTTAAAAATGTATTACTGCATAAATTTTGAAATTTTATTGTAAGAACAGCTTTCTAGTTATTTATACAATGCAAAATTGCATTATTCAAAATGTTATCTAACGTTATGTATGCATATACGACGAAATTATAAATGAGGAAAACCGATTCAATGTTAAATAGTCAGTTAGAAATACTCGCTCAAGGACATGCTTATCTTGAAAGTGTAACTAAAGAGGATTATTCGCAAATCGTTGCTCCTAATTTCATTAGTTCAGCTGGGTCACATATGCGCCACATTATCGATCATTACCAATCTTTAATGACGGGCTTTGGTATAAATAATATTGATTACGATAGTCGCCTACGCGGCAGTAATATTGAAAGTAACCCCTGTGAAGCTATAAAAAAAATTGCAGAGATAGCATCGTGGATTGAACAGCTAAGTACAGATGATTTTAATAAACCGCTGTTACTTTCAAGCGAAGTATCAATTAAAAGTAAAAATGTACAAACTGTAACAACCTCATTAGCACGAGAGCTTATATTTGTAGGAAGCCATGCAGTACATCACTATGCGATGATTTCACAAATTACCTTTGCACAAAAAGCATCATTCGACCAGAACTTTGGGTTAGCACCAAGTACAGCTACTTTTTTGAGAGAAAAAAGCCAACAAAGCCAATTAAAATCACTGCAAAGTTAATATGTGCACTTTAAGTTACTTCCTAACTGATGATGGCTACGAGTTGTTTTTTAATCGTGATGAACAAAAAACGCGAGAAATGGCAATCGCCCCGAGTAAGCACACAGGTAACGCAATTTACCCTATCGATCCGCAAGGGGGTGGTACTTGGCTTGGTGTATCGCATTGGGGGCAAACATTAGCTTTATTAAACGATTATCAAAGTGCATTTGATATAAATGCCGTAAAGCACAGCAGAGGCCTCTTAATCCCGCATTTACTAAGCAATAATACCCCTGCATTGTCTCAATTAAAAAATATGGATTTATCGGGTTATGCACCTTTTAAATTGTGTATTTTTCCGGATAAATTATCGCTAAATAATGGTCACATCGCTTTTGTTCGATGGGACTCAAAACAATTAATCGATTGCCAAGTTGAATCGCTTGCAACGTCATCTGGCGTTGAGCTAGAAACAGTTACACAAAAGCGTAAACAACAATTTAAGCAATTTATTGACTTAAGATATCCTGCAAGTGAGCAGTTTTTAGCATTTCATTACAGCAAAGCCGAGCAGGGTCAATATGGTGTAAATATGCAAAGAGAAGATGCAATGACAGTCAGTATTAGCCATATTAAAGTTGGTAACACTATACGCTTTAATTATTTTGATAAGCAGTCTCAGCTCATTAGCAGCATTAGTTGTTTAAAAGTGGCTGCAGCTTAACTAAATATTTTTATAGCTGTTACATAACTAAAAAAGTCGACGCAATTAATTGCGTCGACTTTTTTGTTGCTCTATTTTCATCTGCAGTATTAATACAGCAGATGAAAATTATGAGTGATTTATATAATCATCTTTTTTATCACCAAGGTAGAGCTTAAGTAGCTTTTCAGGCGCACTTGGTAGGTGCACACTTAAAAGTAATCCTGGGGTGTGATTAAAGTTACTGTCAATTCCCATACAATGAAATTGAGCGCCTAGCTTATGATATTGCTTTAATAAAATCGGTATGTCTTTTTTATCTTCTTCTATTCCCATAACCAATGTTGATACATGATCTATGTTTAACGTGTGATCACTAATAAAGTCTTCAAACTCTGGATGAATTTTATTATTAAAAGGCGTATTGGCGCTAACACCTTGTTTATTATTAACCATAGCATGGTCAATAATTGCGACAGAACGAGGGTCGTAAAGCTTACTTAATGAAACCGTGCCATATAAAGTCCTATAACGTGGGTTTTGCGCCATAAACGCACCGATCCCTTTAAATAGCAGTAATAAGCCATGGTAACTGCCTTGATGTTTTTGAACTATAAACGAGCGACCCATTTCCAAGCACGGCTGTTGTTGATTAATAAAAGAGGGTTCAAAATTAAACATTTGCGATAAATAAAGGGCGCTCACGTCGCTATTTTTTTGTAATAAATCAGTTTGTCCAATTCGATAAGCTCCAATGATCTCTTCATTTTTATGATCAAAAATAAATAAATGCATGTAGGTTGCGTCAAACTTATCGGTATCACATGGCTCGCCGCTTCCTTCGTTTAATGTACGAAAGGTTATTTCTCTAAGGCGTGTTATTTCAGCAACACAATTAGGTATTTGATCTTGATAACCGTAATAAACGGAGTAACTTTTAAAGTCTAATAAGTGCTGCTCGCTTGGTAAGCTAGCAAGTTCACTCGTCATTTTTGTTTTATCAACATCCTGCATAATCGCTTTTAGTTGCATTGACTGGGCATTGTCTTGCCAAGGTGTTACAAAGCGTTCATCGTTTAAATAGCAAAGCAGGCGCGCAATATCGTTAATGTCGTCAGTTTTCTCAAATTTATTTAATAACTTGGGTGTAAGTAAATTACCAGCACCTAAATTAATGGACCTTTTTTGAATTTTAAGTAATTCACGTATTAGCATTAATAATCTAAATCGGTAGTAAATACGTCCCAAATTGTAAAACATAGGGCTATTTTGACCACTAATAAACACAGGTAATAAAGGGGCTTGTGTTTTTAAGGCTAGTTGAGCCGCTAAGCGATTCCATTGACCGTCGGTTACACGTTGTTTTTTTGATTGAAAAAACGAAACCCTGCCAGCAGGAAAAACCACAAGTAAACCATCGTTATTTACATGTTTAAAACACTGTTTAATTGCACTAGTATTAATGGCTGCTTTTGGTTTTAGCGGATTGGCAAATATAAAATAGTCTTTAATTTCTGTAAATATTTTTAAACCAACGTTAGCCATTACTTTAGTATCGCTACGATAATGGGTGAGTAATTTGGCAATTATTACGCCCTCAACCATGCCATAAGGATGGTTACATACTACTATACAAGGGCCTTGCTTAGGTATTTTGTTAATAACACCTTGTGCGCCAAGTACATTAATACCCAATACATTTAAAAGCTTTTCACTAAACTCCTGCTTATCTAAACCCGATAAATTATTAGAGAGGTATATATCACGCAGTTTATTTATACCTAGTAAGCTATCGAGCAGTGGAGCGGCTACTTTTAATATATGACCCAAAGGCGAGGCTGTGTTTATTGCAGCCACACTTAGGTTTGATACGGGGTGGTTTAGTTTTGTCATATATTAGTACTCTTAAGAATTTAAAGCAGTTGTTATTAAGTGCTGTGTATATTGAGACCGAGGCAAAACAATATTATGTTCAAGAAAGGTTAATAAAGTTCGCTTTTTTATAATGATTAGATAAATTTTATAGCTAAATCACCTGCTTTTTAGTGATAAGCAATTTAGTGTAGTTGAGATGAAAGCGTTTAATTATTAAAAAGTAAAATAATCAGAATTACAGTACAGCTCAAATAGGGCTGTAAATAATGCTTTTAGTTATATATAACTACTTACAACTCAAAAACTAGACTTTTAGGCTTAATTAATGCTATTTAAGGTACATATTCCTTAATAGAAAAATCCCGCCTTTATGCTAATTACTTTGCCCGTATCTGAGCTTACTCCTGGTATGTATGTTGATAGCGTTACTAAGCAACATGAAGGGATCAATAGCATAAAAATTAAGACCAGTGGCTTAGTGCGCGATAGATCTATTATTAAGCGTTTAGTCTCTGAAGGGGTGCTTGAGCTGCTTATAGATTTTGCTAAAGGTGATGCCCCAGTTCCTGCCAAATATAAGCCTCAAAGTAAACCTAAAACATCTAATAGCCAGCAAAAAGCCGAAAAAACACCTATAGCAATCTCAATTGAACAAGAATTTGCTAAAGCGAGTGTCAATTACGATCAGCATGGCCGAAAGCTACAGTCGTTATACGGTGACTTAACATCTGGCCTGAGTGTTAATATAAAAGTGCTTGATGAAATAGCCAGCGAAATAGTCAGCTCAGTTTTTCGTAACGCCAACGCCATGACTATTCTTACTCGTATAAAAGATAAACACAGCTATAACTGGCGGCATATGATCAACTGCGCTATTTTTACCGCTGTATTTGCTAAATACTTAGGGTACAAAATGGCTGTTGTGCAAGAGCTTGCCATGGGCGCGTTACTTCATGATTTAGGCCAAGCTAAATTACCGCAGGGTATATTTTCAAAGCCAACTAAGGTTACTAATAATGAGCTCTTAGCGATTAAAAAGCATGTAGCGCAAGGTTTGGGTTTAGTTAAAGGCGAGAAGGGTATAACACCCCTTATGCTTGATATGATAGTGAATCATCATGAGCGCTTAGATGGCTCTGGTTATCCGCGAGGCCTACAAGCAGAGAAGTTAAGTCGCCCAGCGCGTATAATGGCAATTGTAGATGTGTACGATGCAATGACTGCCGATAGAATGCATCAAGATGGTGATGAACCAATCAACGCATTGCGATACTTATTAGCCAATAAGCAATTGTTTGATGGTGAGTTAGTACAGCGTTTTATAAAGTGTTTAGGGGTTCATCCGGTAGGAACTATTGTAAAATTAACGAATGAACGTTTAGCCTTAGTGCTTGAAGGGAACGTATTAAATCCTATTAAACCTAAAATTAAGCTATTTTATAATGCTAAGCACAATCACCATGTTACACCGAAAGACATCGATTTAAGTGAGCACACCCAAGAGCTTAAAATACTATCAAGTGTTAAGCCCTTAGATTATCAGATTAATTTGTCTCGCCTGCTAAAAGAGCATTTGTTGAACTAGTTTTACTGCATTGCCTTTTTTTAGTTTGTTTTGCAGAAATAAACGCACCCAAAAAGCAATTTCCCATCAGTGTTAACCATAACAAAGTGCCTAGCTCTACGTGCAATGCAAAACAACACAGCGCTAAAGAAATCAACGCATTTAACATTGCCCCTAGCCAATAATGGTTTACGGGGTTATCGCATTGTCCTGCTTGAGTACATGCACAGTAGTTTGCTTTGTAAAAGCAAAACACACTCGCCCCACAAAATATTAGCCCTGTAATAATAAATAAAATGATCACAGTTTTACTTCCATTGCGATTTTATAATGAGTGTAAGTTGCTACTAATTTCAAGTCAATCTAAATGATAATTAATTACATTTAGAGTGTTTACTCTAATACCACACTTCTCATCCGATGAGTTTTAAATAGTTGTTAAAATGTCGTTAAAAAACATGTTTTTTAGTGTCTTTTGACGTATTCATAGAGTTTTTTACAAAAAATTAAGGTAGTGTAATCACGTTTTAAATCCTAATAACAACACACATAGTACCCAGACAGTCAGTTTGGTTAAGGACTCAACAATGAAATTTTCTAAAACTCTTATTGCAGCTTCGCTTGCATTTGTTTCAGCTGATAGCTTTGCAGCTGCGTTTCAATTATCAGAGCAAAATGCATCGGGTTTAGGCCGTGCATACGCTGGTGAAGCTTCTATCGCAGACGACGCGTCTGTAGTTGCACGTAACCCTGCACTAATGACTTTATTTAAAGAAAAGCAACTAAGTGTTGCTGCTATTGGCGTAATCCCAGATGTAAGTATTGAAGGCGAAAGTACTAATAATGGTATTGACCCAAGTGCATTAGATGACGACAGCATTGCACCAAGTGCTGTAGTACCTGCTATTTACTTTACTATGCCTTACAACGATAAAGTATCGATTGGTTTTGGTGCATTTTCTAACTTTGGTTTATCTACAGAGTTTAACGACGAATACGTTGCTGGCCAAATTGCTGGCGAAACAGAAATCTTTACTGTTAACCTTAATGCAAGCGTTGCTTATAAAGTAACTGAGCAATTCAGCTTTGGTATTGGTTTAAACGCTATTTATGCTGATGCAACTGTTATTCGTAAAGTGGGTGCTAATGCAAGCGGTATTGATTTTGGTGCTGATGCTGTAAACCTTCAAGGTGATGATACTGGTTTTGGTTTAAACGTTGGTTTAATGTACCAGCTAGATGATAACAGCCGTTTTGGTTTTAACTATCGCAGCGAAACAGACATCACATTTGATGGTGACTTCTCAAACGAGTTACCAGTAGGCGGTACTGGTGGTGCTAAGCTTCCAGGTGCAGTTGATCTAACACTACCAGCTATTGCTGAGTTTTCTGGCTCACATCAGCTAGATGACAAGTTAGGCTTACATTACAGTGTATTATGGACAGGTTGGAGCAGCTTTGAATCACTAGAAGCACAAGTAACGTTACCAACAGGTGATAAGTTTGTTGCGTTTGAAAAGCAAGAGCAGTTTGATGACTCTTTCAGATACTCTGTAGGTGCTGATTACCAATACAACGAAGATTTACTACTTCGTGCCGGTGTTGCATTTGATGAGTCTCCAGTATCGCAAACACACCTTTCTATCTCTATTCCAGATACAGATCGCTTTTGGTTCTCGTTTGGCGGTAACTACACAATTGATCAAAACTCTAACGTTGATCTTGGTGTAAGTATCATCCGTGGTAAAACACAAACGTTCACAGAAGCTGATGACTCGGGCAGCCAGTGGGGCTTCGAATCTAAAGGCCACGCGGTATTACTTGGCGCTCAGTACAACTACAAGTTTTAATGTAGAAGTGTCTTGTGGTTAATCACAGGGCACAAAAAAGCCGCTCACTTTAATTAAAGTGAGCGGCTTTTTTAATGCCTATTAAATAGTGTTAATAGGCATAATAACTAAAATTATAAGCTTTCTATTTTAGTTTTTTGCTCAAGTAGCTTAGTTTTAGCATCGCTAAATTCAGCCAGTTTTGCATTTTCTTTAGCAAGTACAGCTTCTGGTGCGTTGTTTACAAACTTTTCGTTAGCGAGTTTGTTCTGCACTTGTGCTAGGCCTTTTTCTGCTTTTTCGAGTTGCTTATTAATACGCGAAAGCTCGGCTTCCACATCAATTAAGCCCGCCATTGGGATCATGATCTCAAGGTTGCCAACATAAGACGTTGCACATGCTGGTGCGTCGTCTTTGTTTTCAAGCATTGTAAACTCTTCAATTTTTGCAAGTGATGCTAAAAATGATTTGTTTTCCTCAATGCGTCGCACGTCGTCGCTCGATGCATTAGCAAGTAATACGCTAAGTGGTTTACTTGGACTAATATCCATTTCACCACGAATATTACGAATAGCTAAAATGAATTGTTTAACCCACTCTAAGTCGTCCATCGCTTTAGCATCAACGCTTGCTTCATTATATACAGGGAACGGCTGAACCATAATGCTGGTACCCGCTGTTTCAAGGCCTGCAAGTGGTGCAACACGCTGCCAAATCGTTTCAGTGATGTATGGCATCATTGGGTGCATTAAACGCAGTAAGCTTTCAAGTACAGTAATAAGTGTATTACGTGTACCACGTTGCTGCGCTTCATTACCTTTAAATAATACCGGCTTAGTTAGCTCTAAGTACCAATCACAAAATTGGTTCCAAGTGAATTCGTAAAGTGTGTTAGCAGCTAAGTCAAAACGGTAGTTATCTAAATGCTCTGTGTAGGTTTTAACGGTTGCTTCATATTGACCTAAAATCCAGCGGTCAGCTAATGAAAGCTCCGTTTGAGCACCGTTTGCAAAACCACAGTCTTGCTCTTCTGTATTCATTAATACGTAACGGCTCGCATTCCATAATTTGTTACAGAAGTTACGGTAACCTTCAAGGCGGTTCATATCCCAGTTAATATCACGACCGGTAGATGCCATTGCAGCAAGAGTAAAGCGAAGGGCGTCGGTGCCGTGTGCTTCAATACCGCCTGCAAATACTTTACGCGTATCTTTTTCGATTTTAGCCGCAAGTTTTGGCTGCATCATGTTACCAGTACGTTTTTGTACTAGGTCTTCAAGTTCAATGCCGTCAATCATGTCTAGTGGGTCAAGTACGTTACCTTTTGACTTAGACATTTTATCGCCATTGTCGTCACGTATTAAGCCAGTTACATATACGGTTTTAAACGGAACTTGTGGTTTGCCATTTTCGTCTTTTACAAAGTGCAGCGTCATCATAATCATGCGTGCAACCCAGAAGAAAATAATATCAAAACCAGTTACCAACACGTCAGACGGGTGGAAGGTTTTTAAATCATCGGTATTTTCTGGCCAACCTTGTGTAGAGAAAGTCCAAAGCGCTGATGAGAACCACGTATCAAGTACGTCTTCGTCTTGGCTTAGCGTTACGTTATCTGCAATGTTGTTTTCACGGCGTACTTCAGCTTCGTCGCGACCAACAAATACATTGCCTTCACTGTCGTACCAAGCTGGGATACGGTGACCCCACCAAAGCTGGCGTGAAATACACCAATCTTGTACGTCGTTCATCCACGAGAAGTACATGTTTTCGTATTGCTTAGGTACAAATTGAATATCGCCGTTTTTAACAGCGTCTTTTGCCGGTTCAGCAAGTGGTGCAACACGTACATACCATTGATCGGTAAGTAGTGGCTCAATTACAACACCAGAGCGATCGCCGTAAGGAACCGTTAAACCATGGTCTTCAATTTTTTCAAGTAGGCCAAGTTCTTCAAATTCAGCCACAATTGCTTTACGCGCTGCAAAACGATCAAGGCCGCGCAAGCGCTCAGGAATTGGCGCATCAAACTCAAGCTCTTTACCGTCAAAGGTGTATGTTTCACCTTGGGTAAGAATAGCGGCGTCTTTATCGAAAATGTTGATCATCGGCATTTGATGACGCTTGCCCACTTCGTTATCGTTAAAGTCGTGCGCTGGGGTTATTTTTACACAGCCCGTGCCTTTATCTTTATCGGCATGTTCGTCAGCAACAATTTTAATACGACGATTAACGATAGGTAATAAAATCTCTTTACCGATTAAATCTATGTAGCGTTCGTCATCAGGGTTTACTGCAACACCCGAGTCGCCAAGCATGGTTTCTGGACGAGTTGTTGCTACTACTATGTAGTCTTTTCCGTCTTGCGTTGTAACGCCATCAGCCAGTGGGTAACGTAAGTTCCACATGTGGCCTTTTTTGTCTTTGTTTTCAACTTCAAGATCAGAAATAGCAGTGTGTAATTTAGGATCCCAGTTTACTAGGCGTTTACCACGGTAAATTAGGTTTTCTTTGTGAAGGCGTACAAACACTTCTTTAACGGCTTCAGATAGGCCATCGTCCATGGTAAAGCGTTCACGATCCCAATCAACCGATGCGCCAAGGCGACGAAGTTGTTTGGTAATAGTGCCGCCCGATTCTTTTTTCCATTCCCAGATTTTATTAATAAAATCTTCGCGGCCCAAATCGTGGCGTGTTTTGCCTTCTTCGGCATGCAGTTTGCGCTCAACTAACATTTGCGTTGCAATACCTGCGTGGTCAGTACCTACTTGCCATAATGTGTTGTTACCTTGCATACGTTTAAAACGCGTTAGGGTATCCATTATTGTATCTTGGAAGGCGTGGCCCATGTGTAAGCTACCAGTGACATTTGGCGGCGGGATCATAATTGAATATGGTACGCCTTTGCCAGATGGCTTAAAGTAGCCTTTTTGTTCCCAGTCTTGATATAGAGACTGTTCAATATCTTGCGGATTGTAGGTTTTATCCATTACACAGAACCTTAAATAAGTACTTAAATTAGTTGGTTAGTTTGCCTGATTGGCTAGCTATTAATATCTTGCGTGGTGAGATTGGCACCGAGTTGGCGTAGCTTTTTAAAACGCTCGCGGGCTGCTTGTTTAGCCGCTGCTTCTACGGGTACAAAATCAAAAACTTGGTTAAACCGACGAATGTAATCCGGTAACTGAGTAGCCAAGTTAATTAAAACTTTACGATTGCCAACAGGTGGCGTAATACCAATTTCTACAGGTGCGCCGCCTTTAGGGCCTTCACCTTGTAAATTATGTGGCACAAAACTATCTGGATCGAATGCCCAAATTATTTCATCAATGGCACAGGCTGCTTCGTTATCGTTAACACAAATAAACACACGCTGCCCATTTCGATACTGATCGGCCGCAATTTGAGCAGCCAAAGCAAAATGATCGTCAGCCTTCGCTTTAGACTCATCTTGTTGCTTTAGAACGAAAAATTTAGCGTTCATGTTCATTGTATCGGGGTTTCCCATGACATTGAATGTACACCAAATTGATATACATAAATTAAGAGGCAGATTTTGCCATATAACGGGGTTTGCTTCAATTAATACACAAATAAATAAGGCGCCAAACGGCGCCTTATAAATAGTTAAACAGTGTGTTTAATCTTGAGCGGCTTCACTTACGCCAGCTCTATTTAATAAATACTGAGTAAGCATTGGAACAGGACGACCCGTTGCGCCTTTTTTAGCGCCGCTGCGCCACGCTGTACCGGCAACATCTAAATGCGCCCAATGATACTTTTTAGTAAATTTAGACAAGAAACATGCCGCAGTAATAGTACCCGCAGAGCGTCCGCCTAAGTTTGTAAAGTCAGCAAATGGGCTCTCTAGCTGATCTTGATAGTCATCCCATAACGGTAACTGCCATGCGCGGTCGCCACTTTGCTCAGACGCTTTTAATAAATCGTGGGCAAGTGGGTTATGGTTTGATAGTAAACCAGTCGCATGCGCGCCAAGGGCTACAATACAAGCGCCAGTAAGTGTTGCTACGTCAATAACCGTATCTGGATTAAAGCGTTCAACGTACGTTAGTGCGTCGCACAATACTAAACGACCTTCAGCGTCGGTGTTTAACACTTCAACTGTTTGCCCTGACATTGTTGTTAAAATATCACCCGGGCGATACGCGTTTGAGCCAGGCATATTTTCACAACCAGCTAAAACACCAATAACGTTAATTGGCAATTGCATTTGTGCAAGTGCACGCATTGCGCCAATAACACCTGCAGCGCCGCCCATGTCGTATTTCATTTCGTCCATGCCTTCGCCTGGTTTTAATGAAATACCGCCTGAGTCAAACGTTAAGCCTTTACCAACAAGTACAATAGGGGCTTGGTCGTCAGCGGCGCCTTTGTAGTTAATAATCGACATAATTGATTCGTTATCACTACCTCGGCCAACAGCTAGATAAGAATTCATACCTAGTTCTGCCATTTGCTTTTCGCCAATAATATCAACAGTGATGTTGTCAAAATTAGTTGCCAACTCTTGTGCTTGCTCGCCTAAGTACACTGGGTTACAAATATTTGGTGGCATATTAGCCACGTCTTTACACAGCTTACTACCTGCAGCAATGGCTAAACCATGCTCAATGGCACTTTCGCCAATAGTTAGTTCGCGTCGTGTTGGTACGTTAAACACCATTTTACGAAGTGGACGACGAGGGTCTACTTTTTTACTTTTTAATTGGTTAAACGTATATAAGCAATCTTGCGTTGTTTCTACTGCTTGACGAACTTTCCAGTAAGTGTCGCGACCTTTAACGTGTTGCTCTGTTAAAAAGCAGACTGCTTCCATAGAGCCTGTTTCGTTTAAGGTATTAATAGTTTTAGAAATAATTTGTTTATATTGCTTATCATCAAGCTCGCGCTCTTTACCACAACCAACAAGCAATATGCGCTCGCTTAATACATTGGGTACATGATGCAATAATAAAACTTGGCCTGGCTTACCTTCTAAGTCGCCACGGCGAAGTAAATTAGAGATATAGCCATCACTAATTTTATCGAGTTGTTCACCAATGGGGGATAACCTACGTGGCTCGTAAACGCCAACCACAATACATGCGCTGCGCTGTTTTTCTGGGCTACCACTTTTTACGTTAAATTCCATTGTCACTCCTGATTTTGAGTCATTTAAGTTAGTAAGTTGGGGCTAAAAAAGTATTTTCTAGTCTTATCTACGTAACTTATGTGCGGATAATTTTAATTTTAGCTGATTTTGCTAGACTCTTACTGTGTAATTGAACTTTATATGCTTAAGGGCTACTAATGCAACATTATATCGTGCACTTAGGTAGGATAATTAAATTTGATGGCTTATAATAATAGCCTATTTGCCGGTATTAATTGGGTAAAATAGCTATTTAACTATTCAATTATCACTATCGTAGTGAAATTCCATGTTTAACAGGGGCGAGCATTGCTAATTTTCCGTTATTTGACCGCTGAGGTTTTAAAATCGCAGGTCGCCGTATTTTTAACTTTAATGACAATCTTTTTGTCACAAAAGTTAGTTGGTATTTTAGGTGATGCCTCTGAGGGCAGCATTCCTGCTAAATTAGTGCTATCGATGATTGCACTAAAGCTTCCACAACTGGCCTCGCTAATACTTCCGCTGAGTATATTTTTAGGCATTATTTTGGCTTACAGCCGTATTTACGCCGATAGCGAAATGACCGTCCTTAAAGCCTGTGGCGTAAGTGAATGGTATGTTGTGCGCGTAACGCTTATATCAAGCGTTGGGCTTGCCATATTAGCCGCTGCATTGACTATGTATATAGCGCCGTGGGCAAGCGAGCAAGAGTATCAATTGAAAGAACAAGCCAAAGCCGATGCAGGGTTATCTGCACTAAGAGCTGGGCGGTTCCAAGAAACCGGTAACGAAAAAGCCGTGGTGTTTATTCATAATATTGAAAAAGGCGGCAAAGAGCTCAATAAGGTATTTGTTGCACAGTTACCTGATAGCGAAAAAGGCAATCTAGCGCGCTTAGTATATGCACAGCAAGGTGTTGTGGTTGAAGCCGTAAATGGTGAGCAACAGCTAGTACTAACAGACGGTAAACGTTATGAAACAGACGGCACAACGCCTGCACTTAATTTAACAGAATTTGATGGTTACAGCGTACAAATACGAGAACAAGAAATAGAGCATCAACGCCGTAAATTAGAGGCTGTGCCAACTAACCAATTATTGGCTATAAATACTCCTGAATCTATTGCTCAATGGCAATGGCGACTCGCTATTCCGTTATCAATCCCACTACTTACCTTACTGGCAGTGCCGCTAAGTGTGGTTAATCCTCGCCAAGGTAAATTTGCAAAACTAGTGCCTGCTATTAGCTTGTACTTAGGCTACTTTATTTTACTAAATGCCGCTAAATTTGCAGTTGAAGATGGCAAAATCCCGCCTTCAATCGGCTTGTGGTGGATTCATCTAAGTGCCTTGTTTATAGGTGGGTTATTAATTATAAAAGGGCGACCACTGGGCGCTTGGCTTAAAGCCGTTGTAACTAAGCGGGAGTTAGGCTCATGATGAAAACGCTTGATTGGTATTTAGGCCGCAGTATTTTACAAACTACTGGCTTTGCATTGTTGGTACTTGTTGGTATTAGCACCTTAATTAAATTTATCGACCAGTTAAAGTCGGTAGGGCGCGGCAGTTACGACTTAATGACCGCAATGCTTTACACGCTTTACACAATACCTGGCGATTTAGTGGTGTTTTTTCCGATGGCCGCGCTAATTGGTGGCTTAACGGGTTTGGGGGCACTTGCCTCAAACAGTGAGCTGGTAGTGATGCAAGCCGCTGGTATGTCGCGCTTACAAATAATTGGCTCTGTGATGAAAACAGCCATATTTATGGCTGTATGCATGATGGCACTTGGCGAATGGGGTGCACCTGAAGCGCAATTACACGCTAAAGAAATGCGAAACCAAGCAATACATGGCGGCGATGTGTTTAATACACAAAAAGGTGTATGGGCTAAAGACGGCAATAATTTTATTAATATTGAAGATGTTGATGAAAACGGCAGGCTCAACGGGGTACACATGTACCACTTTGATAAATCGTTAGAGCTTACCCAAATTACTAAAGCAAGAGATGCACTGAGCCGAAAAGAAGGCTGGCTACTTCGTGACGTAAATAAGGTTATTATTACTAGCGAAAAAACCACAACAGAGCAATTACCAGAAGAGTTTTACCCTTCGCAACTCACAGCTGAAAAGTTAGGGGTTGTTTCGGTAAAACCGGAGTCACTTTCATTTACTGGGCTTTGGTCGTATTTAAGTTACTTAGAGCAAAACGAACAAGACACAAGTACCTATGAGCTTGCTCTATGGCGTAAGTTGATGCAGCCAGTATCTGTTGCGGTAATGCTGCTGGTGGCGCTCTCGTTTATATTTGGCCCACTGCGTACCGTTACTATGGGCGCACGTATTATTATGGGTGTTGTAACGGGGATTGTGTTTCACTTAACTAATGAAATATTTGGCCCTGTCGTTATGGTTTACCAAATACCTGCCATTATAGGGGCGGTATTGCCCAGTATTATATTTATAGGCTTTGCGACATATTTGATGAATAAACGGGTATAGAGTACCAATTCAAAGCATTAAAAAGGGTGACCACTGGTCACCCTTTTTGCTTTTTAATTACTGCTTAATTACCGCTTAACTCACGATTCGAAAAGTTGGTATTAATCAAGCTCACTATAAATACGTCTGTTTTCTTCTTTAGTAAGTGCAATAACTTCTGTTTTAGAGATGTAATCTTGCAGTGCTTTTTTGTTTTTAAAATCTACTAACACCACCAAATTACCTAAACCGAGTAAAGCGCTAACGCTGCGGATAATTGATTGCGGCCAGCTAATTAAATTACCCTCGAGAGTTTGTACTTTTAAACGCCATGCACGCATGCCAATGGTTTGCCCGCTTTTAGTCCAAAAGTAGCCAAAAAATACTAAGGTAACAATAATTAAAAGAGCGGTACGAATACCCGAAAGAAGATTTGAATTTTGAATAAAGGCAGATACATCCTCTGCGCCATTTAAACTAATTACATCGAGAGAAATAAGCCCTTGTACTGCAAATAAATACAGCACTACAGTTAACATCGCAAACGCAATAATGGCTAACGTATCGTAAACTAACGACGCAAAACGGCGCCAAAAACCAGCACGTGGAAACTCACCCGACATAAATACACTCTCACTATTAATATGCGAGCTAGTTTAGCAAAAAAGCTTACAAATACTAAGACATGTTAATGCTTAGAGAGGGAATTGATTTTATTGCTTTAAGTTATTACCTACAGGGGAAATGAAAAAGACCCTGCTATTGGTAGCAAGGCCTTTTAATTTATAGCGGATTTAACCTAGCTTGATAGCAAGGTATTTTATGTCGTCACCACTTATTTGCGGTAAAAAATAAATATCGCCGTATTTAAAATACTGCTGCGAGTTAATTATTACGGCCTGTGCTGCCTGAGGCAATGAATCGTAAGTTTGGCCCAAGCTATAATCATTCACATTCCCCACTTTTATTGCCTGATTAAGACGGGTTGGTGGCTCATCAACCACTGTATAACCGTCATTATTTGCGACGTAATACACGTTTTGATATGTGTAGTAGGTGGTATTGTGATGCTTAAAATGCCTGTAATTTCTTGGTAGCGTATTTATACGCAGGCCTCTAGGTGGCGTAACTACATGGTAGCCTCTTTTAGCTTTACGGTAGTAAAGGCCGTCGTTAAACGTAAACGAAATACCATTAAATCTAATCGATGCGCTATTGCGTGGTAAATGGTTTATAAATCGATTTTGTCTGTAAGCGACTGAATTATTATGGCTTGTTAAGTAGTTATATTTGCGCTGGTTGTAGCGGTATTGTTCACGCTTTACCTGCTTGTACTTAGCAAGTTTACGTTTTTCTTGCTTACGGTCTTCTCGTTTTTCTTTTTTATGCTCAATACGCTGCTTTTTTTCATGGCGGCGTTCATCGCGTTTATATTCAACACGTTTGTCGTGGTCACGTTTAAAGCTTTTATCATTCTCTCGCTCGTTTTGTGCTCCAAGCGCAGAGCCTGATACTGCGCCAATGGCGAGCAGTGCAGGTAGTAAAAAAGTAAGTTTCATAGTATTGCCTCGTTTATGTTTTTACATAACTGGGTTCAATACTAGCGGTTCAAACTGAATGTTAACTGACATACAACAGCAAACGGAGCTATGCTTACAGCTTTTTACATTTTAGTGACGGTTCTTGACATAACATCTAGTTTTTGACGATTTTTAAGGGTAATTCTGTTCTTTTTAAGGGGGGGGTATTACGAGAGATATTTTAATAATACTGCTATTAAATTATATATTTGGACTTTTTGTTGTGCTTAGAAAACGTTATTTCCGTGCATTTTTAGATGGGAAAATACCAATAATAGAGTTTAAATGGTGTAAAAAGCTAAGTTTGCGGCACGTTGTTTATTGCCGCAAACATGACTTTATATTTTAAAGTACGCATCTATCTTTTAATAAATTTAAGGTTTGGGTGATACGTTATGGTATTAACTTTAACAAATGCTGTGTTATTAACGTTTCTTTTAACAACTTTAACTGGAACATACTTGATTACCTTAGTTTGGTTAATTTTTTTCAGTTCTCGTTTTAGCTGAACCTTTTTATATTCTTGCTTTGTATATCTATCATGTGGTGCTGCAAATGCAGAACTAGATAAAGTGCCAATAACTAATAGTGCAGGTAGTATAAATGTAAGTTTCATAATATTGCCTCGTTTGTGGTTAACATGGCTAGTATTGACGTTTGAAACTGAATGCCAACTGCATGCAGGGCAACTGTAGGGAGGCTTTACACCCTTTTACTTATCTTTACTATTCTTGACGCTAATACCAATCCGCAGTAATACTTAATCAATTTGAGAGATTCAATCTAACGCTCACTCTATTAAAAAATGACTGATATATGGCTGCATAAATGCAGAAGGTAGGGCAATGAAAGAGCAATTGTCGAGAACAACTAATAACAAATTCAGCAGTGTTATCAACACCGTTTTCTTACCTCAAAACAGGTAGCTTAATTAAGCTACCTGGTATAAAACCGTATCGGTTCTATAGCAATACCAATCCTTATCCCATATATCGTTTAGAGTTTAGGTTGACTACTTTTGATAAAAAGGATAATCGCTATAACCTACTTCAGTACCGCCATACATAGTGGCTGCATCGGCCTCGTTAAACGTCCAATTATTCGCTATACGCTCTGGTAAATCAGGGTTAGCTATAAATGGGCGACCAAATGCAAATAAGTCACCGTAACCTTCACCTAAAATACGCACCGCTTTTTCTACTGTGTATTTACCAGCATAAATAATGCGACCTGAAAATTCAGCTCGTACTGCTTTATAAAATTCTTGTGGTAAATCAGGAGCATTTTCCCAATCAGCTTCCGCTATTGATAAGTAAGCAATACCTGCTTGCTCAAGCACTTTAACGGCTTGTACATAAGTATGATGAGGGTTTGATTCAACAAGTCCTAAATACACTCGTGTTTCATCTGTGCTTTCAAATAAAGGAGCAAAGCGAACACCTAAACGATCAGAGCCTACAACGTCACTTACCGCTTCAACTATCTCTTTTAAAAAGCGCAGGCGATTACTAAGCGTTCCACCGTATTGATCGTCACGGTTATTAGTATGTTCAGAAATAAACTGATTAACTAAATACCCGTTAGCACAATGAAGCTCTACGCCATCAAAGCCTGCTTCTAGAGCATTACGTGCAGCTTGCGCATACATGTTTACCAGTTCGCCAACTTCAGTTGTTGTTAGTGCACGAGGCTCACTTGGGTCAGCCAATGCGCCTTCACCAGGTGCGGTTTCAATAAATACTTTTACATTGTCAGCAATAATATCTGAAGGGCCAACCGGTTTACCTGAATTTGGTTGTAGTGTGGCGTGCGATACGCGCCCTACATGCCAAAGCTGAGCAAAAATAACACCGCCTTTAGCATGTACTGCATGTGTTACTTTTTTCCAGCCTTCAATTTGTGCTTGCGAGTGAATACCTGGGGTCCAAGCGTAACCTTGTCCACGAGGTTCTATTTGTGTGCCTTCGGTAACCATAAAACCAGCCGATGCCCGCTGCGCATAATACTCAGCCATTAATTCATTAGGAATATTGCCAGGCTGAGTGCTGCGAGAGCGAGTAAGAGGTGGCATCACAATACGGTTTTTAAGTGTAAAAGGGCCAAGCTCAATTGATGAGAATAAAGGGGCGGTATTAACTAATTCTGATTTCATTTTAAATTCTCTTATAAAGCAAACAAAGGCTTAAATAGTGGTTAAGCAACATTGGCAGCATAGAGATTTAAGGATACAATTTGAAACAACACTTTTTTGTGCAGCATACAATTATGAATGGTATTAGTCGGCTCGATATAAAACAGTTAAGAGTACTCAGTAGCTTATTAGAACTGCAAAATCTTTCGCAAGTAGCCAAAAAAATGGGGTTAACGCAACAAGCTATTAGTGAGCAACTAAGAAAACTACGAGACTTATTTGACGATCGCTTGTTTATTCGCCAAGGTAATAACATGGTTGCTACTCCTAAAGCGCAAGGACTCAAGGCGCCTGTTAATCATATTTTAAAGCAATTAGAATCATTACTAGAGCCCGAGCTGTTTAGTCCGCAAACTTATAAAGGTGTGTTTACCATAAGCGCGACCGACTACGCCACGCAGGCTTTACTACCGCAATTATTTAATATTACCCGCCGCGAAGCACCGGGTTTAAAGTTGATAGTACGCGACTTTGCATCAGATAACGTTAATCAACTTATAACGGCAGGCGAGCTTGATTTGCTGATAAGCTTTCCAGAGTTTATACCCGACAACCTTTCTTATATCACTTTGTTTGAAGAACAGCATTTGTGTATTACCGGTATAGGTAACACTACTTACACTGAACCTTTGAGTTTGGCGCAATTTGCAAAGCATTCACAGCTAGTGGTGTCGCCATCGCGCGCTAATTTGCGCGGATCGCACGATCAGTGGTTTGAAAGCCAAGGGCTAAAACGTAATATTGTAATGTCGGTACCGAGCTTTTCAGCAGTGCCCGACATTTTACATACAACCGATATGCTAGCGTTTTACCCATCAAGATTATTACCAAATAGCAAAGTTAAACAGCTAAAAATAGAAGCTCTGCCTCCTACATTTAAAGTAATAGCCGCATGGCATCCGCGTACTAACAACAGTCCAATTCATAAATGGTTGATAGAGCAGCTACAAAACTTATAACAGTAAACTTTAATGCAAGTATAAAAGCAAATACTGTTACCATAATTAACGATGGTTATTAAAGATTGTCGTCAGCTAATTACAGTGTCCTTCAATTGTGTTTTAAGTGCGGTAAAGGAATTATAAAGCTAAATGTTTAAGTTATTTTTTGGTGTTTTTTGCTCTCTACTTTGTTTTAGTACCTTTGCTAACGCAGTAAAAGAAGATGTTGAAAAAATACTAAGTGGACATTTAACGAGTGGTCAAAGTCGTGAGCTTATGGATAAGTTAGAGCGCAATTTACCTTATTCTTCACTGCTCGATACTGCTCGAGTTAAAACTGTAAAGTGTTGGTTTTATGACTCCCAAAATGACAAAAATCATATAGCATTAAATGATTTACTGACAGATGCTAATCAAGCAATCAAAAAAGCTGACTCGCCTAAATTAAAACTCGATTTAGAAACATGCCAAGCATTTCATTTATACCAACAAGGCAAAGTAAGTACAGCCACTTCAATGACTAAAAATGTTATTAGTGCATCCTCAAAAAATCCAGAGCTTTATTATCAATATGCGACAGCTAACTTAATTTTAGGAAGGATTTTTCGTTCGCAAGGCTCGTATCAGCAAGCTTTTTTAGCATTTCAACAAGCTTATAATTCCTTTGAACAAGGCGGCTTTTCTTACGACAAAGCGCTCATACTTAAAGAGATAGGGCTTATTCATGCCGACCTTCACAATTTTTTGCTGGCTGAAGAACAATTACAAAGAGCGATTAATGAGCTGACAAATTACAATGAGCAAGAGTGGTACATAGCCACAGATATCCTAGCCCAGGCTTATGAAGCCCAAGGTAATTACCAAAAAGCGATAATGCTGTACAACAGTATACTCCCAGCCGTTACTAAGTATGAAGACGATGAAGGGAGTGCTTACCTACTCTTTAAAATCGCACAAATAAATATTCAATTAAATGAGCTGCAAGAGGCTAAACAATACTTAAATCAAGCTAGGGATTTAACGCTAAATAGTGAGTGGATTAAATTTATTCAATCAATAACAACAGCTGAGTGGTTAATTAAAAAGGGCCGCCTAGATGAAGCGGAACTTCTTTATTTAGATTTTGAACAAAATAGTTCTCAAGTATGGTCAGTTGACTCTTTAACTCGTTTTTTAGAATTTAAGCGTGAATTAGCAGTGCAAAAAAGTAATTATCAGCAAGAAGCCTTAGCTCAAAGAGAGTTATTAAAAATAGCAGATAAAAAAGTGCAAGAAATTGCAGATAATACATTACTTTCTCAACGTTTAGCATTTGACTGGGATCAGCAAAAACGAGAAATAACAAGACTGAAAGAATCGTCAGAGGTAAAAGAGCAGTTATTAAATTTAGCTAATGAAAAAGCATTTTGGCAAATCGCATCGTTGCTATTTTCTATTGGGTTAATATTGATTTTAGCTTACATAACTTATAAACAAACTCAGCATAAACAGCGATTCAAAACACTTGCATTAAAAGACGAATTAACAGATATCGCTAATCGTAGAGCAATATTTGCATTTAAATACAACGCGATTAAAAAAAGCGAGTTTTTAGGGAGCGCGTGTTCATTAATTGTTATTGATATAGACCACTTTAAACAAGTAAACGATACATACGGACATGATATTGGCGATGAAGTTATTATCTCTACAGTTAAATTTATAGAAAAAAACATTCGTCAAACAGATTGCGCTGGAAGGGTTGGCGGAGAAGAGTTTTTAGTTGTTTTACCTAATACAGCACTTAGTTTTGCGCATGAAGTTGCCCAGCGTATACGCGAAAATATTGAGAATGTTACTCATACCTCACTCCATATAAAATCAACAGTAAGTATTGGTGTAGTAGAAGTTAAAGCGGGCGAAGCCCCAAAAGATGCATCTCGACGAGCTGATGAAAAATTATACGCAGCTAAAAATGCAGGTCGTAATAAAGTAATGGTTTAATAATTAAATAATTACTGAGCTGTTAAACGGCTAGTGATTTTTATTTATTATTGAAAAATATAGCAAGCTGATTCACTTAATGTAATGGTACGAATTAGGCATAATTAAATGGTTTATTTCAAAAAGCACTCAACCGGTTTTTTACTTGCACACTTGCTGCATGTAGCAGCCAGCCAAGCTATCAAGATAATGGCATATTGCACAGCGAGATCCCTATAAGTAAATACAGCGCACAAGCTGATATGCAACACGCGACTCATAACACAAACAGGCCTGCCAATACTGGCTGCGGTTTAGGGCTGGAGTTAAGCAAAAAAATAATAAAATGGCACGATGAGTATATCAAGTAAGCGACATGCTAGGGCATTATGAAGTGCTGGTCGATTTTAGTTAACGAGCTTTTTTAATATTTGAATTTGAAATACGGAAACCGCGCTAAGGCACTTTTAAAAAAAGCTTTAGTGCGGTTTTTTTACATTCAAAAATATTTAATTTAACGCTGAGAATATAAAAACTTAGTGATTTACTTAGCAAAGTATTTGTTAGCGAGCCCTGCAATGCCAATGATCATCGTGTTTAGTGCAGGCTTGTTTTGTGGGCTTGGCTTTTACGATAACAATGCTTGGAGAGTTGTGCTCAGTTACTAAGGCAGGAATAACCACTTTAACGACTTTTTTATTTGGTTTATGCGCACTGGGACTATGTTGATATACAGTGCAGCCGCTCATAATAAGCGCGGTCGCCATTACTAAAACTATTTTTAAAGATAAGTTCATGTTTATTAGTCCTATGTAGCTAAAGCCTAGGATAAACTTTTTTTTGTATAGTGCTGTAAGCAAACGTAAGGATATTGTAAAGGTGACTTATATGGCGTTTGATGTCTATTTAACTAATTAATAAGTGCATTGGTACTGCGTTAAATACGCCAATACCAATGCTTATAATATTGAGTTTAGAGCTCAAAGCTCAGAGCTTACAACGTTGAGTTCAAACTTATAAATCGCTGCGCCAACCCATACCAGACTCTTCCATTAAACGCTCGTACACGCCTTCTATGTTAAGCGGTAACCATGCATCAAACTGTTTAAAGTCACTAAATTGGTCTAATTTTACATTTTGTTTAATTTCGTCAAGAGTATTACCGGCTAAAACGCCTGCGGTTACTTGGCTATACAAAAGCTCTAAATAACTTAAGTAACGCGCTACATCAGCCTTGCTGCCAATATCGGCATGACCACCTACAAAAGCATCAAAGTCATATGTGAGTACCGCTTGGGTTGAGTTAATCATGCCTTGAATATCGTAACTCCACAGCTTTTGCCACGGCATTCTGCCAATAACAATCCAATCAACTACAAATAACGTTTTTTGCTTTTCGAATAATATACTAACCGAACCACGACCATCGTTTGGACCATGGTAGTTAAGCTTTACTGTGGAATCACCAAGGGTAAGCAGTAGCTCGTCATCAAAAGTAAGGCTGGGCGTTACTGTTTTCATTTGTGTGTTTTTAATATCTTGCGCAGCGAGTTTATGCGCTATAAACGTGGTGTGCGGGCTTTTAAATACCTCGGCGCCGTAAATATGATCGCTATGATTATGGCTATAAATTACATACTTTACCGGTACGTTATAGCGGGTTTTAATTTGCTCGTTTAACCATGTGGCGGCTTTTTTATTAAGCGGGTCGGTAACAATTGCGCCCTCAGAAGTGATTAAAAATACTGAGCGGTGTCTGTCGTCTATAAAGCGGTGTAAGCCATCTCCTAAGTCTTCTATTTCATAGGCTTGTGTGGCAAAGCCTATAAACAATAGGGCTGTGCTTAATAGTTTTTGTAGCAAGCGGGGCATACACCATTCCTTTTTAAATTGATTAAATTAATAACGCTATTAAAAGAAGAAAGCATAAAGCTGTAAAAAATTTCAGCTGTTAGTTAAATTAAAGCTTAAGTCAAAGGATCAAATATAAGAATGAAATAAAAAGCCATTATAAAAATGGCTTTAGATAGGTTGGTTGGGTTTATCTTTGTGTTAGTTGTTGGTTTATTTCTTCAAAGATACTGGCATCATCTATGGTTGAAGGTATTTGTAGCTCTTCGCCATCAACTAGTTGACGTAAATTTTTACGCAGTATTTTACCCGAGCGTGTTTTGGGCAACCTATCTACGCTAACTATATTTTTAAGGCACGCAATAGCGCCAATCTGATTACGAACACTTAAAACAAGCGCTTGTTCTACGTCGGTACTTGAGCCCATAAAATCATTTTTAAGCACGATCATTCCCATAGGGAGTTGCCCTTTTAGGGGATCGTTCACGCCAAAAACAGCGCATTCAGCAACAGCAGGGTGCGCGGCTACTATCTCTTCCATTTCGCCGGTAGAAAGCCTATGTCCTGCTACATTTATAACGTCGTCAGTTCTGCC
This sequence comes from Pseudoalteromonas sp. APC 3358, assembly GCF_030408075.1. Lineage (NCBI taxonomy): Bacteria > Pseudomonadati > Pseudomonadota > Gammaproteobacteria > Alteromonadales > Pseudoalteromonadaceae > Pseudoalteromonas > Pseudoalteromonas sp. APC 3358. The sequence continues at coordinate 48,166 of NZ_JASDCE010000017.1, forward strand.
CATAATAAATAGGTAGCCATCTTCATCAATATAACCACCATCGCCAGATAAATAATAACCCTCGTATTCATTTAGGTAGCTTGCTTTAAAACGCGAGGTATCTTGCCAAATTGTTGGTAGGCAACCTGGTGGAAGTGGCAGTTTAATTACCACGGCGCCTTGCTCGTTAGCTGCGCATTCATTGCCATCCATATCTAATATTCGCACGTCAAAACCTGGAGTAGGGACGGTAGAACTACCAGGTTTTGTTGCTAAGTACTCAAGCCCTACAGGGTTACAAGCAATAGCCCAGCCGGTTTCGGTTTGCCACCAATGATCGAGCACTGGCAGTTTGGTTTTTTCTTTAAGCCACTCGTAAGTGGGAGGATCTAACCGCTCGCCTGCTAAAAACAAACGTTTTAAGCTAGAGGTATCGTATTGATTAAAACCATCGGCATTTGGGTCTTCTTTTTTAATCGCTCTAAATGCAGTTGGGGCACTAAATAATGCATTTACTTTATATTCTTCAACCACGCGCCAAAATGCACTGGCATCGGGCGTTTTAACCGGTTTACCTTCATATAATACGGTCGCGCAGCGATACATTAGCGGCGCGTAAACTATATAAGAGTGCCCAACTACCCAGCCAATGTCAGACGCTGCCCAAAATACGTCGCCGGGCTTCATACCATAAACGGTTTCCATGCTGTATTGCATTGCCACTGCGTGACCACCATTTTCGCGCACTACGCCTTTGGGTGTGCCTGTCGTGCCTGAGGTATATAAAATATAAAGCGGATCGCTACCATTTACAGGCACCGGATCTGCGCTTGCAGCCGTTTGCATTGCCTGAGTCCAATCTATGTCTCGTTTAGGCTTAAGAGTGGCGGTTACTTGTGGACGCTGATAAATAACGCAGTGTTCTACTTTGTGAGTAGCTAAGTCTATTGCGTTATCAATAAGTGGTTTGTATTCAATAACGCTGTTTACTTCAACACCGCATGAGGCGCTAAGTATAAGTTTGGGCTTGGCATCATCAATGCGTACAGCCAATTCGTGTGCAGCAAACCCACCAAATACCACCGAATGAATAGCACCAAGGCGAGCGCATGCCAACATACCAATAACCGCCTGTGGGATCATTGGCATATAAATAACAACGCGATCGCCTTTTGTAACACCTAACGATTGTATTACGCCTGCAAATTTAGCAACTTCTTGTTGTAGTTGTGAGTAGCTATAAGTTTGCTTTGTATTAGTGACTGGAGAGTCGTAAATCAGTGCAGTTTGCTCGCCAAACCCGGCAATAACGTGCTGGTCTAGAGCTAAAAAACTGGTGTTTAATTGCCCGTCACTAAACCAATGGTAAAGCCCGTCGTCGTCTTGTGTGTATGCTTTTGTGGGGATTTTATACCATGGAATATTCTTACTTTGTTCGAGCCAAAATTGGGCTGGGTTTTGTTTAAAGGCATTATATTGCTGTTTATATTCGCCTGACATGTAAGGCTCCTAAAGCTAAATTTGTGTGTGAGAGACCTTACAAAATGTAGGCTTTTTTTAGCAAGCAAGCTATTCGACCTTGGTCGGCTAAAAGTTAATCAATACACTGGTTTTAAAAATACCAAATTGACAATACAAAGCGTGTGGTTCAGCATGGCGGGCAGTAAAAACAAGAGAAAACACGATATGAGTAACGTAGTAAGAGTAGGGGTTGCGGTTATCATAAAGCATCAAAACACAATTTTACTAGGTGAGCGTATTGGCGCGCATGGTGCTAATACATGGGCAACACCTGGTGGGCATTTAGAGTTTGGTGAAAGTGTTGAGCAATGTGCAATACGAGAAGTGTTTGAAGAAACAGGTTTAAAGGTAAGTAAAATTACTAAGCTTGATTTTACCAATGATATTTTTACAGCAGAGAACAAGCACTATATTACGCTGTATGTAAAAGCTGATTTTGAAGGTGGAGAGCCTGAGCTTAAAGAGCCTAATAAATGTTTAAAGTGGCGCTGGTGCGATATTAATAATCTACCAACGCCACTGTTTACATCACTAAAAAATTACTTATCTGAGGCTGTACTAGCCTAGTTATTTTGTTGGCGGTGTCGCTGGGCTTAACTCTAGTTTACTAAAGCTTACTTGAGCGTAATCGCCATTTTGTTTATCTGTAGACCAATCGCCAGTACCTAAACAACCTGGGTACCAAATACCTTTCGCGCTTTTAGTACTACATTGGTTATAAGCGCCGGCTTTAAAGTAATGCCAATCTGCAGCGTAGCCATGTGGATGGTCTTTTTCGTCCACTTTGCCATAAGCATCTACGTTATTACCTAAGTTAATAGAGTAGTTAACGTCTTCTTTGCCTTGTGCGCTAAATGTAAGGTGCATAACATTTTTATACACATTTACCGTGTAGCTAAATTCTTCACCTAGTGCAATACCTGCACCGCCTGGCTCGTTAGGGTTTTCCCATGTATTACCCCAAACAGGGTAAGTAATGTCTGTACGGTCAGGATTCGTTTTAGCTAAGTTACGTTCGTAGTTCCAAAAAACTGAGCCTGTTTTATGTCCTGGCCATTTTTTGTAATATATTTTAAGTGGCTCATTGCCCCAGCCATAACCAAGCTTGGTATCAATAAGTGCCTGATCTTTACCCGCGTGAATTTGTCCTACAACAACCGAGTAAGCTGCTTTTTTATCAGGGTCGGTAGCACGTAGTGCAACATGATCTACTTTTAACGTTGCTTCCATTTTTCCACCAACAGAGCCAAATCGGTCAGATAGCGGGTGAACAGCTAAAGCAAAGTTGTTTTTAGAGTGTTTAGTTTTAATTTTAGTATTTGATCCACGGATCATTTGTCTAAGTTCACTACGGGTATTAGTAGAGTTAGCACTTGTAAGCGCTTTATTAGGAGAGGTAAATACCATGTAGCCTTTATCATCAAGATAGAAAAAATCAGGATGCGAGTAGGTTTGAATTTCTTCAACGTCAATAGTGTCAATTTTACCGTCGTTGTTTAAATCCACTGGTACATTTATTTTCCAGTGAGATAAATCAAACTTTGTTGCAGGTACCGGCGCATCGCTTTGCTGATTAGTGCTTTGGGTACTTGAACAAGCGGTAAAAAGTAAAGGGGTGATAACGGCTAAAGCCGTAAGTTTAAATGTGGATGTATTTTTTATCATTATTGTCTCTGTGTGATGAAGTAAAAATTGTGCGGTACAGGCATCGCTTAATCTCAATCTAGCATACCAATTTAACAATTAAAACTTACCAATTAGTAAAATTAAATATTTTTTAAATGATCTTTTGTTATACCAATTTGGTTTAGGTGTTTTTTAACGGCTTTTATGGAAGTGTTTGCGGTATGTGTTTTTTATGTGCTTGGCTATTCATTTAGTGATGTTTAACGTGGATTTTGGCGCTAAGGTGTAGTCTATTTTGGGGGTGAGGAGATTTTTAATTTTGTAGTTTGCTTTGCCGCGTTTAGCAAATAACTAAATAACCACTGCCAATAACTAATGTTGGGCTTTAACTATGGTTAGTGCTGCAAGTTAGTCGTGTTTGGTAATATAAGTTGCCACTTGTTTAAAATGGCATGGTATTCACCATTTTCTTTAATACTACTTAATGCGTCAGAGAGTGCTTTAGCTGTTTTAGGATTAAGTTGATTACTTGCTGCAAAATTAAGTGAGGAGGGAAGATCGCTTAAATGAATTCGTTTTGTTATTAGGCTAGGATCGAGTCCTAGGCTTTTTAGCTCGTTATTAAGTGTAAGTGTATTAGTTACTACAAAGTCGATCCGGTTTTTATAAAGCATTTGCCAAAGTTGATTATAGTAACTGACCAGTATTAAATTGTTATTTTCGGTAAAGCCTTTTTGCTTTAAGTAGGCTTCGCTCAGGTAGCCACGAATGGTTGCTACTTTATACTCTTTAGCAAAATTTAAGTGAACAACTTCATCTACATGGCTTTTTAAGCTAATTAAATAAGCATCTGCAAAATACACTTCGCCTAACCATGTATATTTATTAATCCGCTCTGGGGTTTTTAACAAAGACAACATTATGGCGTTGGTATTTGTTTTATGCTCCTTAAAAACGCGGGCCATAGGCATTATTTCAAAATTAGCGGTTAAGTTTGTTTGCTTCACAACTGCTTTGGCAATGTCGACTAAAGCGCCGCTTACTTCACCTTGCTGATTTTTAAAGTGATAAGGAGGAAGGTCTTCAGCTATAAAAGTAACCGAATCGGCGTTACACAGGGGGCTATATAAAATAAATACAAAAGCACTTAATAAAACACGCAAAAACACAAAAAATCTTTTAAAGCAATAATACACCTAGTGTAGAGAGTATTAACTAAAACATATATATATTATGTTTATATAACGTAAATAATTTGCATTTACTTGGCTGTACTTGCTGTTTTGTATTTTATAAATTGTAATGGCGAGCATTTATGCCAGCGTAAAAAAGCTCGATTAAAAGAGCTTTGATCTTTAAATCCTAAAATATTAGATAAATCAGCAAGTGGCATGCTGGCTATTAATGTATCTGCACGTTTTTTACGTTCTTTTTCAAGTAGCTGAGCAAAGGTTAAGTCTTGTTGTTTTAAGCGTCGTTGTAGCGTTCGGGGTGTTAAATTAAGCGCATCAGCTATGCCTATTAGGTTGCAGTTTTGCAAGGTAGTTTTAGCTGTAAGTAACTGATTAACTTTATCGTCAATACACTGCTGGCTTTTAAAGTTAGAGAGTTGCTGCTCTGACAATTGCTTAAAAGTAGAATTAATAATGGCGTTATCGGTTTTAAAGGGCAGCGTTAAATAATGGCTCGGAAAGCTAATTTGATTATATTCAGCACTGCTTTTTACAGGGCATTTAAACCATGATTCAAGGGCGCGCCTTTGCGATGGCAACCAATTATAAGTAAAACTAATACTACTTGGCGAAAGCGTTAAATTTATTAACTGGCGAATTACACTTACCCACGCGGTCATGTTTCGTAAAACAACATGCTCATTACAACTTTGGTGAGCAATCCAACGAATAGTTGCTGTATCAGTATTTAGTTCAAACTTGGCTTTACCAATATCAGCCACCAAGCTGTCGTAGCTTAACAATGCTTTAATGGCACTGCTTAAGTTATCGCTTGATTCAATTAAGTAACCTAAAACGCCGTAGTCAGCAGTGCGAATTTGCTGACCTAGGGTAAAACCAAAAAGAGGATCGTTAAGTGTTTTTTTGCCATAAACTAATAAGGCATTGTAACTATTTAAACTAATACGCGGCGCTAATTGATGGGTACGCTGATTACTAAATTCGTCAAAGCTAATAGCGTGCAAAGCCGTTTTAGTACTAATGCCTTGCGCTTGTAAGTAATCAAGAATACTTGAAAAGTAATGATCAGCCAATGTGTGCATTTGTCATCTAAAGCTAAAAAATAGTCGTGTATTAGCAAGTTTGCCACGTTAAATTTTTATATGCTAGTTGAATGCCTAATAACCTCTTGCTGTAAAAATGATACTTATAACAATAAAACAAACGCTTAATGCACAGCCAAAACAAATAATAAGCACACTATTGGATCATCAACAGTTGCATCGATTTTTTAATGCCAAATTTACGCTGCTACAAGCACAAGACGAAGGGCATATAGAAGGCGGAAAAGGATCTGTTAGGCAAGTGAAAATAGGTAAAATAACTTTTTCAGAGCAAATAATCAGTGCCGATCAAAATCAGATCAGTTACCAAATAGTAGGCGATAAACCAGTAGCTAATCATCGAGGCGATATATACCTCAGTGCAAATAAAGACATCAATACTTTAGTTACCGAACTTAACTATTGCATAAGCTGCTCAGCTCCATGGTGGATGCCAAATGCATTACTTAAATATGTTATTACAAAAGATATAACCCAAGCGTTAAACAATTTAAATAATTACTTTTTGGCGGGTAAAGTATGAACTCAGAAATTATTTTGCTCGCTCTTAGCCCGTTATTTTTGATATTTGTTTGCTGTGAGTTTATTAAGTTTAAGCGCTATTACGACATAAAAGATAGCCTAGCAAATACAGCGTTAGCGCTATTACACCAAGGCGCAGATGCTATTGCGTTACTGCTGTTAATGCCTTTATTTAATTGGTTGTATGACTATAGATTGTTTGATATTGAAGTGAGTGTATTAAGTATTGCATTTGCATTTTTACTGCAAGATTTTTTGTATTATTGGTTTCATAAAGCATCGCATCATATTCATTGGTTGTGGGCTGCACATGTGGTGCACCATAGCTCAACTAAAATGAATTTCACCACCGCATTTAGGCAAAGCTTAATGTACCCCGTAGCCGGTATGTGGGTGTTTTGGCTACCTATGATTTTAATTGGATTTGAACCGCTTACAGTATTTAGCGTGGTTGCATTAAATTTGGCGTATCAATTTTTTGTACATACTCAAATAGTGGGTAAGTTAGGCTGGTTTGAAAAAGTATTTAATACGCCTTCGCATCACCGAGTTCATCACGCAATAAATGCAGGTTACCTTGATAAAAACTTTGCAGGTGTACTTATTATTTGGGATAAGTTATTTGGCACCTTTGTAGAAGAAGATAAATCAAAGCCTTGTAAATACGGCATTATAGGGCAGCTTAATAGCAATAACCCAGTCGTTATTACGTTTCATCAGTGGGAGCACTTATTGAAAAGTGTTTATAAGGCATCGGGAATAAAAGCTAAATGTAGAGTGCTATTTGGCTACCCTACAAGTAGCATTAAATATAAATAATATTGAAAAAGTTAAAAGTAAAACTGCATAGCTAAACTCATTGATGAATTATGGCTATGCCATTGAGCATGCTGTACTTTGCTGCGCAGCGATACATTGCGAGAAACAGCGTAATTCCATGTTATAGCTATTTCGCTATGCTTACTTGCTGCGTTATCAGTTAGCCATAATACATTGCCAGTTAAAGCGAGTTTATGGTTATTGTTTATTTGCCAAATTACACCGGCTTCGCTGCCTATTCCAGTACTAAGTCGGTCGGTTATATCGCCTGTATTTAGCTCAAATTGACCAAGAATATAGCCGTGTAGATTATTAGGATCGCCATAAGATTTACCATAACCTCCTTTTGTAAAAAAGCGGCCTAAACGTTCATTGTCACTTGGTTGTCGGTCAAAGCCCATTTTAAAGTTCCACGACCAGCTATCAAATACGCGGTTATCGGGTGCAAGCGACATAGCATCTAATAAGTAAAAATGTTCAATATCTGCATTTCCTTCGTCAGTAATAGCGGCTTCCAAATCAAAAAAACTAATTTGTGCACCCGCTATAAAACCTTCTGGCCTATCTAGTAAGTCATGATACGCAAGCCTATAGCCAAAATTTGTAAGGTTTGCTTGGTTATTATTTTGTACCCTACCTAGCGATACTTTAGAAGAACCATGACCTTGCTCTGGGGAAGCAATAGGGCGGCTTGGCTTAGTAAATGGCGAAGCTACATTATATTTGCTGCGCATTAGGAGTAGCTTAGTTAGTCGCGGAGCAATTTCTTCACGATTTAACGCTTTATCGTAAAATTCAAAATTTAACCATTCATACGCCATTTCTAATATAGCGACTAATTGCGACTGTGAGTAATTACGAGTATTGAGGGAGCCACCTTGCATTAACTCTCTTGCATCATCAAGTTGTTCGTCAGTCATTTGAGTAGAGTAATGGTATAGCTTAGTACCAAAAGCAGGGCGGTAATTAGGTGTTTGTAATAAGTTGTTATTTCTTAGTACTGCAACGGTATCTGATGGAATAGCTTGCATATTAAATGACGATGTTAAATCAAGGTCCTCTTGTGCAAGTTGTAATAATGCAAGTAATTGGTAAGAGCAGTTTTCATCAATAAAAAAGTAATCGAATGTAGCTAATTGTAGCTCCCACAAGTGCAATAAAATAAGCTCTACCTGTAGCTCTGATAAATTAAGTTTGTATTCCCAAATATCACGAGATTCTAAGTCATTATATTCGCGTACTTTTTTATAGTACGGCATAAGCGAAAACTTACCTGGGTAGCTGCCAATCAAGCCTTTTAGTGCATACATAGCTGCGTTATCTGAGCCGTCTGGCTCTGCTGCAAAATTAACTGCGAATGCGAGCAACTCTTTATGGCGAGTCTGATCTTTTGCATCAATACGAAGTAAAGTGTGGCCAAACATTGATGATGGGCTATTCATAAATGCAGTTGGAAAAACTAACGTAACCCCTTTAGGGTTTATTATTTTTTGCCACGCCTGTAGTTCTGGGCAATTAAGTTCGGGCCAGTTATTTTTAATTTTTGTTTTTAGCCATTTATAACGTGCAGGAAACTGACAACGATATTGTGTTGTTTTTGGGTCAGTATTTTTACCACTAAATGCAGCTATAGTGGCTTTAAGTTCGTCATATGGGCTTGTTTTACCTACAGGAGATAAAAAAAACTCAGCACTGTCTACTTCACTTTTCCAATCACCTAATGTGGCCAAGCGGTAGTGACCTAATTTAAGCCAGTAAGGGTGTGTTGCTAATGTATTTGTTTCAATACTTTGAGCGTTTGAGTAAGTACTAAAAAGAGCGAGCAGTAAACCAAATAATATTTTTTTCATAATCACTAAATTACAAAAGCCGCTAGAGAAATACTCCAGCGGCTTTATTTATACGTATAAAACCGGCTAATTTAGCTGATTAAGAAAGAGTATAAGAAGCAAGTTGTGCGTTACTTGCAAGAACAGTGTTTAGGTTTTCTAAAACTGTTTGTGAAGTTACGTTTTCAGAAGTAAATACTGAAGAAAACTGTGCTTGAGCAAGCTTATTGAACGCTGCTTTATCTTGATCTGCAACACCCCAAGCTTCAGCTAGAGTAGCTAAAGTTTCGCCTTCACCTTTTGACATATCACGAGCAAGTTGCTCCATGTTACCGTCAATGAATAAAGCGATTTTTTCTGAAGAAGTTACTGTACCAGTACCATCACAACCAAGAGTACCAAAAGTGATACCAAAAGTTTGGTTACCAGATGTACCATTTGTTGTAGCGCCTAAAATTTTAACGCCTTTACCTTGCTGACCAGCAAATAACATAGAACCAAGACCACAACCAATATCTTGGTCAGCCATTGCGTTTGAGAAAGGAAGTAAAGATAGAGCTGCTACTGCGATTAGTTTTTTCATTTTCATAAATCCATATATGATTGTCTTTATTTAGGGTAAATAAAGTTCGCGGAAGATTCTAACAGACTTGCAGAAAAAAGGAACAGGCTAAAACATGAATATTTTACACTCTAATTTTTAAATATATTAAAGTTAATGTCAGGATAAAAATCAGCCTAGTTTCCACTTTTTATTGAACTGGTGGCGGTTTTTTACTTCTTGGGGCACCTAATAAAATGCAAGTATGGCAAATACATACAGATAAAAATGCACTAATACCCAATGCACCGCCATAGCCGTCAAGTTTTGGTACAAGGAATTCAAATAAGATTGAAAACAAAATAGATGAGCTTGCTACAGTATAAATACCAAATCGATGTGGGGCGCTCATACCTATGAATGTGCCGCCAAAAAATACAATTGCGTATAAATCGGGGTTCAAATTTAAAGCGCTAAAAATTAAATAAGCAATAATAGAAAGTGAAGACGACGCTCTAACCCCGTCAAAGCGACTATGCTTAGCTAAATAAAATGTTAAAAAAGCCCCAAGCAGTACAAGTAATGGATATTCAATACTCATAATACAATTCCTTTGGCTAATACAAAAAGTGCTACGCTTGCAAAAGCTACGCTGCCAAGCTTGCCACCAAAACCTGTAAACATATTCATAGTAAGCACATACAAACTTGAGCCAATAAGCGAAATAATAGCAATTTCCCAGTAACTGGTAATTAAATGAGTTGAACACATGCCTGCAAAGCTACCAGCATAAATTGCAGCATACGGATGGTTTTTATAATGTGCAGGAAAAGGAATAAACGAGCCAATAAGCCCCGTTAGCGCAGCAGAAATCACTAAAGGTAATGCAAAAGTAGTGTGCATAGCAAAGCAAGCTACAAAGCCTAAAAAGAAAGTGATGAATTTTAAAAATAAGAATTTAATCATAGCGGCGCATTTTAAACTAATCCTTTTGCGCTTTCTAATACTCTCTAACAAATAAATGTTATAAGTAATTACAAACTTTAAAAGCGTGTTTTTTAAACGGCTTTTAGGTATTAAATATGCTTAATAGTGCCGCTGTTAATGTTCTATAAATCACAAGTTATGTATAATGGCGATAATTTAATGTATTAAAGTGTTAACCAAGGGTTATTTATGTCTAACTGTTTACATCTGGCTATTCCGGCTGGCGATTTAAAAGTGGCTAAAGCGTTTTATTGTGACGTACTAGGCTGTAAAACGGGTAACAGTGAAGAAGGTCGCTGGGTAGATATAGATTTTTGGGGTAATGAACTTACCTTGCACCAGAGTGTTGAGCGCTTACCAACAGTTCGCCATGATGTAGATATGGGAGCTGTGGCAGTACCTCACTTTGGGATTCACTTATCTGAAGATGAATTTAACGGGTTAAAAATACGTATTGAAGATGCGGGTATTGAATACTTAGATAAACCATACCGCCGATTTATTGGTGATGAGTTTGAGCAAGAAACGTTTTTTATTGAAGATCCAAATGGCAATGTGCTTGAAATGAAAACCATGGTAAACCCAGAGGTTTTATTTAAAAAAGTATAAATGCTGTTGTTTAAGTTAAGCTAAAAAACCACTTTAATAAGTGGTTTTTTTATAACTATTAATCAGTGTTTTGATAAATTAGTTAATATTTACAGGTAAAAAAAATTACGCTACATACATGATTTTTATTCACTCTACAATGTAGGTATAGACACGTAGACTTAATTTCAATTCTCATACTTTATTGTTATTTATGCTGCTTAAACTCATAATTGCACCTTTGCTTATTTTACTAATAACATTCGCCCAAAAACGCTTTGGTAGTTTTGTTAGCGGCATAATTCCTGGCTTGCCTATTACCTCTGGGCCTATTTCTTATTTTATAGCATTAGAGCAAGGTAAATTATTTGCAGCTAACTCAGCGGTGGCCTCTCTTTATGGTATGAGCGGTATAGGCTTATTTTGTTTTAGTTACTTGGTTGTATCACGAAGATTTGGAATGCTTAAATCGCTTTTTACAGCGTTGAGTATTTGGTGCGTATTTAGCGTTATTACTTTATTTTTACCAGTGAATATTATTGTGGCGAGTGTGGTTTCACTTTGTATTTTACTCGGTTTAACTATTATCTCTACAAAGCTAAATATATCAGTTGATGCAAAACCATTAAATGCTCGCTGGGAGCTTCCGGTAAAAATGATATTAGTGACGAGCTTTATCGTGCTTGTTACGTTTATATCGCAGCATATAGGGTCTGCATGGAGCGGGTTAATATCTACCTTTCCGATTATTTTAGCGGTAATGGGCAGTGTTGCCCATTTTAGTGACAAACAAGCCTCAACGTTTAAAATTCTTAATGGCGGTATTATTGGTTCATTAGGTGGGTGTGTATTTTTTGCGGTGATTGCGTTTATGTTAAAACATAACTTTATGATTTGGCAGGTGTACGCAACAGCTGCCATTTGCTCAACATTATTTACTATTATTTTTAGCCAACTTATTAATCGCCAATTGACTAAGCAAGCTATGCTAAACACCAAAAAAGCAGTGCTTAAAATTGACTCGCTCGGTTAATTTACATCTCTAAAGCCATTACCTAGTTATGTAGTTGAATTAACATTTCACTGGGGGTTTTATTAAAGTGGCGTTTAAATTCGCGGCTAAATTGCGATGGGCTGGTATAGCCAACCTTTAATGCAGCTTCGTTGGCTTTGCTTCCACTACTGGTTATAAGCTCTTTAGCTTTAGCTAAGCGTACTTTTTTTAAATACTGCAAAGGTGACTCAAATGTTACTTGCCTAAAAGCACGATGAAACGACGATACGCTCATGTTTACATCTTCAGCCAACCCCTCAACTGTAATTTGATTGGCATAACTACTGTGCATAGTTGAGAGCGTACGGGCGATACGCGCATAATGCCCATCATGCATAGCAAGCCCTATTAAAGTATGTCCTTGTGGACCACAAAGTACACGATATACCAATTCTTTTACTATATCTTCGCCAAAAACGTCAGCCTCAATGGGGTTATTAAGCACGCTAAGTAAACGGTGGGTTACTTGCTCCATTGCGCCATCTATTTTAGCCGATTGAACGCCACTCATTTGCCCAGTGGTGAATGGCTTATGTGTACCAATTTGGTTTACTAATTTATGTAACATTACCGGGTTTATATCTATAACAATACCCATAACAGGCTGGTTGTTATCGGTAAAAGCTTCGCATTCAAGTGGCACTGGTACACCTAAAACAAGGTAGTCGCCTTCACCATATTTTATTTGATGATCAGGGAAATGAATTATCTTATGTCCTTGCCCAACAATAATAATACCTGAGTTATATATAAGTGGCTGGCGCGGCGAGCTTTTACTTGCACGATGAAAATACACACCTGGAATAATGGTTTCCATGTTGCCTTCAAAGTTAAGTAAATTATTGTGCTCTGCAAATTTTTGCATCATGTTGGCTATTGAGGACATTAAAACTTCTACTATCGTACGAATTTTGCGTAAAATATCAATCTTGACAGTTTTAGGCAAGCTTTTGCGAGTTATTGGGCTTTTTTTATGTTTATTTTGCCACTAATATGCACTCATTGAAGTTTAGCTTAGTTAGTAACTAAGCATTATATTTAGTATTTAACCGTCACCTAGGAGCAAAATAATGAAATTTAGCTACGTAAACCCAACACTTATCCAGTTCGGCCAAGAACAAATTGCCTCACTAACTGATTTGATCGCAAAGGATCAAAAAGTACTTGTAGTGTACGGCGGCGGTTCAATTAAAAAGAACGGCGTGTACGACCAAGTTGCAGCAGCACTTGAAGGCTTTGACTGGGTTGAATTTTCGGGTGTAGGCGCTAACCCAACTATAGAAGTACTAGACCAAGCAGTAAAAATTTGTAAAGAACAAGGTATCGACTTTGTACTAGGTGTAGGCGGCGGTTCAGTAATCGACGGCGTTAAATACATTGCAGCATCTGCAGTTTATGATGGAGAAGGTTGGGATATTCCTACTGGTAAGCACACTATTACTAGCGCATTACCAATTGGTGCAATATTAACATTGCCTGCAACGGGTTCAGAGTCTAACCAAAACTCAGTTGTGAGCAAAGAAGCAACAAAGCAAAAACTACCGTTTGCATCACCAGAAGTACTTCCTAAATTTGCGATTATGGACCCTGATGTAATGAAAACATTACCACAGCGCCAACTTGTGAATGGATTAGTAGATGCATGGGTACATACCTGTGAGCAGTACCTAACATTCCCTGAAACAGCATTGGTTCAAGAAGGTTACGCAGAGGCACTTTTAAGAACGCTTAAAACACTGGGCGATAACTTTGAAAACCAAGACGACGCATGGCGTGCAAACCTTATGTGGGCAGCTAACCAAGCACTTAATGGTTTAATTGGTTCTGGTGTATCGCAAGATTGGGCAACACACATGATTGGCCACGAGCTTACAGCTGCTTACGGCGTTGATCATGCTCGTTCACTTGCTATTGTTCAGCCTTCTTTACTACGCAACCAATTTGCAGTTAAAAAAGCAAAACTAGAGCAAATGGGTAAAAACGTATTTGGTCTTGAGCAATCTGACGATTTAGCTGAGAAAACAATTTTAGCAATCGAAGCGTTTTACCACAGCCTTGACGTAGCGACCCAGCTTACTGAACATGGCGATGATAAAGCCGCTGCTATTGACAATATTATTGGCAAACTTGAAGCACACGGCATGCTAGCACTTGGTGAAAACCAAGCTATTACGCTTAAAGAAAGCCGCGAAATTTTAGAGCAAGCAGTTGCTTAATTTTCAAAGCTAAGCGCTTACTTAAATATACTAAGTAATACGTTAATAAAAAACCGTCAACCTTTAGGTTGGCGGTTTTTTTATGGTTTATTATAAATACTGCGTTGCTAATTAACCAATAAATTCCGTATTAATGTTTTTGAATGATGATAGTAAACTGTGCTCAACGGTTAGGAAAAATCTAACGATTAAATAAATTAAAACAGGACTAAACTCATGAAATTACTAAACACATTACTTAGCTCAAAAGCAGGCGTAGCAGCATTAATTTTACGAGTACCAGTTGGCCTTATTTTAGCGGCGCATGGTGCACAAAAACTATTTGCTTGGTTTGGCGGTTACGGGCTTGAAGGTACAGGTCAATGGATGGCGAGTATTGGTTTAGAGCCTGGCTATTGGTTAGCAATGATGGCAGGTAGCGCTGAGTTTTTTGGTGGCATTGCATTAGCAATTGGTTTGTTAACTCGCCCAGCTGCTGTAGTTGCCGGCTTTACTATGATGATTGCTATTTTTAGCGTACATATTAGTAATGGCTTATTTATGGCAAACAATGGCTATGAATACGCATTAACGTTACTTGTAGTAACTGTGGTTTTAGCAATTCAAGGAGCGGGAAGCTTTTCGCTTGATAACGTATTAGTTAAAAAGCTAGCTAAAAAATAGAGTTTATTAATTGAAGAATAGCGGCCAATTTGGCCGCTGTTTTTGTAGGTTAACTACTAAATTATTTAGCTGAAAAAGTTAAAGAATAACTGTACTGCTTTTGCTCAAGTAAATACTCTTTATGAGTACTTGGGCTCCATGAATCATCGCCACCTACACCCATATGTTGATGATCAATGTGTACATGTACGCAATCATCAGCAATTAGTTCGTTAGTGTGTTTTGCTTGCGTTAGCGTACTTTGCGAATACTCGCTGGCTGCAAACAAAAACGCGCCAGTCACGGTTAAGTTATTAATACTCAGCAATTGGCAATCGCTACGCAGGCCATTATCAGTTGGGAATATATACGGTGTATGTAGCTCATTTAAGCACAAACTGTAATAACCTAAACGTGCGGCGGCTTTGCGATCTGGGTAGTTTTCAAAAGGCCCTAAACCCAGCCAGTTTACTTTTGTATCGCTTTGCTTGTTAAGTGTTGTGCTTAGCCCTATACGCGGCATTGGTGGCAGAGTATCGTTTAAGTGCACGTCAATATTTAAGCTAATATTGCCGGTATTATTTAGTGTATATAGCCACTGTGTTTGAGCCTGTAGCACGCCATTAAATTCGTAATTAAATACACAAGTAATACGTACATCAACGCTTGATTGCACTGCGTGAATTGAGCTGCATGTGCGCTGCCATTGCCCTATACCTGCACGCAACCAACGAGCCTCCCATGCATTGGGGTCTAGATTGTCTACTTCGCTTACACCAATGTCGTTATCAAGTGGGGCACGATAAAAGTTATCAACCAGTGGGCTACTAATAACCTGAGTATCGTTTTGTAACCACTGCTCTATAAGCCCTGATTGTTGATTAAAAATCAGTTTAAATTTATCGTTTTCAATACTTAGTTGAGAGTCGGTTTCGCTAACACTAACACTTATAGCGTTTTGCTCAGATGATGATACAAATAACTTACTGCTTAAATTGTTACTATTTATAAGCTTAAACTGCTCTGAATCCATAACGTGATTAGCGTTTGCAAAGTGTGAGTCGTTAACTAATGCCACATCTAAATTAAGGTAATATTGCGCACCTTGCTCAAATGCTGTTTTAGTTTTAATAGTTAACGTGTGCGTACTTTGCGGAGCAATATTAAGTACATGCTCGCCTTGCTCAACACAGATGCCATTTTGCATTAACTGCCAAATAAGCTTTTCGTTATCGGTATGTCTAAATACGTAATCGCTAAATACATCAATGGTGTATTGGTTTTTAATTTGCTCACGCAATGTAAATTGTAAATGTTGCTGGCTGTACTTAGCTTCAAACAGGCTAGGGTGCGGCGTACGGTCTGGGAACAATAACCCGTTTATACAAAATTGACGGTCATTCAGTTCATCACCAAAGTCGCCGCCGTAAGCCCAATAATGCTTGCCGTTTTCGTCTGTTTTAGATAAACCTTGATCTACCCAATCCCAAATAAAGCCGCCTTGCAGGCGTGGGTACTCTCTAAATGCTTGCCAGTAATCGTCAAAGCTACCTAGGCTGTTACCCATTGCATGGGCGTATTCACATAAAATAAGTGGGCGAGTTTCACCCGGTAGGCTCAACCATTTTTTAATAGAGTATTTAGGTACCGCATCGTCTTTAATATCGGTATCTACACGGGCGTACATTGGACAAATAATGTCGGTAGCCGTTGTATTTGCGCCGCCGCCTTCGTATTGCACTGGGCGAGAGGGGTCAAAGCTTTTTGACCAGCCGTACATAGCATCATGATTTGCACCGTGTCCGCATTCGTTTCCTAGAGACCAAATAATAATTGAGGTGTGGTTTTTATCGCGCTCAACCATTTGTGTATAACGCGACATAAATGCACCAGCCCACTGCGGATCGCTAGCTAAACGCCCCATAGGAAACATGCCATGGGTTTCTATATTTGCTTCATCAACTACGTATAAACCTAGCTCGTCACATAGTTCGTAAAAACGAGGGTGGTTAGGGTAGTGAGCAGTACGCACGGCGTTAAAGTTATTTTGCTTCATCAGCTTAATATCTTCAATCATATCGGCGGTAGTAACTGTATGGCCGTTTTCTGGGTGGTGTTCGTGGCGGTTAACACCGCGAATAAGTAGCGGCTTGCCGTTTACACACAGTTGCCCGTTAAGCATTTCTACTTTTCTAAAGCCAATGTCGTAGGCTTCAACATCGATGGTATTGCCTTGATCATCAAGCAGACTCACAACGCAGCGGTATAAGTATGGGGTTTCGGCGGTCCATTTTTTAGGGCTTTGTATATCAATTGTTTGAAATACAACATCGCTCCAGCCACCTTTTTCATCAACACGTTTATTGTTAGTACTTTGAATTTGTGGCTCACATAGCGCCTGTTCGCCATCAAAAACTTGCATTGCTATTTGATAGTTATTTGGCGCATTAATCGCCGTTTTTATATGTAGCGTTGCATCGCGATAGCAAGCGTCTAAATTGGGGGTTATAAACACATCACGTATTTGGTTTTGTGGTTTTGTAAGTAAGTTAACATCGCGAAAAATACCACTTAGCCACCACATGTCCTGATCTTCTAGGTAACTGCCATCGCTCCAGCGAATAACCATAACCGCAATACGGTTAGTACCTGCCACTAACAGCTCGCTTAAATCAAACTCGCTCGGTAAACGGCTATCTTGTGAATAACCCACCCACTGTCCGTTACACCACAGGTGAAACGCCGAGTTAACGCCTTCAAAAATAATATGATTACGCTGAGTTAGCTGACTTTCGCTTATATTAAATTCAGTGCGGTAACAGCCTGTAGGGTTGTCGCTTGGTACAAAAGGCGGGTTAACTGCAAATGGGTACTTAACATTACAGTAAATAGGTTTATCAAAGCCGTGTAATTGCCAGTTAGAAGGCACTGTAATACTTTGCCAGTTGCTGTTTAGTGTTTCACTTAGCAACGATTCATCAACCGCTTCGGGTTTATCAAATAATTTAAAGTCCCACTGACCGTTTAAACTTTGTTTTTGCGATTGCGTGTTAGTACGGGCATGGTCAATGCTTTTAAATCCATTGAGTGGGCTGTGCGCTTTTACTTGATTAACTTGTACTGAAATTGGGTTTTCCCAATCTCGGCGATTAATTATGTGCTGTAAAGAGGTCATGTTTATCCTATTGCATAAGCGGGCAATTATAATGCGCTAAATATAGCTAAAAATAATCGCAGGGGTTATGCTTAAAGCTCTCCTTTATTTGTCCAAAACTATCATTGTAATTATGCGTTATAACATTAAAGACATACTCGATATTGGTCCGCGTTGTATAGAACGCTTTATTGATTCACAAACGCTCGCGCAAATACCAAACCTTGAAATAGCACTTGCGGGTTGCTCAAACCTATCGGGTCGTTATTGCGTAGCACGCTCAGCACCGCTAGAACATACACTTTTTTATACGCTTGCAGGGCAGGGTAAATTAACAACACAAAATGAGCAGTACACACTTAATGCCAATACACTTATTGTGCTACCAGCAAAGCAAAGCTTTGAAGTGAAAATTGATGCTGAACATTGGGATGTTATTTGGTTAAACCTTGCAAATACTAAACGTTGGCAGCATTTAAACTTAGCGCAAGCACTGGTACTAACCGAGCAAAAACTTGAACCGTTACACCTTGCTATGGAGCTTTTATACAGCGAGCCCAATGCTAATTTACGCGAAAGCGTAACGCCTATTTTAAGTCATTACTTAAATGCTACGCTGCAAAATAACTCACAGGGTGCGGCGCATAACCGTTTAATTAGTTTGTTTGAAGAGGTAGACAAGCGCTTGCAGTTTGATTGGACAATAGAGGCAATGTGCGAAAATGTGCATTACTCATCGCCGCATTTACATCGTTTATGCCAAGCGCAATTTGGTAAAAGCCCAATACAACAACTTATTTATTTACGCATTGAGCGAGCTAAAAACTTATTGTTAAACACGGCTTGGCCAATTTCGCATGTGGCAAGTTATGTGGGGTACTCTAATATTTTTAATTTTTCCAAACGTTTTAAGAAGTCGGTAGGTGTGTCGCCAAGCGAATTTAGAAAATAACGTTAGCGGCTCTCTACATTTGAATAAATTTAAGGTATTGTGCGATTTCTTAAATTGCATTTTAGAGTTTTAGGTAGGTAATGCGCTCAAACCGTTTTTTAATAGTGATATTATTAGTGCTTGTACACAGCTTTATTAGCTGTGATGGTGCTGCGTATCATTTGCAAGAAGACGTTGATCACGTAACCAGTTCGTTATCGCAAGGCGACTCCACAGCCGATGATAACCAAAGCGATAAAACATCAACTACCGAAATTCATGCCCACCAACATTGCCATTGTGGCTACAACAGCACTTCTAGCCACTCAATAAGCCCAGAGCAAAGTAAAGCAACTTCGCCTGCGTGCTATAACGGGTTAAATTACCCGCCAGATGTACCGCCACCCAATTCACTTAGTTAGTTTTTAATTTTAAATACTTTGTAAAAAACTGCCTGCGCTTGTGCGCTATTAGGCTAGTTATTTACATATTTAGGTTGCTTGATCGCGCTTGTTTTTAAAATAGGCGTAGTGATTAAGTTAACTCTGTTTGTTAAAAAACGGACACGCTATATGAATAAAAAACCAATTATGCTGGTGGCGCTAATGTGCGCGCTACCTGCTTTTAGTACTTTGGCGAATGTTAAAACATTAACCCTTAAGCAAGCGCTGAGTAATACCGAACAACAAAACCCGGTATTAAAACGCTACCCTTATCATCAAAAAATATTGAGTGCGCTTAAATCTCAAGCTGCTCTTTCTCCTAATCCTGTATTGAATGTTGAAGCTGAAAACTTACTGGGTACAAACAAGGCGCGTGGCATTCAAGGCGCTGAAATAACACTCGGGCTTAGCCAACTAATAGAGCTGGGCGATAAGCGCCAAAGCCGTATTAATTACGCAACCGCCAATATTAAAGCTCAAGCAATACAGTATCAAAATACCCGTTTAGCCTTATTAGCAACCACTGCTGAGCGATACTACCAAGGGCTTAAATTTCAAACATTATTAAGTTTAAACAACGAGCGTAAACAGGTCGTTATCCAAGCGCTTAAAGCGATTGAACAAAGAGCCAATGCGGGTGCTGCGTCGCAAGCTGATGTAACGCGCATGCGTTATGCACTTAGCCAAGTAGAGCTTAATAAAGCCATGCTTAATAGTGAATTTGAGCGAGCAAGTTTATCGCTTAACGAGCTGTGGAGTGAGGAGCAACCCTACGATACTTTTGCTGGCAATATTAATGTAATTACTGCGCTTAAATCAGCGCAAGCACTTTTAGATGCGGTTAACCAAGCCCCTGAATTTGCATTATTACAACAGCAATATTTACAGCAAACAGCTAATTTAACACTGCAAAAAGCAAACGGACAAAGCGATATTAATGTAGGGGGAGGCGTGCGCTATAACCAACAAAGCGACTCCAGCTCATTAGTGTTTTCGTTTTCTATGCCACTGCAATTAAGTAATTCAAATAGCGGAAATATTGCAGCTGCAAATAGTCAACTCATGCTTTTAAATGAGCAGCAAGGGCAATTGCGCATCCAGCTACGCCAGCAAGTACGTACTTTGTACGCTTATTATCAAGGTCGAGCTAATCAGGCAAAGCTATTATCTGATCAAATTATTCCTCAGGCACAAACATTGATCGAACAAAGCTTAAAAAGTTATCAACGCGGACAAATTTCGGTGTTGCAATTGCTTGATGCTCAACAAGCACTTTTTGATTCTAAACGCACACTTATTACAACTCACGCAGAGCTGTACCAAGTGCTACTTACTCTTGAGCGTTTAACAGGCCAATCTTTAATTGAGACTCATCAATCATGAATAAAAATATAATCGCATTACTAGTATCACTTTCGTTTGCCAGCAGCTTTGTAA
This sequence comes from Pseudoalteromonas sp. APC 3358, assembly GCF_030408075.1. Lineage (NCBI taxonomy): Bacteria > Pseudomonadati > Pseudomonadota > Gammaproteobacteria > Alteromonadales > Pseudoalteromonadaceae > Pseudoalteromonas > Pseudoalteromonas sp. APC 3358. Next base: position 68,751 of record NZ_JASDCE010000017.1, read on the forward strand.
GCACAGATGTATTTGCCTCTGCTGAGCATGGCGAGTCAGGTCATAAAGAAACAGAACAACACGAGCAAAAGCAGGGTCCACACGGCGGCTTTTTATTAACTGACCCTAAATTAACCCTTGAGCTTAAATTGCAAGAATTTGCAGGTAATGTTGAGCTACGTGTATACGGCTATAAGAAAAATAAATCGATTAATATAAACGACTTAAACATAACAATGAGTTTAAAGCGCTTAGTTGAAGGGTCGCAAAATATACAGTTTGCAGCTGAGGGCGACTACCTTGTTAGCACGCAATCAATTAACGAACCGCATTCGTTTGCACTTACCGTTACTGCTAATTATAAAGGCGAGAGCATTAGCTATGAATACGACCAACACGAAGGCCGTACCACGTTAACAGAGCGAGCTATTGAGCGCGCAGGCATTAAAACCGAGATAGCGCAAAGTGGTGAAGTGGATATTACCGATACGCTTTTTGGCGTTATTGCCCCAACGCAGCACGGCACGGTAGAAGTAATGGCGCCGTATGCCGGATTGATCAGTGATATTTTTGTAAGCATTGGTCAAAACGTTAAAAAAGGCGAAGTACTTGCCAATGTAACCAACCGTGAAACACTGCAAAACTACCCTATTAAAAGCCCTATTAGCGGCGTTGTAACCGAGCAATACTTAAAGCGTGGCGAGCTTGCAAGCACCAGCGCACTGATGCAGGTAGTTAACCTTGATAAAGTATGGGTTGAGTTATCTGCTTTTCCTGAAAATATTGAAAAACTAGCCATTGGTCAAAGCGCTAAAGTGTACGACTTGCATCACCATTTAAATACGCAAGGCAAAGTGTTTTTTATAGCCCCAATGATGACTGGCGGGCACATAGCGCGTGCCCGTATAGAACTTAATAACCCAGACGGGCATTGGCGCCCAGGCATGCATATAAATAGCGATGTAAGTGTGGCTAAAATAAATGCCAGCGTGCGTGTTAAGCCACAAGCAATTCAAGAATTTAACGGTCAACCCAGTGTGTTTGTTCGTAAAAATAATGTATTTGAAGTGCGTCCCGTTACCTTAGGTGCAAAAAATAGCGAGTGGGTAGAAGTACTTACAGGCTTAAACGCAGGTAGCGAATACGTAACAGACAATAGTTATGTCATTAAAGCTGATATTTTAAAAAGCGGCGCAAGCCACGCTCACTAGGAGGCACCATGATTAATTGGATAGTTTCTTTTGCGGTTAAACGCCGCATGCTGGTGCTTGCGCTTACATTTTTATTTGCTGGATTTGGTGTATACAACATTCAAAATTTAGCAGTAGACGCAGTACCCGATATAACTAACGTACAAGTGCAAATTAATACCAAAGCGCAGGGTTTTACGCCATTAGAGGTAGAGCAACGCATTACTTATTTGGTAGAAACCGCCATGGCGGGCATACCTAAGCTTGATTATACCCGTTCGCTTTCGCGTTATGGGCTTTCGCAAGTAACGGTTATTTTTGATGAAGGCACCGATATTTATTGGGCGCGTCAGCAAATTGGTGAGCGTATTCAAAGTATTCGCTCCGACTTACCTAATAACGTAGAGCCAAACTTGGGTCCTATTGCCAGTGGTTTAGGCGAAATATTTACTTATAGTGTGCATACCGCACCTAATGCGTTAAAAGAAGATGGCACCGCCTACAACGCCGAAGACTTACGTACTTTGCAAGATTGGGTTATTCGCCCGCAGCTTTTAAAAGTAAAAGGCGTTACCGAAATAAACAGCCAAGGTGGTTTTGAGCGCCAATACCAAGTAGCGCCAGTGCCCGAAAAACTCATTGCCTACAAGCTTACTATTAGCGATGTAATTAGTGCACTTGAGGTTAATAACAGTAACCGAGGCGCAGGCTATATTGAGCGCTTTGACGGGCAATATTTAGTACGCTCACCAGGGCAGCTTAAAACCATTGATGACATAGCCAATACCGTTATAGCTAAGCGCGACGATGCACCTGTACGCATTAAAGATGTGGCTAACGTGCTTTTAGGCAAAGAGCTTAGAACCGGCGCGGCCACTTATAACGGCGAAGAAACCGTGCTCGGCACCGCCATGATGCTAATTGGCGAAAACAGCCGCGTAGTGGCAAAAGCTATGGCTGATAAGTTAGTTGATGTGCAAAAAAGCTTACCCGCTGGCGTTATTGTTGAGGCAGTTTACGACCGTACAACTCTTGTTGATAAAACCATAGCAACCGTGCAAACCAACTTATTTGAAGGTGCCGTTTTAGTGATAGTGATTTTGCTATTACTGCTGGGTAATGTAACGGGCGCGCTTATTACGGCAATGGTTATTCCGTTGAGTATGTTGTTTGCCGTTACAGGTATGGTGGGTAATCGCGTATCGGGTAACCTAATGAGCCTAGGCGCAATCGATTTTGGTTTAATTGTTGATGGCGCTGTAATTGTAGTTGAAAACTGCCTGCGCCAACTCGGTGTAGCTCAGCATAAACATGGCAGGCTACTTACTTTAAACGAGCGTTTAAATGTAGTGACCGCAGCCACCAAAGAAGTATTTACACCGGCTGTATTTGGTATTGTTATTATTATGCTGGTTTATTTACCTTTATTTGCACTAAGCGGCGTTGAAGGCAAAATGTTTCAGCCAATGGCGTTTACAGTAGTTGCGGCGTTAATTGGCGCGCTTATATTTGGCGTTACCTTTGTACCTGCTGCTATTGCAGTGTTTATTCGCGGTAAGGTTGATGAAACCGAAAATGCAGTCATGCGCGGCGTTAAAAAAGTGTATAAGCCATTACTTGGTATATCGCTTAAATTACCGTGGTTGATGGTGGGTATTGCCACGGCATTAGTATTGGTGCTTGGTTTTAAAGTTAAAAACATGGGCGCAGAATTTTTACCGAAACTTGATGAAGGCGATATTGCCATGCACGCGCTGCGCATTACTGGCACCGGTATTGAGCAATCTGTGCAAATGCAAAAAGAGCTTGAGCAAGCCATATTAGATCAGCCTGAGGTTGCTAACGTATTTTCAAAAATTGGTACTGCCGATGTAGCAAGCGATCCTATGCCGCCCAATGTTGCCGATACTTTTTTAATACTCAAACCGCAAGATGAGTGGCCTAATCCAGCACTCACTAAAGCAGAATTGGTTCAGCAAATTCGTACCCGTGTTAACGATGTCCCTGGTAATAATTACGAATTTACACAACCAATAGAAATGCGCTTTAACGAGTTAATTGCTGGCGTGCGCGCCGATGTGGCACTGCGTATTTATGGTGATGACTTAAGCGTACTTAAAGAGTTTGGCGAAAAAGCCACAGGGCTAATGCGTAATATTGCAGGTGCTACCGATGTACGTTTGGAGCAAATGGAAGGATTGCCAACACTTTCGGTAACACCAATGCGCGACCATATGGCGTTATTGGGTTTAAGCGTAAACGATATTCAACAAACACTTGCCGCCGCTGTTGGTGGTGTGCAAACCGGACTAATTTTTGAGGGCGATAAACGTTTTTCGTTATTAGTACGCCTTGATAAACGTTGGTCTAGCGATGTATCAGCACTTGCTCGTTTGCCAGTTGCTTTACCTAAAGATAGTAACCCAGAACTTGCGTTTGTACCGCTTGGCGAAGTAGCAACAATCAGCATTGAAAAAGGGCCTAATCAAATAAACCGCGAAAGTGGTAAGCGTAACGTAGTGGTAACTGCCAATGTAGAGGGGCGCGATTTAGCAAGCTTTGTAAGTGATGCGCAAGCGAGCATGAATGAATCACTTAATTTACCAAGTGGCTATTGGCTTGAATACGGCGGCACGTTTGAGCAGCTACAATCAGCAAGTAAGCGATTGTCGTTGGTTGTGCCGGTCACTTTATTACTTATATTTGGCTTACTGTATAGCGCCTTTGGATCGCTTCGTGATTCATTGATTATATTTAGTGGTGTGCCACTGGCATTAACGGGTGGTGTGCTTGCGTTATTGCTGCGCGATATGCCGTTTTCAATATCAGCAGGTGTCGGCTTTATTGCCCTAAGCGGTGTCGCGGTATTAAACGGCGTGGTTATGCTGTCGTTTATTAAGCAATTACGAAGCGATGGTTTAAGTTTGTTTGATGCAATTCACAGCGGTGCATTACAGCGCTTGCGCCCAGTACTGATGACGGCGCTGGTGGCAAGTTTAGGCTTTATACCTATGGCGCTTAATTCGGGAACGGGTTCTGAAATGCAAAAACCTCTCGCCACCGTAGTGGTTGGCGGGATTATTTCATCAACTCTACTGACACTATTAATATTGCCTGCGCTTTATAAGTTAGTACATTCTAAATTTACTAAAAAAGCAGAAGCTGAATTAGCTTAAATACTAGCTATTAATAATGTAATAAAAAAAGCAGCTGTACTTACAGCTGCTTTTTTATTTGGGTATTATTTAGCAAAAATACTACATTAATTATATTGAAACAGATTATCCCAACGCTCATCTAATATCGTTTTTGCGTGTTCTAAATTTATTGCGCTATACACATCACTAGTGCACGTTACCAAACGCATACGTACCAGCTTTTCAAGTGCGTCGCTAATTTCAAAATCAAGATCGCACTGGTATTTGCTTTTAAACCAATGCTCTATTTGTTCATCAAGCGTTTGGGCGGTTAAGCCGCTTTCTGATTTTAGTAAAAAGGTATACGCAAGCAGGGCTTCTTTTATGTCTTCTTCTTCGGCAGCGTCAATAAGCGTGTGAAAAACACCCGCGTTATTATCAAGGTTTTTAAAGTAGAGGTTATCGCTAAGCGCTTTCATAAATTTAATTTTACGGTTTTTAAACTTACTCCATTCTTTAAAAATAAAGCTGCCAAATACTCCCATGCCAATAGCAAAGGTAATAAAATGTTGCTGGGTCATTTCTACAGCTTCACTTCTAAAACCACCCCAAAAAGCAAACAGAGCAAGCAATAATACGATTGATGCGCCAAGTTTAGTTATAAGTACCACTGCACCGCCAACTAAAGCCGATGAGCCAATAATTGCTTTATCAATAGGGCGCATGCGTACTTCGCTATTAGGAAATAGCATTTCGAGATCGGCCTTTGGCACATTTTGAAACAGCTTTACTATGGTTGAGCTTGGCTCAAATCCCATTGGCGTTTTATTTTTAGCTTCAAAATAAGCGCTATCTTTAAAGCGAATAAACACGGCAACACGGTCGTAATTAGTAAAGTGCAGCGGCTTTTTACGCAAGCCCCAAAAGCTGGTAATAGTTTCAGTGAGTTGCGACTCGCCACGGCGATAGAATACCACTTCTTCAAAGTCGTCAAATTCAACTTCAAGGCGCACCTTAAATAATGACTCTTCATTTAATGCATCTTGTAAGTCTTCATTGGTGATCACTTCAAAATTAGCGGCATTAAGCACCTTAGCAAAATCTTTAGCAAACTCATGTTGGCACTGCGCTTTTTGATCCGCCGATACTGGCGCTAACGATCGCGTGTCACTGTTGGGATCAAAAGGGGCGTAGTTGTTTTTAAGTGACTCAAGTGTTGAGTGGTAATCGTAATGAATAAGGCTTGCTAGTAAATCGCAAAATTGTTTAAACGATGTTTTTTGTGTACTGCTTTTAAGCTCTTCGCTACACATATCAACAATATCTTGCTTTCTAAAGGGAATAAAACGCGCACTTTGCATAAATTAATAACTACTGTGATAGGGAATCTAACTGCATAGGCACATAATAAAATATTCTTATGGATATTACTAATTTGTTAATGCAGTAGGGCGTATTGAGCATTGGTGGTTGAATTTGCAGCTGTGTGTTTGGTTTTTAGGCAAGGCAGAGCCTATGTAGTGTGGTTATTCCCCATAAATAAGGCGATAACGCAGCATAAATACCAAACATGTGCTGCCCTCTGGGTTCTTTCTAGGGACGATTAATTCTTTGTTGCCTGCATGGATGTAGGTAAGGGGCGTGAGCAGGACGCGGAAGCTTTGCTCGATTTTTACTTAGCCCACTAGGTTACAAACCTCGCGCCGCGATTTAATCGCCCCTAGATTGAACAAATTTCAATCCACAAAGATCAATACGCCCTAGGACCTGATAAATTTAGTACGCTGTTTTCAGCGTGTATTAACCTAAATGTGTAATTATTGGCTTATTGAATACTCTTGTTCTTACTGATAAGTGAAAAGGATTTACTATGGCCATTCAAAAAAAACTAAAAGAAAAAACGCGTAATTTTATTGACTCTAAGCATATGCTTAGCGGTATTACAGTGGCGTCATTTTTAGAGTCAACCATAGTTCCTATTCCACTCGAGGCTGTATTAGTACCGCTAATGCAAGCTCGCCGTGAAAAGCTATGGCTTATCGCGCTAATGGCTACTTTAGGCTGCATAGTGGGCGCATTGTTTGGTTATGCGTTGGGTTATTATTTATTTGATGCGGTTGGCGATTGGATTATTAATACGTTTTCGAGCCCTGAGCAATTTGAAAACGTTAAACAGCAAATGCAAGATCAAGGTTTTTGGTTTGTAATAACACTAGGCATAGTGCCTATTCCGTTTCAAATAGCGATGCTTGCTGCAGGCGCGACTAAGTACTCTATTTGGCTATTTTTATTGGCCTCAGGTATTGCGCGTTCTATTCGTTACTTTGGTTTGGCTATTATTGTTTATTATGCAGGTAATGAAGCTGAGCGAATTATTAGTAAACACAAAACTAAGGCAATGGTTTTAATAACGTTACTTGTGTTAGGAGTTTGGGGATTAAGCTTGGTGATTTAAGCTCATTATTAAAGGTTATTAACCACCTTATTCTAATAAGCCTTTTTGGTAATGTGCTATAGTTTTTCAATATAGTATCGAAAAGCTTAGGGTTAATATGATTGAAACTGTAAAACTCACTATCAGGCTTTCTAATTTTTTTAAAATGAGCTGGAAAAATAAAACTGTAAGCCTATTTTTATTAGCTTATATTGTTATTTTTTCAGCCTACTCCCTAACTAACTTTCCTCCCTTACAAGTTCAAAATAATGTTTACGGTTTTACAACTGATTTTATTAATTTAATTGTTCTTACTTTTTTATTTTGGATGGTTCAGTGCTCCAAACTTTCAAAGCTTGCATATACATTTTCGACTCTCGGATTAATGCTTTGGTCCATGGGTAATACAGCTGATTTAATCGATGAGATAGTGATACAGCCTTACTGGGTAAGTATTTATTTTGAAGATTTATGCAGAACCAGCGGCATGCTTTTAACTTCCTATGGTTTATTTAAAACGATGCGCTTTGTACAAAGTATTAATAATCGATTAGCGCGTGAGCTAATTATTGATGATTTAACCAAGGTACATAACAGACGTTATTTTTATCAGCACGCTAAAGATGCTCAGCACTCACCTTACGTTATTTTAATTGTAGATATAGACCACTTTAAATCAATTAATGATGAATTTGGTCATGATGTTGGTGATGTAGTGCTTAAAGAACTAGCAACTAAATACGACAATGCTTTTACGCACCAAAACAAATTTGCTCGCCTCGGTGGTGAAGAGTTTGGTGGCTACTTGCCTACAAATAATATGACGCAAGCATGTGATTTTTCGCAGCAATTAATTGATCTTGCGCACACCATAAATGTTCAAAATTCTCGCCACTTAACAGTAAGTATAGGTGTTGCAATGCAAACGCCTAATGAGCCTTTAGATAAAGTAATGAAGCGCGCTGATCAAGCTTTATATTTAGCTAAAAAGAATGGCCGAGATCGTTTTGAAATTGCCCCGTAAGCGTTTTTAACTATATAAAAACACGTCCTTATTGTTTGCACATTTACTACACTTTTTAACGTTTTCGTAAGGAAATGTCAGTGAGGGTAATGCTTTGTAAATCATGAAATTAAAATAGAATGTTTGGGTCATAATGGGGATATTAATAATAAGGAATAACCTTAATGACCAACTCCCTTTTAAAAGCTGCATTACCCTTAAGTCTAATTACTATTTTGTCGGGCTGCGGCTCTGATGATAGCTCAAGCTCTACAGGTTACATCCAATTGTATAACGGCTCTTACAATAGCCCATATACGCGTTTGTTTGTTGAAGAAACAGAACGTTCAGGCGCTGATTTTGCCGATGTAACTACTCGCCATAACTACAGCACAGGCACTTATGATGTAAGTTTTGAATACCTAGATGCTAACGACAGCTATATAACAATTAGCGACCAAGAAATTTCTATTAAAGGTGACAAAACACAGTTAGTAGTAATGAGCGGCAACTTTGATGAGCCTACATTTACAGAGCTTAGCGTACCTATCACAAGCGATACGGGTGAGTTTAACTTAGGGTTTTATAATATTGCAGGGGAGGATACTAACTACGATATTTACTTAGCAACTGATGATGGCGTATTTGAAAGCGCGACACTTTTTTCATCGGCTCAATATTTAAGTGAGTTAGATCTGCAAAGCATTGATGAAGGCTATTACACTATTTACATAACCGAAGCGGGCAGCAGTGATGTTGTGTACGAGTCGTCATCTGTTTATTTATACGATGAAGCAAGCTATGTAGCAATGATCCGCCCAAGTTATGCTACAGAAGAAGGCGGTATTACGCTTGATGTAGTAACCGATAATAACTACGTTACTGAGCTTAAACATCAATCTGCCCTGGGGCAATTACGTTTTATAAATACGGTTGATGACTACTCGCCAGTAAGCTTTTCTGCTACACGCGGTACAACTGTAAACACAACAAATACAGTTGCTAGTGACTCTTATACCGATTATGTTGAACTTTCGCCTAATAGTTACAGCGTAGCGATGTACGACGAAGAAGGTACAAAACTAGCTGATAACTTTTTAATGACGCTAGAGCGTGAGCAAAGTGCGGTGGGTATTTTTTATAACGACGTTGATAACGGTTTACGTATGATGAGCGTTGAAGAAAACCTAACACCAAGTAGTTACAGCCATACGGTATCGGTTGTAAACCTAATTGAAAGCTACGCAGGGCAGTCGGTTTCAGATGTAGATGTGTACTTTACACTTAACGGCGAAACGGTAGACGACACCAGTAACGTAGTCGATGGCCTAGATAAGTATGACCAAGAAGAACAGGTTGTAGATAACGAAATTTACACGGTTTATGTTGTATATGAAGATAATGGCCAGCAAATTGTGCTTATTCAGCAAAGCGATATGGACTTTACACAAGAGGGTAACTACATATTGATTTTAGAGCATGATGAAACAACAAGCTCAGGTTATAAAATGACCCTAGAGCGCACTATTACCGATAGTGTTGAATAAATCTAAACATATTAAGTAGCATAAAGCCTAAGCACTTTAAGTACTTAGGCTTTTTTATTGAACAAAATTTACCTACTCATTAATAATTAGGTACACTCTGGGCATAATAATTAATAAGAGTGTGCCATGGATGATTTAGTTGGGTTAGCCGTCATAGTAATACTGGTTGTAGTTGCCGGTGCTATTTGCGGCTTAATAGCGCTAGTGCAGTTAAATGGATTAAAACAAGAAGTTGCTGTTTTAAGGGCCAAAATAACACATCTACAAACACATAAATCGATATCGCAAAGTGAACCTCAAAGTGAAGCATCTACGGCTCAGGCAGCGCTTTCAAGATCAGAGCCAATTGATCATAAAGCACAGCCAAACTTAACGTCCCAAAACGCGTCGCCGCCTGTAATAAATCAGCTATCAGCGCCTCCTAAAAAAGCCAAACCAGCTGAAGCATCAGCCATAGAATTACTATTTAATAAATTACGCGCAGGGTTTGAGCAAAACTGGATGACCTGGATAGGCGCAATAGCGCTTGCGTTTGGTGGCATATTTTTAGCTAAATACAGCCTAGAAGCGGGATTATTATCGCCTGTAATGAGGCTGAGCTTAGGCGGCTTATTTGGGCTTGGCTTAATTGCAGCTGCGGCTTATTTACACCATAAACGTATTATATTTGAAGGCTTTAATAATTACATACCCGCAGCGCTTGCAAGCGGCGGGTTTATTACCTGTTTTGCTTTAACGCTTTTAGCCTACAGTAGCTACGATATGCTTAGCCCTACCGTGGCATTTTTTACACTGGCAGTTATTGCAATTAGCGCAAGTGCTATGGCGCTTAGGTTAGGCCCATTATTGGCTGTACTAGGTATTATTGGCGCTTATAGCGTACCAATATGGGTTAATACAGGCAGCGGTAACTTGTTTGCGTTATTTATGTATGTTGGTTTTGTAAGTTTGTCGGCCGCGTTAGTTGCACATAAAGTACAGCGAGCTTGGTTGTGGTATTTATTATGGGCAGGGCATATTGGTTGGTATTTAGTTGGTTTTACATTACTTAAAATTAATACCGTTTGGTTAATGGGAACGTTTGCTCTACTGAGTATTATTGGGTTAATTGCTATACCGCGCTTAGGTCTAAAACTGAATGTTATTGAACATCGCCCGCACAGTTTAAAACGCTTACTTAAAGTGCTTCCAGATCATGCATTATTACTCGCCTTTATAGCGCCCTTAATATTTACCATGCTAATAAGTCACTTTGATATGCAGTGGCAAACAATCGGCGTGTTGAGTATTGTATTGGTGCTATTTTTAGTCCTTAAAAATAGCCGTTGGGATATTTGGCAGGGTGTAGCGTTAGTTATATCAACGCTATTAGTGATAGGCGCTCAGCGCACGCATCTTTCGCCAAATCTATTTGATGACGCTCTCTTTATATTCAAAAATGAATACGGTTTGGGTTTATTACTCGGATTGTTACTTACCGCTTTTGGGCTTTATTACGGTAAAAAACAGATTAAGCGTTTAGCGTTTCATATTACGGGGGCATTTAGTGTATTTGTAATGATAGCGACTTTATATACGCTTATTCCTAATTCCGCGTTAAGTACTGCATATCCACTTTGGGCCGTTGTATTGTTTGTAGTGGCGGCTATTTTAATAAAGTGTGCGCAGCATAATACAACGCTATTTCAGCGTTTTACTTATTGGATAGGTGCTAATGCCAATATTACGTTAGCAATTACTATGCTACTAAGTGACAGCGGCCTAACCATTGCACTTGCTGTACAAGTATTACTTATAAGCGTACTTATTAAACGCTATAACGTGCCTATGCCACATTGGCCTATAAAAGCCTTGGTTGCTGCGTTATTACTGCGCTTAACGCTTTCACCTTGGACGCCAAGTTACGATGCACTCACGGTATTTGGTTTGCATTGGAGCATTGTGATTTATCCGTTATGTATTGCGTTATTTTTTGCCGCAGCTAAGTGCTTTGACTCATCAAAACTGAAAATATGGCTCGAAGGTGCAGCGCTTCATTGTTTAGCACTTTTTATTACCACCGAAACAAGTTATCAGTTAGTAGGGCATTATCCGCAATTTGATTCACTTAACTTTTACGAACAAATACTCCTTACCTGTAACTGGCTGGCATTAGGGTGTGTGTATTTACACAGAGCAAAACTTGCCGGTACTTTAGCTAAGTTATACCAAGTGGCGGGCTTTGCACTTGTAGGGTTAGCAGGGCTTTTTGCTATTAAAACACTGCTTGACGACAACCCATTATTTGAATCACTTTACATAGGTGAGCTGCCAATATTTAACTGGTTATTACTATTGTGGTTAGTACCTGCAGGATTAACGCTTTGGCTGGCCAAGCTTGTAAAACCAATAAACGCTAAAGCTACGCCATTTATATTGGCCGTTGCGGGTGGGTTTATATTATTGGCAATAAACAGCTTTATTCGCCAATACTGGCAAGGGCCTTATATTTACTTATCAAAAGGCGCAAGTAATGCAGAGCTTTATAGCTACTCTGTTATTTGGTTAGTAATGGGGGCGGGTACTGTTATTTTTGGTCATTTAAAAAACCAGTTATTAATACAAAAAATAGGCTTAGGCTTACTAGCTGCAGTTATTGTTAAAGTGTTTTTAATTGATATGGCTAACTTGGAGGGCTTACTTAAAGCGCTTTCGTTTATTGGATTAGGGCTTTCGTTGGTGGGGTTAAGTTGGTTGTTCCAAAAGCTTAGAAGCCGAGTAAATCAAGTTTAACTTTATGAATACTTTATAAAGCAAAGCCCAGTGAAGATACTGGGCTTTTTGTTTTACGCTATTACTTGATAGCTTTTAACTTGATCACTTTTTGCTCGCTTATTATGTACTGTGATTAAGCAGTGCCTTTAGTTTGCCCGGTTTAATTGGCTTACTTAAATAATGAATATTAGCGGCTTTGGTTTCTTGTTTAAGCTCGGTGTCGCGCACTGCGGTAATTAAAATAGCGGGTACTTGGCTTTGCCAAATTTCGCGCAGGGTTTTAATTAGCGTTATGCCATCGCAATCACTACCTAATTGATAGTCCATTAAAATAACATCGGGTGCACCGTTTTCTTTAGCATGCGCCAGTACATTATTTACATTATCAAATAGCGTGTAATTAGCTTGCCACTTTTTAAGTAAGCTTGCCATTGCTGCTAAATTTTCAGGGTCGTCGTCTACGGCAACAATATTAATTGCTGCACGGTTTTCTATTAGGCTGTTTGTAGTACTTTTTTGTTGTACAAACTGCTCGTCACCATAAGGTACCTCAATGCTAAAACGGCTACCTTTATTAGGCTCAGAATGCACATCAAGCGGCAAACTTAATAAGTCAGCCATACGTTTTACAACACCTAAGCCTAAGCCTACGCCTTTGTTATCGCCCGACTCAACACGGTAAAAGTCGTTAAATATTTTAGCTTGCTCTACTTCGCTAATACCAGGGCCTGTATCCCATACTTCTATTCGTAAATTGTGCTTTCGGTTCCTACAGGCAATTAATACACGGCCATTATCGGTGTATTTAACTGCATTAGAGACCAAGTTTTGAATAATTCGGCGCAAATAGGTTATATCGCTATGCACAATTTGCTGGTGTGAACGCACACTAAGCTTAAGGCCTTTATCACTTGATAAAATAGCGTATTCACTTTGCAATGGCGCTAAAATATCTTCAATATAAAAGTGGCGAGGGGTTGGGGTCATAGCGCCTTGTTCTAGCTTGGCTATTTCAAGTAGTGCCGACATTAAATGCACGGTTGAATCGAGACTGTCGCCTAATTTTTCAAAGCTGTTTTGGTTAGTGCTGTCGAGTTGCTTTTCGTCAATGGCAGCAAGGTATAAACGTGCTGCGTTTAACGGCTGTAAAATGTCGTGGCTCGCCAGTGCTAAAAAGCGCGTTTTACTGTCGTTGGCTTGCTCTGCTTCTCGTTTGGCTAAAGTAAGTGCTTGCTCGGTTTGTACACGGCTATCTATTTGAGCTTGTAAGTCTCTATTAATGGTTTGCACTTCTTGAGTTCGCGCTTCTATGCGGTTTTCAAGATCCATGTTTACTTCTTCAAGCGCATTTTGCGTACTTATGTGATTGGTAATATCCGAAAAGCTGGTAACAAATCCGCCATCGGGCAGCGGGTTACCAATCATTTCGTATACTTGGCCATTACGACGGTGGCGAATAAAGTGATGTGAGCTGCCGTATTTTAAATGCTGCACACGTTTTTCTACTTGGCGTTCTATTTCGCCAGGGCCACATTCACCACGGTTAGCGTTGTATCTAATAATATCTTCTATGGGTTGGCCTACTTCTAGAAATCCTTCAGGGTAGCCAAACATTTCGCTGTAGCGTTTATTCCAAGCTACTAGCTTTAAATCTTTATCGACAACCGAAATACCATGGCTTAAATTTTCGAGTGAGGTAAATAACAGATTTTGATTAAATTGCAGCGCTTGTGTGGTTTCGTCAAAAAAGTTTACAACTTCTTCAAACGCCATACGCTTACCCGACGATACCGTATGTATTAATGCTTGCGCGGAAGATGCGCCCAGCACGCCTGTTAACGCGCGTTCGCAGTAGGCTATAAATTCAGGCTCTGGGTGTGCGTTGTTATCGCTTAAGTGATGGGCGAGTGCGTAATGCGCCAATACTTGTTGGCTGCGCTGAATACCTAAAAAGGTTTGCAGTAGTATTTTAAAGTCGTAAACAGTGGCTTTTACATCTTTATTTAAGCGCCTTGATAAAATAGCCTGATCTTTAGGGTTAACAAAAGCAGCTGCCTGAATCTTATCAATTAAGCGCTCTTCAGCCCCAAGTGAAAAACTAATATAGCAACCAATATTGGCAAACAAAGCTATCAAGGTTCCACGCGTTATAAGCGTTTGTTGTAGCTCGCTATCAAGCGTTGCTCCGGCATCGAGTATTGGCAGCATTAAAAATAGTACCCAGCAAATAAAGCCCGCTACTAAACCTGCATAAACCCCATAAGCATGGCCTTTTCGCCAGTATAAACCGCCCACAATAGCGGGTAATAATTGAGTAACAAGTGAAAAAGCAACTAAGCCCATACTTGCCAGTGCGCTGCTATGGCCAAACCATTGCTGATAGAAATAGGCCAAAATTAATATGCCTGCAATAGCAAAGCGCCTTACAAGTAATATACGAGACTTATAACTGGTAGTAATTAAGTTGCGTTTAAATTTACGACGTAGCATTAGGGGTAATACCACATCGTTTGAAATCATCGTGCTTAATGTAAGCGTTGCTACCACTATCATTGCGGTGGCGGCCGATAAACCACCTATAAATACAAAGGTGGTTAAAAAGGCGTTGTCGTTAATTAACGGTAGGGCAAGTACAAAGCTATCTGGCGAATAGCCGCTGCCAATTTCAGGATGAATTGCCGCAGTCGCAATAGGTAAAATCATTGCGGCAGTTAATAATAAATACAGCGGAAAAGCCCAGCGAGCGGTAAGTAAGTGGCGTTTGTTTTGGTTGTCGACCACGGTTACATGAAACTGGCGTGGTAAACATATAATAGCCGCCGCAGCCATTAAAGACTGGCCAATAAAGTTAAAGCTAAAGAAGTTAAAGTCGCTCCAATGGGCCCAAATCGACTCGGTTACTTTATTTGAAGTAGGCTCTGGCATATTAAATAAGGTGTAAACAGCAAGGCCTGCTACAGCAATAAGTGCAATAAGTTTAATCATCGATTCAAACGCGACAGCAAGCATTAACCCAGAGCGATACTCTGTTACGTCCACTTTGCGGGTACCAAAAAATATTGCAAATAAGGCCATAATTAATGTGGCAGAAAGCGCGAGCATATCGCCTGATATTTTATTACTGTTTTGCAAAAGTAAAAAGCTGGTACTAAGCGCTTTTAATTGCAGTGCAATATAGGGAATAGTCGCGAGTAAGGCGATTACAGTAACCATAATCGCGGTAGTTTGGCGTTTGCCGTAACGAGCTGAAATAAAGTCAGCAATAGTGGTTATGTTTTGTTTTTTGCTTACCAGTACCAGCTTACGTAAAAACCCTTGGCCGAATAAAAACAGCAGCGCAGGGCCCAATAATATTGGCAAATAACTCCAACTGCTGGTGGCGGCTGTACCCACTGAGCCGTAGTAAGTCCAAGAGGTACAGTAAATCCCAAGTGAGAGTGAATACACAAAAGGGTGATGGCTAATACGCTTCGCCAAAGGGGTTGTTTTATCGCCCCAATTGGCGAGCCAAAACAGCACACCTATATAACTTAAAGCAACAATAATGAGTACGGCAGTCATGTTGTTATTAAACCTTATTATTTTAAATAGTCTCTCAACCCTATGAGGGATTAACACAATACCAGAACTGAGGTTAAGTGTGAGGCTTGAATTTAAAATAAAACTTTCATTTTATTTCTATCTTATTGAATATTAATAACAAAAATAAAATCATCTCAAGCATTAGACTAATGTCGCATTAATAACCAACTTACCAATTTAATAGTAAAGCTAATTCAAAAAATTAAGCTAACCAATTGAAATAAAATGCAAATATATAAAATACGTTTGAATGATAAATACAGTTTACGTAAACGTTAACAAGCTGTTACGACTATGGTCTCAATTCAATATGTAACCAGCGTTGCTAAATTGGTAAGCGAAGATAAAAAACCACTCATCGCGATATTGCGGTGCTTAAAGGGGAAAACAAAAATGGCTTTTAAAGATGAAGAACAAGCAAAAGCTTATTGGGCAGAAAACATTTCGCTGTTATTTAAACTATTAGCAGTGTGGTTTATCGTGTCTTTCGGCTTTGGCATATTACTGGTTGATGTACTTAATGAAGTACGTTTTTTTGGGTTTAAACTTGGCTTCTGGTTCGCCCAGCAAGGCGCGATTTATACCTTTGTTGCTTTGATTTTTGTGTACGTTTTCAAAATGAATACGTTAGATAAAAAATACGGCGTAGACGAATAGGAGCTAAGCAATGGATGTTCAAACACTCACGTTTATAATTGTTGGTTTAAGCTTTGCGCTTTATATCGGCATAGCAATTTGGGCCCGTGCGGGTTCAACTAAAGAGTTTTATGTAGCAGGCGGCGGCGTACCTCCTCTTGCTAATGGTATGGCAACGGCTGCCGATTGGATGAGCGCCGCGTCGTTTATTTCAATGGCGGGTATTATTTCGTTTGCAGGTTACGATGGCAGCGTTTACTTAATGGGGTGGACAGGTGGTTATGTACTATTAGCCATGTGTTTAGCGCCTTACTTACGTAAATTCGGCAAGTTTACTGTTCCTGACTTTATTGGCGACCGTTACTATTCACGCACCGCGCGTTTAGTAGCAATTGTATGTGCCATATTCATTTGTTTTACTTACATTGCAGGGCAAATGCGTGGTGTAGGCGTAGTATTTTCACGCTTTTTAGAAGTAGAAATTGAAACCGGTGTTTACATTGGTATGGTGATTGTATTCTTTTATGCGGTACTTGGCGGCATGAAAGGCATTACCTACACACAAGTAGCGCAGTATTGTGTACTTGTATTTGCCTACCTTGTACCAGCCATTTTTATCTCGATGATGATGACGGGTCACTTTTTCCCACAAACCGGTTTTGGTGCCACATTAATTGGCAGCGATGGCGTGTATGTACTTGATAAACTAGACGGCTTAAGCGCTGAACTTGGTTTTGCGCAATATACCGAAGGCTCTAAGAGCATGATTGACGTGTTCGCTATTACTGGCGCGTTAATGGTAGGTACTGCTGGTTTACCACATGTAATTGTTCGCTTTTTCACTGTACCTCGCGTAAAAGACACGCGTATTTCTGCAGCATGGACACTTGTGTTCATCGCGATTGTTTATACTACAGCACCTGCGGTTGCAGCCTTTGCTCGCGTAAACATGGTTGATACTATAAATGGTAAAGACGGTAGCGGTACAGCTTACGCAGAAGCACCAGGATGGATTAAAAACTGGGAACGCACAGGTTTAATTACATTTGATGATAAAAACGGCGATGGCAAAATGTTCTACACGGCGGGTAAAATCACCGATCCGAACAGTGCTAACGAAGTAAACGTAGACCGCGACATTATGGTATTAGCTAATCCAGAGATTGCTAACCTACCAGCATGGGTAATTGCACTTGTAGCTGCTGGTGGTATTGCCGCGGCACTTTCTACTACAGCAGGTTTACTACTGGTTATTTCGACCTCCGTTTCGCACGATTTACTCAAGCGAACTCTCAAGCCCGATATTACCGACAAGCAAGAGTTACTTGCAGCGAGGTTGGCAGCCATGGTCGCTATTGTTATCTCCGCGTACTTTGGTATTAACCCGCCTGGGTTTGTGGCATCGGTAGTGGCATTTGCATTCGGCTTGGCGGCAGCGAGTTTCTTCCCAGCAATTATTATGGGTATATTCTCTAAAACAATGAACCGCGAAGGCGCAATTGCAGGCATGGTAACGGGTATTGGCTTTACCGCTGCGTATATCATCTTCTTCAAGTTTGTTAGCCCAGAGCTAAACAGCCCTGAAAACTGGTTCTTAGGTATTTCGCCTGAAGGTATTGGCTTAATTGGTATGATTATTAACTTTGCAGTAGCTGCAATTGTTCTTAAGTTTACTAAACCAACACCAGTTGAAATTCAAGAAATGGTTGAAAGCATTCGTAACCCTAAAGGGTCTGCAGAAGCACACGACCACTAGGCTACAATTTATAGATATAGTTTAGAAAACATAAAGCACCAAAAGCCCGACTTTAGTCGGGCTTTTTATTTGTTTAATAAATAAGTACATTAGATTGGTACATCACCATTTAAAGAGCGAATACAATGAGTGTAGAACAACAAGAAATAGCCCAATACGTTTGTTTGCAAGCACCTTTTACTATGCTTGATAGCAGCGCATACGAATATTTTGTAAATCATCTTGATATTATTTACCTCACCCGCGAAAACCAAACTCAGTGGTTACAAAGTGAAAACCCTAAACTGTTTTTAATTCGCTCTGGTTTGTATGACCTAGTTGATGGTAAGGGCGATGTTGTTACACGCTTAGCGCAAGGTGACTATTTTGGTTTTCCGTCGCTGTTAACCGGTGAGGCAATTCAAAATAGGTTGGAAGTACAAAAAGAGGGCATAGTGTATATGCTCTCTCAAACGCACTTTGATTTTTTACGCAGAGAATATAAATCGTTTGAGCAATATTTTGTACGCGCTCATGCTAACCGGTTGTTGTCATCGCATTATAAAAGTAAAAACGATAGTTGGTCTGAACGTAAAATATCAGAGCTGATGACCCGCACCGCCATTACGCTTTCGCCCGATGCAAGTATTAGGCAAAGCGCTAAAAAAATGAAAGAGCATGGCGTATCGTCAATAATGATAACGCAGCACGCGCACTTAGTAGGGGTGGTAACCGACCGCGACTTACGTAATCGAGTACTTGCCGACGAAGTAGATCCACAAGACGCAGTAAGCAGTATTATGACAGCCAAACCTAAGTTTATATTTGAAAATAACCGGGTGTTTTCGGCGCTGCACTTAATGCTTAAATACAATATTCATCATTTACCCGTGCTTGACGAAAATCATAACCCAATAGGGATGATAACCAGCACCGATTTACTGCGCCAACAAAAAAGCGACCCCGTACAGCTTATTGGGCGCATATATAAAGCGCATACTGTTACTGATTTAAAACGCTACGCTAAAGAAATTCCCGAACTTTTGCGTGGTTTTTCGTACAACATTGACGACATATCATTAATTGGTAAATTACTCAGTGGTTTAACCGATGCGCTTACATCGCGCCTGATTCACTTATTTCAAGAAGAGCATGGCGCAGCGCCAACCAGCTTTAGTTTTATTTGCTTTGGTTCGCAAGCACGCGAAGAACAAACCTTGCATTCAGATCAAGATAACGGCTTATTACTCCCTAACGACTTAACCACCGAGCAACACGCTTACTTTAAAAGCATGGGAGAGTTTGTATGTGAAAATTTGGTTGAATGCGGCATTAGGCGTTGCCCAGGTAATATTATGGCAAGCAGCGATGAGTGCCGAATGAGCGTAAACGACTGGAGCGAGCGCTTTTTTAAATGGATAAAAAGCCCTACTCCTAATGCAATGCTCAACTGTAAAATATTTTTTGACCTGCGATTTATTGAAGGCTCAAATGCTTTATACACCGCTTTTTGCGAGCAACTAATTCGTATATCGCGTAACGACTTATTCTATGCCGCAATGGCAACCGATATAAGCAGCAACAGCGTGCCAATTGGTTTATTTAATAAATTTAAAACCGAAAAAACAGATCAAAATAATAAATACATAGATTTAAAAAAACGCGGTGTCGTAATTATAAATGACATAGTGCGGTTATACGCTTTAAAAGCGGGTATTAGGCGCGCCAACACGCAAGAGCGATTAGACGCACTACTAAAACATAAACTGATCAGCAAAGAAGATATATACAACCTAAAAGACTGCTGGCGGTTCTTAACGCAGCTTCGTTTGAGTACACAAATAAACGAAGAGGGCTTACCGAGTAATTGCATTAACCCTAATAAATTAAACTCACTAGAGCGCCATCAACTAAAAGAAGCGTTTTACCTTGTTAAACAAGCGCAGCAAGCCGCCGCGTTTAAGTTTGCTCGCGGCAGTTTATAACGATGGATTACTAACATGGTAAAAAAGCTGCTCACTCGGTATTTAAAGCGCCGTAAATTACTAGGTAAAAATGCCTTACAACAACGTTATTTGGTGATTGATTTAGAGCTCACTGGCCTTGATGCAAAACAGCACGAAATTGTATCGGTAGCGTGGGTGATAATAGATAACCAATGTATAAAAATGAGCGAGTCGCAGCACCTTATAAATAAAGACGTAAAAAGCCTTGAGCAAAGTCCTGTTTTTCATGGAATTAGCGATGATGCTATAACAAAAGGACAGAGCTTGTGCAGTATATTAACGCAATTGAGCAGCCACTTTAGCGACTGTATTTTAGTGTTTCATAATGCCATGCTCGATTGGGGGTTTTTAAAAATAGCGCTTAAAAATGCCAATATAACTATACGTCCTAAACTCATAATCGACACACTCCATATTGAACAAAAGCGCTTACTTCATCATTCAACTGAAATAAAACAAGATGATTTAACCCTAAATGCCTGTCGCACACGTTATGAGTTACCAAGCTATCATTGCCATCATGCACTGACTGATGCACAAGCAACCGCTGAGTTACTGCTAGCCCAGTGCCATCAAATAAGCCGTGGCAAAGAGTTAAAATTAGGCGAGTTGATGTAGGTTGGCTGTAGGCGGGGCTTTATACCAATCTGCTTATATACGGGGTCTATTTAACATTAAGAAAATTACGCTAGAACTAGGCAAAAATTTTTGTATCTAGTTGTTCTAAATAAAAAATTTTTAACGACGTTATAGTGCAATTTAATTTGTTAAATTGATCAAAGATTTATGCAGGTTGGTATTATGCCGCGTGAGATAAACTCCCGCCTACAATAAAGAGCAGTTTACTTTTATTGTTATCCGTATGACTATAGGTACAGTTACGTAGTCATTATTTAGCTAATTACTCCAAGGAACGAATATGAAACTCATTACTGCCATTTTCTTAACCTTATTCCCACTCATCACTTTTGCTAATTCAAGCTTACCTGCTAATCGCCATATTGCAGTGCAGGGTACTGCTGAGGTATTGGCAAAGCCCGATATGGCTAAGATTTCTTTTGAAGTAATAAGCTTTAAAGACAAATCACTTGATGCAAAACGTGATGTTGATGATCGAGTAAATTTGTTACTTAAAGGATTAAGCAAGTACGGTGTTAAGGAGACGGATGTTTCTGCTACAAGCCTGTTAACTTACAATGATGACGACAAGTTTAATGTCGAGAGCGGTACAGCAATTAATGCAGGATATGTAGCAACAAGAACACTTAAAGTAACATTAAGAAATATTGAAAAATTGAATGATTTTATCGATTTTGCACTAAGTGTAAAAATTAATGAACTAACGAATATTGAGCTTATGTCTTCAAAAGCCGCGCAGTTAAAAGCTGAAGCAACACAAGGCGCAATAGATAACGCTATAGTTAAAGGGGGTAAGCTTGCCAAAGCATTTGGCGCAGAGCTTGGAAAAATTTACAGTATTAATTCCAATTCTAACCGTTCAAGTTATGGTTATGGCGTAGATGATTTTGAGAGAATAGTTGTGACCGGCTCTAAAGTTACTAGAAATCCATTTGAGCAAGGCAGGTATTTACAAGAAACTATTACATTTAAATCATCAATAAACGTAGTGTTTGATTTAGAAATAAATTAAAAATATACATGGTTAATTTGATTTTATAAATAGGGGTTATGATTATGGAAAATGATATAAACATGCTTTCTGAACATATAATGGATTTAGATAACCTGAAAATTGAATATAATCCAAAGGTTATTGAATCACTTAAAGAAATTAGAGAGTGGAGCATGGAGTACGTCAGTGAACAATTTAATGCTGGCTTATCTTTAGAAGATGCAACAAAAAAACTATCTACAGAGCTTAATAAAAATCACCCAAATTTAACAGACGAAACGATCTATAATATTTTTATATATGTACATTTTTATCTATGTCGTTAGCTATTTTTGATAGTTTAATTTACAGCTAATGGCTACATTAACGTTGTTTTTGCTATTTAAAAAATCAGGCTCTTGGTTCGATAATCATAACTAGCTTATTCATACGCTTTAACCTTAATTTAAAGTTTCTAATCGCCCCCTCTTATAATAATGTTCAAGGTCGATTACAATACCGCCATCAAAAAGGCAAATAGCCTTTATCTGCACGCTAAAAGAGTGGATTTTATATTTCATGGCAATCAAACTTGCAATTAATGGTTTTGGTCGTATTGGTCGAAATATTGTCCGCGCGTTATACGAATCAGGTTTGAGCGACGATATAAAAATTGTTGCGATTAACGAACTTGCTGACCCTGAAGCTATTGCTCATTTATTAAAATACGACACATCCCACGGTCGTTTTTCTTTCCCTGTAAAACTTGGTGAAGACACCATTAGTGTTGCAGGCGATACCATTGCACTTTTTTGTGAAGAAAACCCAATTGAATTACCTTGGCAAACACTCGATGTAGACGTTGTACTTGAATGTACGGGCGTTTATCACTCGCGTGAACATGCGCAGTTACATATTACCGCAGGTGCTAAAAAGGTGTTGTTTTCGCATCCGGCTGATAACGATGTTGATGCAACGATTGTGTATGGCATAAACGACGATGAGCTTAAAAGCGAGCACACGATTGTGTCTAACGGGTCGTGTACAACTAACTGTGTTGTGCCAGTTATTAAAGTACTTGATGATGCATTTAGTATTGAATCGGGCGCTATTACGACTATTCATGCGTCGATGAACGATCAACAAGTGATTGATGGTTATCATCATGATTTACGTCGTACTCGCGCTGCAAGCCAATCAATTATTCCAGTTGATACAAAGCTCGCCCGTGGTATAGACCGTATTTTACCTAAATTTAAAGGCCGTTTTGAAGCCATCGCCGTACGTGTACCGACTATAAATGTCACGGCAATGGATTTAAGTGTAACGGTTAATACCGATGTAGATTTAAACGCAGTAAATAACGCACTTAAAGCACAAGCAAAAGACCGCTTAGAAGGTATTTTAAGTTATACCGAAGAGCCGCTTGTGTCGGTTGATTTTAATCACGACCCACATTCTTGTATTATTGATGGCACACAAACACGTGTTAGTCACAAACGACTGATAAAGTTATTAGTATGGTGTGATAACGAATGGGGTTTTGCTAATCGTATGCTCGACACAGCGCGTGCTATGATGGCAGTGAATAAGTAATTTATTAATATAATAATTTTAAACGTATTTTTCAGGTTCAGTATCGTTAACTAAGGAGATGTTCATGTCGGTCATAAAAATGGCAGATTTAGATTTAAACGGCAAACGCGTATTAATTCGTGAAGATTTAAATGTACCAGTTAAAGCAGGTAAAGTGACGTCAGATGCGCGTATTCGTGCAGCACTACCTACTATTAAATTAGCGCTTGAGATGGGCGCTAAAGTAATGGTTATGTCACACCTTGGCCGTCCTACGGAAGGGGAATATGATGAAGCGTTTTCGCTAGCACCTGTCGCTGATTACTTAAACGATGCCCTTGAGCAAACTGTACGTTTAGAAAAAGATTACCTAAACGGTGTTGATATTGCTGATAACGAAGTTGTTGTTTTTGAAAATGTGCGCTTTAACAAAGGCGAGAAGAAAAACGACGAAGCGCTATCTAAGCAACTTGCAGCACTGTGTGATGTATATGTAATGGATGCATTTGGTACGGCTCACCGTGCACAAGCATCTACGCATGGCGTTGGCTTATTTGCTGATGTGGCATGTGCAGGTCCTTTATTATCGGCTGAACTAGAAGCGTTAGGCAAAGCACTTGATAACCCAGCTCGTCCATTAGTGGCGATTGTTGGTGGTTCTAAAGTTTCAACTAAGCTAACCGTTTTAGATTCACTTTCTAAAATTGTTGACCAATTAGTTACCGGCGGCGGTATTGCAAATACCTTTATTGCTGCATCAGGTAGCCCAGTTGGTAAATCGCTTTACGAACCTGATTTAATGGATGAAGCTAACCGCTTATGTGCTGCAGCGATTGCTAATAATGGTGAAATTCCGGTACCGACTGACGTAGTTGTTGGTAATGAGTTTTCTGAATCTGCTGTAGCTACGCTTAAAGATGTAAGCGAAGTGACAAGCGACGATATGATTTTTGATATTGGTCCTGATACAGCGAGCAAGCTTGCAAAAATTATTGCAAATGCGGGCACTGTTGTATGGAATGGCCCTGTTGGCGTGTTCGAGTTTGACCAATTTGGTAATGGCACACGTGCTATTGCACAAGCAATTGCTAACTCAAATGCGTTTTCAATTGCTGGTGGTGGTGATACCTTAGCCGCAATTGATAAATACGGCATTGCCGATAAAGTTTCTTATATTTCTACTGGTGGTGGTGCGTTCTTAGAGTTTTTAGAAGGCAAAAAACTTCCAGCAGTTGAAATGCTAGAGTCGCGCGCTAAGTAATTTTAGTAGCGTAAGGTGAGGGGGTAATAGCCCTCACCGACAATTAATTATTAAATACCTCTCACCCTAATTTAATAGTTAATTTAGACGGAATATTACTGCAAAGCAGTGGTTTTTCGTGGCGTTGTTATAACGCCAAACTAACACATCCGTTCAAACTAGATGGTAGGGAACTACTGTCGATAAATTGGAGAATACCCAATGGCTTTAATCAGTATGCGACAACTTTTAGATCATGCAGCAGAGCATGGTTACGGCGTACCTGCTTTTAACGTTAACAATCAAGAGCAAATGCGCGCAATAATGGAAGCGGCTGACAAAACAAACAGCCCAGTAATCGTTCAGGGATCAGCTGGCGCACGTGCTTATGCTGGTGCTCCATTTATTCGTCATATGATTTTAGCAGCCGTTGAAGAATGGCCACATATTCCCGTTGTTATGCACCAAGATCACGGCACATCGCCAGGTGTATGTCAGCGTTCAATTCAGCTTGGTTTTTCATCAGTAATGATGGATGGCTCGTTAATGAGCGACGGCAAAACTCCTTCAAGCTACGAATACAATGTAGAAGTAACGCGCGAAACTGTTGCTATGGCGCATGCTTGTGGCGTATCGGTTGAAGGCGAGCTAGGTGTACTTGGTTCACTGGAAACAGGTGAAGCTGGCGAAGAAGATGGTGTTGGCGCAGAAGGTATACTAACCACTGAGCAAATGCTAACAGACCCTGAAGAAGCGGCTGACTTTGTAAATAAAACACATGTTGATGCACTTGCAATTGCCTGTGGTACTTCGCACGGAGCTTATAAATTTACTCGCCCACCAACAGATGACATTTTAGCGATTGACCGCATTAAAGCGATTCATGCACGTATTCCTAACACGCATTTAGTGATGCATGGTTCATCTTCAGTTCCACAAGAGTGGTTAGAAATTATTAATCAGTACGGTGGCGAAATTCCAGAAACTTATGGTGTGCCAGTTGAACAGATTGTTGAAGGCATTAAATTTGGTGTTCGTAAGGTAAATATTGATACCGATTTACGTTTGGCATCTACCGGTGCAATTCGCCGTCATATGGCGCTTAACCCATCTAACTTTGATCCACGTAAATACCTAGCTGAAGCTACAAAAGCAATGACAGAGATTTGTGTTGCGCGCTATAACTCGTTTGGTACTTCTGGTCAGGCTAGTAAAATTAAGCCAATTTCACTTGATGAAATGCACCTTAAATACTTAAGCGGCGAGCTAGACCCTAAAATTAGATAATAGATCAATTTATAATTGATCATTATTAGGGCCTGTTTATCTTTCGAGGTTAAATTTGCAGCAGTATGTTTGGTATTTAGACAAGGCAGAGCCTATGCAGTGTGGTTTTATTCCCCATAAATAGGCGATAACGTGGAATAAATGCCAAACATGCGCTGCCCGAAGGGTTCTGCCTAGGGGCAATTTACTCTTTGTTGCCTACATGGATGTCATAGGTAGGTACTTAAGAAAAACATTAAGTACAGCCTTAAAAATTTGGCTCTACCCCATACTGAAATACTCCTGTTTTTCGATCGCGTTTGGGGTGTGCCCT
>NZ_JASDCE010000018.1:0-60469 GCF_030408075.1 Pseudoalteromonas sp. APC 3358
ACAGCTCAATGAATGCTGAATTTATTTTAATATCTTTCGATATTGAATTGACTGCGCCGAATAATTACCGAAATAACTATTCTGTTGGTCACTCAGTTTTCAATTGAGACTCTAATTTGTTTGCCTCGCTACCTAAGTAGGTTGGCTGTTAGAACTCAATCTGTACGAGTGCCCACACAGATGATTGCTTTATATTGTTAAAGAACGTTTTGAGTCGCTTTAGCGTCTCAAGGGATGCGAATAATACACCCTTTATTTTCCGAGTCAACACTTAGTTTTAAACTTTCTTTTTGGAAGATTTAAAACCGAAGTTTTATTTAACTCTCTGAGTAGTTCGCTCCTCGCTATGCGTTGGCGTTTCCTGTCTCAGTGGGGTCGCATTATAGGGAGATTCGAGCGGGGGTCAATGTTTTATTTCAGCTTTTTGACAATTAAATGAATTTAGTATGAAAGCTATACAAATAAAGGGCTGCAGGATACTTTTAGTTTAAAAAACACTCATAATTTATGTATTAATTGATGATGTATTAGTAAGGTTTAAACTAAGCTGTATGTTAAACAAACAACACACAGCTTTATTTAAAATTAAAGATTTATTTAGATGCTATTTCCCATACGGCAATAGAGCCTGATATTTCATTTCCAACAATTAAGAGTGGATTTCCTGTTGCACTTTGCTCTGCTGAAACGAATACCATTCCTTCAGGTGCCAAATCGCCTGTAATATTCGCTCCTTTAATTAAGCCTCTATTATAGAAGTAGTCTTCAAATTGCACATTGTATGGATTAGTAATGTCGTAAGCCATAATACCGCCCATACGTTCTAATCCAACAAAAGCAAATGTACGATCGTCAATTTTACCAATAGTCAGCGCTTCAGGCTCTGCGCCTTTATCATCTGAACGTGAGTCACCTTTGTTTTCATCTTCACTATTGTTAAATAATTCACCATGCACAGATGCTGTTATACGTGCTATATCGTCACCTGAATCAAAAACCACCAGCCCATTGCTATCCCAAATAGTAAAAGAACGTGCGCCATAGCCGTAAAGCGATTCGTATTGTCCGTCGTTATTAGTATCGCCTTTTATTGTTGTTACTTTTAAGCGACCAATATCATCATCGTCATTATTTAAGTAATCAAAATTAGCAGCAAGAGTTAAGTCTTCAACGCGGCTTTCATCTATATAAGCTAAGCAGCCATCGTCTTTATCGTAATCAAGTCCGCCCTTTGCTATACAGTCTGCTTCATCCGTTGTATCAAAAAAGTATTCTCTTGCGTCACCTTCGTTGGCAGTAACTATAAAGTTAGCGCCTTTCCAACTAAAGCTTGAGATAGTATCGGGCTGGTACATACCATAGAGCCCTGGGTATGATTTAAAATTCACGCCGCCGTCTTTATCTGAGGCATCAAGTTGTAAGCTTGACCAATCTTTAAAGCCTAAGCCCTTTAGCTCAAGACTGTTGTCTTGTAGGTTAACTATTGCAAGTGCATTGTTTTCTTGAATAGATACATAAGCATATTTGTTATCTTTAGAAATGCTAACGTACTCGGGCTCTAAATCCATAGCTACTGTGGTATTTATTAGATTACCGTTAATAGTACGACCATTTGGGTTTGCAAAAACTACCCCTTGCGCTTCTAGTTCGGTTTGTTTGTTGTTATAGGCTTTAAAATCAATATTTATTGCTGTATCGGCTATTACATTATTTGTTATATCGATAATACTAATAGAACCTTCAGGATCTACGCTGTAGTCGCCACTTGGTTCACCTTCGTTAGCAACCACTGCCTTTGCGCCATCATGGGTGAACGTCACCATGTCTGGTAAAAATCCGACTGTAACATTTTTAATAAATACAGGTGAGTCGCCGCTTATATCGTAAAAAGCAATTTGACCTGTATCACCCGTGCTTTCAGCAGCCATTGCAACCGCTAGTAAATTATTGTTTTCATCAATAGCAATGCTGTTTGCATCGCCTTGGGTATATTCGTTTAAAGACAACGTAATAATGGACGTTAAATTTGTGGCGTTTATAACCCCTTCGTTATCTTTAACGAGTGCGGCAGTATCAAAGGTGTCGGCGGGTAAAATATTAACAACAGCGTCATCGCCTGAACTGTTAATAGCGTAAATCCATTTTTTAGATGCTTGATATGCAACTATTTCAGCTGCACCTTCTGGGCTTTGTGCATTTAATACACCTCTACCCACAAGGTTAATATTTAATGCTGAATTGGCATTTATACCATTTAACCCATTAGTTCCATCTGTGCCTTGTTCTCCCTGTAATCCTTGAGAGCCGTTTTGACCATCGTCACCATCAAGTGAGCAACCAGTAAGAACAGATATAAGTGACAGCGCAATAATTGATTTTTTAAACATGTAATTTTCCTTAGTATTGTATTTACTAAATATCAACACACAGGCATGACAAGATTATGGCAGTTTTAATACAGCCCTTAGCCTAAGTAATTAGCTTATACGCTAGCGGAGTTATTAAAATTAAAGCGGCCGTATAGCCAAGAATTTTTACAGTCGGGGAATAATCTCGTTTAATTGCAACCCCTAGCAAAGGTCTAAGTACATCAATACGTGTAATACCCCATGTAATAACACCGCAAAAAGACCAAGTCCCTGTAATAATGATGAATGGTTCAGCAACAGGCCCTAAACTTAAAGGCTGTAGTAAAAAACACAAAATAATCAAAATGCTTTGATGCAATAAATAAAAGGGAAACACCCATACATTGAGCTGTTTTAAATAGTAAGTATTAAAATTTAAAAATCGGTGAGCGAACGCGAGTACAAAAAATACACCTACAACACGTTGAATATTGTAGCTAGCGCTTAAAATAAAATGAGGAAGAGTAAACACCTTCTGATAACTTAATATTATAAGTACAAACAAAACCGCAAAACTCAAAGCCAGTAATACCAAGTTTTTATTTAAGCAGTTCCAAAAGTAAGTGTTTTTGGCAAGTATGTATCCTGCGAGTAGCAGTATTAAGCCGTTAGTCTCTCTGATTGAATCGCCAGTTAAGTAATGGCTTGTAAATAGTACGGCAATAGTGAGCAAGGTAATTAAAAGCCCAAATGACATATCCCCTTTAACAAATGTTTTTAAAGGCGTAATAAAAGGCAAGCGTGCAAAAAGAGTTAAAACAATAATGATCAGCATAAATTGCCACAACGAGCGCAAATACCATAAGTGATTTACATCCACATTCGGCCACACTCCAGACTGATAATTAATAAAAAGCGTATTGTTCGTCTCTATAAAAGCTAAATAAAATTGCCAATAGCTAATATCAATAACACCTTGCTGTGACATTTCTGCAAACAGCTGTAAAGGCACTATTAACCATAACCCCACCAGCAAGGGTAATAGTAAAAAAATAGAGCGGTATAAGGTGAAATGTAACCAAGACTTAAAGCTGCTTACTTTATCAATCATAAAACGCAGTGCTACGCCCGATATAAACCAAATGAGCAACATGCGCCAAGGTGAAAACACCAACATTAAATATTCAACATACTGTGATGTATAATTACTCTTAAAATGAAACCCCCAGCTTTCGCTATACAACATGCCAATGTGATAAAAAATTAGCGACGCAAATGCGATTACCCTAAGCCAATCAAGATAATATTTACGCGAATTAACTAATGAAGGTTGTTGTACTTGAGTGCTCATGCTTTTACTACTTTATGTATGCTATGCGCTATTCATACCTAAATCTCTCGCTAAAACTATCTATAAGTGCTTATATTACAAGCAATAGTGATAAAAGGTGGTATACAGGGATAAGCGTGCCACATCAGCAATAAGCATACATTTATGAACCTACAGCACTTTCAACGTTTTCAAAGCATTTACGCATCAGTATTACTGTGTGCTTACGTATTAATTAATAATACAGTAAACGCTACAACCCAAATAATGGAAGCCCAAAGAGAAGGGGCTTTAACTTTTTTAATGTGGGAGCCATTTGTTTGGGAGTATTCAAGTGCCTTGAGTACTTTGCTTATATTCCCTATTTTAATTTGGTTTTTAAGACACTTATCTTTTAATTGGCAAAATATTACAGCCTCATTAGGTATGTACTTTGGTGCCTCTATTATATTTAGCGTGTTACACGTTGGTATTATGGTAGGGGTTCGTAAATTCATATATTTGTTGAATGATGGGTCTTACAACTTTGGACTTAGCTGGTTTGAGCTTATTTATGAATACCAGAAAGACGCTATAAGTTTTGTGTTTTTCATCGTACTTATCAAAGTATATCAATATGTGGTGCAGCAGTTACTAGGTGAAGCCTCTTCAATTGAAGAAAGTGAGCAGCAAACAGCATCGACCATAAACCGCCTATTAGTTAAAAAGCTCGGAAAAGAATTCATTATAAAAATAGAGGATGTTGATTGGCTTGAATCGTCGGGTAATTATGTAAACCTACATATAGGCTCACGCATATATCCGTTAAGGACAACGCTTACAGCATTGAGCAAACAACTTGAAGTACAGGGATTTTGTAGAATTCACCGCAGCCATGGCGTAAAACTCGATAAAGTGGAGTCCATTACAGCACTCCCCAGTGGCGACAGTGAAATAAAACTAACAACAGGTAAAGTACTTAACTTGTCTAGACGCTATAAAGAGCAATTTAAACTTCAGCTAAAATAAAAAAGGCTACCTAAGTAGCCTCTATTGTTATTTTTTAACTGGGCGTTTCCAACCCGTTAAATTACGCTGTTTAGAGCGTGCTATTGCTAATTGATCATCTTCAACGGTACTGGTGATCACAGAGCCTGCACCAATTGTTGCAGTTGCACCTATATTTACTGGAGCAACGAGTGATGAATTAGAACCAATAAAGGCATTATCGCCAATAATAGTTTTTGCTTTGTTAACACCATCGTAGTTACAGGTAATAGTGCCAGCGCCAATATTCACTTTTTCGCCAATTTCAGCATCACCTAAATAACTTAAGTGGTTGGCTTTAGAGCCTTTACCTAGTCGGGTTTTTTTCATCTCAACAAAGTTACCAATGTGTGAGTCTTCTTCCATTACAGCGCCTGGGCGAAGGCGAGCATAAGGACCAAGCGTACACTTATCTGCAACTGTGGCATCTTCAATCAGCGTATTAGCTTTAATAATAACGTTATCACCAATACTACAATTTTTAAGGACACAGTTAGGACCTATTTGTACATTATTACCAAGCGTGACTGTGCCTTCAAAAATAACGTTTACGTCGATAAGTACATCTTCACCGGTGGTAACTGTTCCTCGCACATCAATACGCGCAGGGTCAGCAAGTGTTGCGCCATTTAACATTAACTCTTCTGCTTGCCATGCTTGGTAAGCGCGCTCTAAGCCTGCAAGTTGTACGCGGTTATTTGCGCCCTCAACTTCCATTGCATGGTCTGGCTGAGCTGAAGTGATTTCTACGCCTTCACTGTGAGCCATTGCAACGATATCTGTTAAGTAGTACTCGCCTTGTGCATTATTGTTAGATAAGTTACCTAACCATGTTTTTAATAGCTTACCGTTAACAGCCATAATGCCTGTATTTACTTCGTTAATAAGTAACTGCTCTGGACTTGAATCTTTTTGCTCAACAATACCAACTAACTTACCACCGGCACGAAGCATTCGACCATAGCCATTTGGGTTTACCAAATTTACCGTTAATACAGCTAAACCATTTTTAGGTGTTGCGGCTAATAAACGCTCTAATGTTGATTGTTTTGTTAGTGGTACATCACCGTATAAAATTAATACTGTGTCTTCATCATTAACATAAGAGTTGGCTTGCGCTACTGCGTGGCCAGTACCAAGTTGTTCAGCTTGAAGTACCCAATTTACATTGTTATCGGCAAGTTGTTGTTGTAATAGTTCGCCGCCGTGTCCGTAAACTAGGTTTGTAGTCGTTGCACCTAATGCCATCGCATTATCAATAACGTGCTGCACCATTGGTTTACCTGCAACTTTGTGCAAAACTTTAGGTAGAGCAGAGCGCATACGAGTACCTTTACCCGCAGCAAGAATAATAGTTGTTAGAGCCATTAAAACAATTTCCTTTTTTCGTTGTTTTAGCTAAATAAGTCTTATGTTCGATCAGAAGATTACGTAAATCACTTCTTGTGCAAATACTCAGTAGGTTAGTTTATTAGTACTGAATCTTGACTGAAAAAACACACTTAATTGGATGACGTTATTGTAGCGAGGATTGGTGAAGGATATAAGTGAAAATTATCGTTATAGTGCTTTCATTCTTATTAAATTAAAAAGTAAAAAACTCAATAAAGCTTACTTAGGCACTTCTATAGCTTTTACTAGCTTATTATTGTTAATAGTAATAGTGGTAAAGGCTAGAGTACCAAGCTCTTTTGCATAGCTTAGCTGTGTTATCAAACCAACCTTTAATGTGTAAATAAGCTCAGCATTCGCTTTAAAGCCTAAATTCAAATCATATAAATAGATATTAGAGCCATCAGAATGAAAAAGTTTATTATCATTAAGTGCAAATGAATGCTTGTATAGAACAGAGTTTAATTCAAATTCATGGGTTATCAAATTATTCCAACTATCAAAAATCTGTAACTTATTTTGCGCAGAAAGGAATATAAACTTTGAGGTTGAAAGTTGCTCAAACCAAACTGGATTGCTAATTGGTAGCAACATACTTTTTTTGGTAGCCCTATCATATAGGTAAGCCGTGTTACTGGTAGCTGTATCACCCCGCAAAATGTAGCCTATATTTTTGTTATTCAAATACTCTACATTTACAATATTACCATCAACTGTAATAGTATCTTTTAAACTTAACTCAGCAGTGTCGCGGATATCAATTACATTGCTCTTTAATGCTAATAGCTCTTCCCCATCACTTGAAACTTTCATTATTGAAAAATCAATAATGTTTGATTTAATACTCACAGTACCCGTAGCAGTATCTAAAACAGCTAACCTTTTTATTTGTGCATCATTAAGTAAATAATAAATATATCCATTATTAGTGTTCTGAGCGTTGAATGTATTTATATTTTCCGGTGCAATATCTTCTAAATTAAGGGCATCTAAACTGAGTTGATAAATGTGGCGGGTGTACGGGTATTGTGTCGCTAGCATTTCACTTGGGCTCAAAGGTAACGTAGTTGAATAACCTGAAACTCCCTGCATAGATACTTTTTGAAGTAATTTTTGACTAACGAGGGAGTACTGATAAAGAATATTATCAACATTATCGTACCAAAGTAATGAGTTCGATTTTTGATCGTAGTTTAATGACCAGATACGATTTTTGGTCGTATAAAGGTGAGTTTGAGCTCCGCCTTCAGTATCTGCAATGTACAATTCACTAAAACCAAATTGATGGCGCTCGAAAACCACCTTATTTTTATCTTCTATATGAGCCAGAAATTTATCACCGTAAGAATTTAAATTGGGAGAGCTTATTTGATACTCTTCACCCGTTATGAGGTTACGATTCATCAATACAGCAAGCTCATCCCGATTACGGTAACCAAGTTTGGAATATACAAAATTCGTATTATTAACCCCTTCACCAAAAAAAGGTAAATTATTACAATCAAACAAATGCTTTGCTTCACCTATAAAATTACTATCAATAATAAACACTTGGCAGTCTTTCTTGCCACTATTCTGTCTATAAATAATATCACTATTATTATATGACCAACCAACTGGAGTTAATTCATATCCTATTTTAAATAATACCTTTTCTCTGCCTGTAATAAGATCTTTATTGATTAAATAAGACTCTAGCCCTTCATTTTTTGAAACAATAAACGCTAAGTTCTTTTCATTAGGTGAAAGTACAAGAAAACTATGGGTTCCATCTTTCATTGATAAAACCTCTTCTTGGTAGTCTTTGTAAGTTGTTTTTACTTCACGATTTTTGACTGGCCAAATAAAAGAAATTAACAGGATACTAACTAATAAAAGTAGTAGGAACGCCCTTAAGCGAGTTTTATTTATTACAGGTTTTGCTTTTTTTATTACATCTGGTTTATTAAGGTTATCTATGGGGAGGTTTTGGTATTCGCTTCCAATAAATTCAACGCTAGGAACAAAACTATATCCTTTACGATAATGGGTTTTTACTACTAGCTCGCTTTGTTGCGGCGATTTTAATATTTTGCGAAGTTCTGAAATAGCTCGATTAATGGCGTTATCGTCAACATAAGTCTGACACCAAACATCTTCAATTAGATTTTCGCGGGTAATAATCATGTTTTGATTTAAGATAAGGTAACTTAAAATTTTGTACAGTAGTGGCTCTAACTCTTTTTCTACAGTGCCATCACTAATTATTTGCCGCTTTATATTTAAACACCAAGCACCAAATTTGACTTCTACTACTGAATCAGAAAACTCTGCTTGTTTCATTTTTTCACTTACTTTATATCCTTATAGCAGTCTATTCGTTGCTTGATTTTCACAATAAACCGCCACACTCCATTAACTGAAGGTTAACAGTTTAGTGTTTCAGTGTCATCTCTTCAGGCACAAAAAAGCCCACTTAAAGTGGGCTTTTTACAAACCGGATAGGCTTACTTGTGACGTAATTGCTGAATTACGCGTAACTGAGCAACTGCTTCTGCCAGTCGCGTAGCCGCTTGCTGATAATCAAACTCAACAGCTGACGAATTCGCCATATGTTCTTCAGCTTCACGTTTAGCTTTTTGTACAGAATCTTCATCTAAATCTTCACCACGAACCGCAGTATCTGCAAGAATCGTGATGTGATTTGGTTGAACTTCTAATGTACCGCCAGCAACATATATCACATCTTCGTGACCAAATTGCTTAACTAAACGTACCATACCAGGTTTAAGGGCAGTTAGTAGTGGAGCATGGCCTAGGTTTACACCCAGCTCGCCTTCACTACCAGATACTTGAATCGATTCAACAAGACCAGAGAACAAACTCTGCTCAGCGCTTACTACGTCAAGATGTACAGTCATAGCTGTCATACTACCCTCCTAGTTACATGCCTTTGGCTTTTTCTTGAGCTTCTTCGATAGAGCCAACCATGTAGAACGCTTGCTCTGGCATATCATCAAATTCACCGTTTAAGATGCCTTTAAAGCCAGAAATTGTATCTTTTAGTGATACGTACTTACCAGACGCGCCTGTAAACACCTCTGCCACGAAGAATGGCTGAGATAGGAAACGTTGGATTTTACGTGCACGAGATACAAGTTGCTTATCTTCGTCAGAAAGCTCGTCCATACCTAGGATTGCAATGATGTCTTTAAGTTCTTTATAACGCTGAAGAACTGTTTGAACGCCACGTGCTGTATCGTAGTGCTCTTGACCAATTACTTGTGGGTCAAGTTGACGTGAAGATGAATCAAGTGGGTCTACCGCTGGGTAGATACCAAGTGACGCGATATCACGTGAAAGTACTACTGTTGCGTCTAAGTGAGCAAAGGTAGTTGCTGGAGATGGATCCGTTAAATCATCCGCAGGTACGTATACCGCTTGGATTGATGTAATTGAACCCGTCTTAGTAGAAGCGATACGCTCTTGAAGCACACCCATTTCTTCAGCAAGTGTAGGCTGGTAACCTACCGCTGATGGCATACGACCAAGTAGTGCAGATACTTCTGTACCAGCAAGAGTATAACGGTAGATGTTATCTACGAAGAAAAGTACATCGCGACCTTCATCACGGAACTTTTCAGCCATAGTAAGACCAGTTAACGCTACGCGTAAACGGTTACCAGGAGGCTCGTTCATCTGACCGTATACAAGCGATACTTTATCAAGTACGTTTGAATCGTTCATCTCATGGTAGAAATCGTTACCCTCACGTGTACGCTCACCAACACCTGCGAATACTGAGTAGCCGCTGTGCTCGATTGCGATGTTACGGATAAGTTCCATCATGTTTACAGTTTTACCAACACCGGCACCACCGAATAAACCAACTTTACCACCTTTAGCAAACGGACATACAAGGTCGATAACCTTGATACCAGTTTCTAAAAGTTCAACTGAACTTGATTGCTCTTCGTATGAAGGTGCTGCACGGTGAATAGACATACGGTCTTCTTCGCCGATTGGACCCGCTTCATCGATTGGCTCACCAAGTACGTTCATGATACGACCAAGTGTTGCTTTACCAACTGGAACTTGAATCGATTCACCTGTATTCATAACTAAAGCACTACGACGTAAACCATCAGTAGTACCCATAGCGATAGTACGCACTACACCGCCACCTAGCTGTTGTTGAACTTCTAGAGTCAAACCAGCTAAATCGCCATCTGTTACTCTTAGTGCGTGGTATACCGCTGGCACGCTATCTTGTGGAAATTCAATATCCACAACGGCGCCGATAATTTGGACGACCTTACCTAAACTCATGTCTATTCCTCTCGTTAATCTTTACCCGAAGCATTAAACTGCTGCTGAGCCAGAACAAATCTCACTAATTTCTTGTGTGATTGCTGCTTGGCGAGCCTTGTTATAAACAAGCTGTAGCTCGTCCATAAGGTCACCTGCGTTATCAGTTGCAGCTTTCATTGCAACCATACGAGCAGCCTGTTCAGAGGCAGCATTTTCTACCACACCTTGGTATGCTTGAGACTCAATAAAGCGTACTAACAAAGACTCTAAAATAGCCTCTGGATTTGGCTCGTATAAGTAATCCCATGTGTGAGCAGATACTTCTTCTTCAGCTTTTGGCAAAGGGAGTAACTGATCTATAATTGGCTCTTGCCTCATGGTATTAACGAATTTGTTATATACCAAGAATAAACGGTCTATTTTGCCTTCAGAAAATGCATCAAGCATAACTTTTACAGGACCAATAACGTCTTGTACTGAAGGTTTATCTCCTAGGCCCGCTTTTTTAGCGAGTAGTTGACCACCAAAACGTTGAAAGAAGCCAGCTGCTTTACTACCTAAAGTAGCAAATTCAGCATCAACACCTTTTTCTTTCCACGCTTTAACATCAAGTGCAACTTTCTTAAACTCGTTTGAGTTTAGACCGCCACACAGACCACGGTCTGTAGAGATAACAATATAACCAACTCGTTTCACTTCACGATCTTTTAAGAACGGGTGAGTAAAATCAAGATTTGCTTGAGCAACACGACCAATTACTTCACGTAATTTGTCAGCGTATGGACGGCTTGAAGCAACGCGTTCTTGCGCCCTTTTCATTTTAGACGCAGCAACCATTTCCATTGCGCTAGTGATCTTTTGAGTATTTTTAATACTCCCGATCTTGCTTTTAATCTCTTTTCCGCTGGCCATGACTCTCTCTCCGAATCAAGGTGTGCTTTAGTTTCCTAAAGCGCACCATTAATAACTAAATTACCAAGTTTGCGTAGACTTGAACTTCGTTAGAAGTTCTTTAAGCTGCGCTTCGATCTCGGCATTCAAGTTACCAGTTTCATTGATTTGAGCCACAAGCTCTGCGTATGTGCTATTTGCATACGAAAGTAAAGCTGCTTCAAAGTCACCGATTTTCGCGATTTCGATGTCTTGAAGGAAGCCTTTTTCAGCAGCAAATAACGACAAAGACATATCAGCAACAGACATTGGCGCGTACTGTTTCTGCTTCATTAGCTCTGTTACACGCTCACCATGCTCAAGTTGAGCACGAGTTGCATCATCAAGGTCAGACGCGAACTGCGAGAACGCAGCTAATTCACGGTACTGAGCTAGGGCTAGACGAATACCGCCACCTAGTTTCTTAACGATTTTAGTTTGTGCAGCACCACCAACACGCGATACCGAGATACCAGCATTTACTGCCGGACGGATACCTGAGTTAAATAAGTCAGTTTCTAAGAAGATCTGACCATCGGTGATAGAGATAACGTTAGTCGGTACGAACGCAGAAACGTCGCCGCCTTGAGTTTCAATGATTGGCAATGCCGTCAATGAACCAGTTTTACCTTTCACTTCACCATTAGTGAACTTTTCAACGTAATCTGCGTTTACACGCGATGCACGCTCTAAAAGACGAGAGTGAAGGTAGAATACGTCACCTGGGTATGCTTCACGGCCTGGTGGACGCTTAAGTAGTAATGAAATTTGACGGTAAGCAACTGCTTGCTTAGACAAATCATCATATACGATTAATGCGTTTTCACCACGGTCACGGAAGTATTCACCCATAGTACAGCCCGCGAACGGTGCTAAGTACTGAAGTGCCGCAGATTCAGAAGCAGATGCAACAACTACGATAGTATTTGCTAATGCACCATGCTCTTCTAATTTACGAACTACGTTTGCAATAGTAGATGCTTTTTGACCAATCGCAACGTACACACACTTAACGCCTGTGTCTTTTTGATTGATGATTGCATCGATTGCTAGTGCAGTTTTACCTGTTTGGCGATCACCAATGATAAGTTCACGTTGACCACGACCAACTGGAATCATCGCATCAATAGATTTATAACCAGTTTGAACTGGCTCATCTACAGATTTACGCTCGATTACACCTGGTGCAATTTTTTCTACAGGTTCAAACCCGTCGTTATCTAGAGCGCCTTTACCATCGATTGGAGCACCTAGTGTGTTTACAACACGACCAAGTAAACCAGGACCAACAGGAACTTCTAAAATACGACCAGTTGTATATACTTTTACGCCTTCAGTAAGGTCAGCGTACGGACCCATTACTACTGCACCAATTGAGTCGCGCTCAAGGTTTAGTGCGATAGCATAACGGCTGCCAGGAAGCTCAATCATTTCACCTTGCATACAGTCAGCAAGACCGTGGATGCGGATGATACCGTCAGTAACAGATACAATAGTACCTTCGTTACGAGCTTCACTTACAACTTCGAACTTCTCAATACGTTGTTTGATCAGATCTGAAATTTCAGTGGAATTAAGTTGCATGCTCTTTTTCCCAATTACGATTGTAGTGTTGTAGCTAAGCGGTTTAATTTACCGCGAATAGTACCGTCGATTACAGTGTCACCAGACCTAATAATAAGTCCACCAACCACTGACGCGTCTTCACTACAATTCAGCTTAACTTTGCGTGCGAAACGTTTTTCAAGTGCCGCTACCAATGACTCTTGTTGCGCAGCAACAAGAGGAGTTGCAGAAATCACATCTACTTCGATTTCTTTATCGTATTCTGCTTTAAATTCAGCAAATAACTGTGCAACTTCAGGTAGAGCTGTCAAACGTCCATTTTCAGCCATCACCTTAACTAGGTTCTGACCTTGTTCGTTGAGCTGCTCAGCACAAAGTTGAATAAATAATTCAGCTTGTGCAGTAGCTGTAGGCATACTCGCTAAAACAGACGATGCTTGCTCATTGCTGGCTACATGGCCTGCAAAGAACAACATATCATTCCAGCTTTCTAGAGTGCCTTTCTCAACGGCAAGTTCAAAAGCCGCTTTAGCGTATGGGCGAGCGATAGTAGTCAAATTAGACATGCTCATACCCTCCTAATTACAGCTCAGCGACAAGTTTTTCAACGATGTCACTATGTGCGGCTTGATTAATTTCACGCTCTAAAATACGTTCTGCGCCAATCACTGCCAGAGTTGCTACTTGCTTACGTAGTTCTTCTGTTATGCGATTACGTTCAGACTCAACTTCAGAGTGCCCTTGAGCAATGATACTTTCACGCTCTTGTTGACCACGAAGTGTTTCTTCGTCAACAATTAGCACTGCACGCTTTTTAGCTTGATCAATGATATCAGCCGCTTGAGCTTTTGCATCTTTAAGCTGTTCAGCAGCTTTCTTTTGCGCAAGTTCTAAGTCTTTTTCGGCTCTATCAGAGGCAGCTAAACCATCTTCGATTTTTTTCTGGCGAGCTTCAATTGCACCGTTTA
The DNA here is from genome assembly GCF_030408075.1 of Pseudoalteromonas sp. APC 3358. Taxonomy (NCBI): domain Bacteria; kingdom Pseudomonadati; phylum Pseudomonadota; class Gammaproteobacteria; order Alteromonadales; family Pseudoalteromonadaceae; genus Pseudoalteromonas; species Pseudoalteromonas sp. APC 3358. The sequence goes on from NZ_JASDCE010000018.1 coordinate 13,851, forward strand.
GTGGTGGCCATACGTATTTCATACAAAATAATACGAACACCGTAAACGCAATCAATTCACCGATAAGAGTGGCGTTTAAATTCACAACCGCTCCTCCTTAAATAGTAAGCTGTTCAAAGAATAAAATTAAAGTACGAACAACAATACCATAGCGATACCAACACCAATCATTGCTACAGCATCGATTAGACCAGCAAGGATAAACATTTTAACTTGTAGCGAAGGTGCAAGCTCAGGTTGACGCGCACATGCTTCAAGGAATTTACCGCCCATGTTACCAAAACCGATTGCAGTGCCGATTGCACCAAAACCGATTAGTAAAGCTACTGCGATGTATTTTAAGCCGTTTAATAATTCTAAAGCTTCCATTTATTTCTCCAAAGTTTCAATTGTAAAGTTAAAAGTAAAAGTAAAATTGTAAATCTAAAAATTAGTGATTATCTGAACTTGCCATGCTTAGGTATACAATAGTTAGCATCATAAATAAGAATGCTTGTAATGTAATAACTAGAATATGGAATACAGCCCAAACAAAGTGCAACGGTAGTTGCATAAAACCGATAGCGCCGATCAAGATGAAAATCAACTCACCAGCATATAAGTTACCAAACAAACGTAGTGCTAATGAAAACGGTTTAGAAACGAGTGCAATCAGTTCAAGTAATAAGTTAAATGGTATCAAAATAATTTGAACAAACATGTTATTTGAGCTGAACGGATGAAGCGTTAACTCTTTAATAAACCCGCCAATACCTTTTATTTTGATTGAAAAGCCAACCATTAGTATAAATACACCCAGCGCTAGCGCTGAAGTCATATTAATATCGGTAGTAGGTACAATTTTCATGTACACATCGTGAGAATCCATACCAAATGCAGTCTCACCAACGAAACCTGCAAATGCTGGAAGGAAATCAACTGGTATTAAATCCATTAAGTTCATTAAGAACACCCAAACGAAAATCGTTAAGGCTAATGGTGCAATAAGCTTGCTTTTACCATGGAAAGTATCGCGTACGTTGTCACCAACAAATTCTACGATTATTTCAATAAAACACTGAAATTTTCCAGGTACACCTAGTGTTGATTTTTTAGCGGCACTACGAAAGATCCATAAAAATATAAGACCTAAACCGATAGACCATGCAAGGGTATCTATATGCCATGTCCAGAATCCACTGTCCGTACATGCTTTATTGAAGGCGAGACCTGTATCGGTCGAACACATCTTAGCATTGGTCAAATGGTGCTGGATATGGCCAGATAGAGTAACTTCTTCTGCTGCCATGTTATATCCCAAAAGTTAATGTTTAAAAAAAACGGGTGCGAACAATCCAGTAAAGAGCGCCAGTATATAAGTACTAAAAAAGGGTAATAAAATTACCGGAAAATGCTTCAGTACTAGCGCAAACAATACAATTGTTAGCATAAACTTTAATCCGTTGCCGCGTTTCAACGAGGCATACGCTTGATTTGCTCGACTTGCACCCATATATCTGAATGCATAAAGTGCAAATACAAAGTGCGGAAGTACTGCTACAGCTCCACCAGCGAGTGATGAAAGCGAGGCATTGACTCCCGAACTAAAAAAAATAATTACAGCAGCAACTAATGCTACAACACCCTGAAGGCAAATTAACTTTAATACGGCAAGTCGATATGGACTCGCTAACTTATCAGTCACGTTTAGTTAACCTTTATTGCGTTCTAATTGTTAGGGTGTGAAAACTGGCGAAATTATACTTAATCCTGCCAGTTTTGCAACTTGAGTAGATGCTTTGTAACACGAAATAGCTACAAATGTCCCTTTTTAGACATGTAGAAAACTAATGGTGGGTATTGTCGTGATTGATACGATTTAAAATGCCGTCAAGTTCATCTAGGTTAGTATACGAAATAACCAGTTTACCTTTGCCTTTTTTATTGTAGTTAATCTCTACTTTAGCACCTAGATTTTCAGCGAGTTGTTGTTCTAACTGCTTAACATCTGGATCTTTTTCGGTTATTTCTTTAGCAGGTAAAGGTTCTAAAATTGAACGTACGAGCTTTTCAGTTTCTCGAACTGTTAATGCTTTAGCTACAGCTAAACGAGCAGCATCTGACTGCGCTTCACCTTCAAGGGCTAACAGGCAACGAGCATGGCCCATTTCAATATCGCCATGTTCTAACAGAATTTTTACATCACTATTTAAGTTATTTAAACGCAGTAAGTTAGTTACAGTCGTACGTGATTTACCCACCGCGTCTGCTACTTGCTGATGTGTTAATTCAAATTCTATTAGCAAACGATTAAGTGCAACGGCTTCTTCCATGGCATTTAAATCTTCACGCTGAATATTTTCTATCAGTGCAATCGCAACGGCAGCTTCATCAGGTACATCTTTAATAATACAAGGCACTGTTTCAAGCTTAGCTATTTGCGCTGCGCGCCAACGACGCTCACCAGCAATAATTTCAAAGCTATTGTATGCAATAGGGCGCACAACAATAGGTTGAATAATACCTTGTGAGCGAATAGAACTAGCAAGCTCTTCTAGCGCCTCTTCAGACATGTCTTTACGAGGTTGGTATTTACCAGAGTGTAAAAACTCTATTGGGAGTTTTTGTAATTCACTATTATTAGCCGCGGCATTTTGCACAGCCTCAGAAACGTTTGATGTGTCTTGTTCCTTGCTTGGGCTTGGTGCAGGCTTTGACGAACTTAAAAGTGCATCGAGTCCTCGGCCTAAACCTCGTTTTTTAGCAGACATGTTATTTTTTTACCTCAAAGTTAGGCGACAACGGACGCTGTTTTTTCTTTTCTGCGTAACATTTCACCAGCGAGTGCTAAATATGCTTTAGCGCCACTTGATGCCCGGTCATAGTACATAGCAGGAGTACCAAAACTAGGTGCTTCAGCTAAACGAACATTACGCGGGATCACCGTACGGTATACTTTATCGCCAAAATGTTGTTTTAATTGTTCTGATACATCATTTGCCAAACGGTTACGCGGGTCGTACATAGTACGAAGTATGCCTTCAATTTGTAAGCTAGGATTCACTAACTTAGCAAGCTGCGTAATCGTATCCATTAATGCGGTTAACCCTTCAAGTGCATAATACTCACACTGCATTGGCACTAAAATAGAATCAGCTGCGGCCATTGCATTAACAGTTAACATATTTAGAGAGGGTGGACAGTCGATAAAAATAAATTCGTACTGGTCCTGAATTTTTTCAAGTGCATTACGTAAACGCACTTCACGGGCAAATAATTCCATCAATTTAACTTCTGCAGCGGTTACATCACCGTTTGCAGCAATCATATGGTATTCACCAGACGTTTCTTTAATGATAACGTCTTCTATAGGTTTATCTTCAATAAGTAGGTCGTAAATAGTTGGCACGTCGCCATATTTATCTACGCCACTACCCATAGTCGCATTACCTTGCGGATCGAGATCAATTAACAGCACTTTACGTTTCGTTGCAGCCATAGACGCAGCGAGGTTAACAGCGGTTGTAGTTTTACCCACTCCACCTTTTTGATTTGCTAATGCGATGACTTTTGCCACGGTGTCTCTGATCCCTAGTCTTTAGAAAGAATAATTAAATGTCGTTGTGCATCTAAATTAGGTACTTCTAATGCAATTTTTTGCTCAAACTTAACGCCTGCAGGTAGTGACTCTAGCTCTTCGCTAGGGAACACGCCTTTAAGTGCTATAAATTTACCCGAATGCTCGATTAAGTGCGAACACCAGTCAACCATATCTTGTAATGAAGCAAAAGCACGACTTAGTACGCCGTCTAATTTAACACTTGGTTGATATTCTTCAACTCTTGACTGAACCGGGGTTACATTATCAAGACCAAGCTCATGTTTAACATGCATTAAAAATCGTACACGTTTACCTAAGCTATCTAATAACACAAAATGTGTATTAGGTAATGCAATTGCTAATACGATACCCGGTAATCCAGGACCCGTTCCAACATCAATATAATGATGACCGGGTAAGTGAGGCGCAACAACTAAGCTATCCATTATATGCTTAATCATCATTTCTTCAGGTAAGCGTACTGAGGTTAAGTTATAAGCCTTATTCCACTTATTCAATAACTCGACGTAACGAACTAGCTGTTGCTGTTGTTTTTCTGTTAGCGCAATATCAGTTTGCGCTAACAATGTAGTTAATTGTTGCTGTAACACTATGTACCCTTACCGTTACGCGGATTTGCGTAATAAGCCTTGCTTCTTCAGATACACTAATAATAGCGAAATCGCCGCTGGGGTGATACCAGAAATACGCGATGCTTGACCAATAGTGTCAGGACGCGACTCAATAAGCTTGGCAACTACCTCATTTGACAAACCAGATACGGTTTTATAATCAAACTCTTTTGGTAAAATTGTTTGCTCATGACGAAGCTGTTTGTTGATCTCATCTTGTTGACGCGCAATATAACCTGCGTACTTAGTATGGATCTCAACTTGTTCAAGTGCCGCTTTGTTTGTAAATTCAGATCCTAATCCTTCTATAGCCATAAGATCGTTATAACGAATCTCTGGGCGACGAAGTAATTCTTCTAAACTTGCTTCACGTGTAAGCGGTGTTTTCAGTAATGCATTTACTTGATCTACAACGGCGTGATCTTTATGAATCCACGTATCTTTAATGCGTTGCTTCTCTTTTTCGATTACTTCCATTTTTTCGTTAAATGCCTGCCAGCGTTCGTCATTAACTAAACCTAGTTCACGGCCTTTTTCAGTTAAACGAATATCAGCATTATCTTCACGAAGTAATAAACGGTATTCGGCACGACTGGTAAACATGCGGTATGGTTCTTTTGTACCCAGTGTTGCTAAGTCGTCGATTAATACACCAACGTAAGCTTCATCACGACGTGGTGTCCAAGAATCTTTGCCTTGTACTTTTAGTGCAGCATTCATACCTGCAATTAAGCCTTGTGCACCCGCTTCTTCATAACCGGTAGTACCGTTAATTTGACCCGCAAAAAATAAACCTTCAATAAATTTAGTCTCTAAAGACTGTTTTAAATCACGTGGGTCAAAGTAATCATATTCAATTGCGTAACCAGGTCGACAAATATGTGCATTTTCAAAACCTGTAATCGATTGCACAATTTCAAGTTGTACATCAAACGGTAAACTAGTCGAAATACCATTTGGGTATAATTCGTATGATGTTAAACCTTCAGGCTCAACAAATATTTGATGTTTATCTTTATCTGCAAAACGAACAATTTTATCTTCAATTGAAGGGCAGTATCGTGGACCAATACCTTCAATAACACCTGAGTACATAGGTGAGCGATGTAAGTTTTTACGAATAACATCATGTGTTTTTTCGTTTGTGTAAGTTATGTAACACGGTATCTGTTGTGGGTGATCTGATTGTTTACCCATAAACGAAAACACAGGAGTTGGTGTATCACCTGGCTGTGCTTCCATTTTTGTAAAATCAACAGTACGTGCATCAATACGTGGAGGTGTACCTGTTTTTAAACGATCAACTCTAAATGGATGTTCACGTAAGCGATCAGCTAAAGCGATTGAAGGAGGATCGCCTGCACGACCGCCTTTATAATTTTCTAAACCAATATGAATTAAGCCGCCTAAAAAAGTACCCACGGTTAAAACAACACTTGATGCACTAAAACGTAAACCCATTTGAGTTACTACGCCAGTAACACGATCGTTTTCAACAATAAGATCATCGCATGATTGTTGAAAAATTTTAAGGTTATCTTGGTTTTGTAATGTTGTTTGAATAGCCGCTTTGTACAAAGCGCGATCTGCTTGTGCTCGAGTAGCACGAACAGCAGGTCCTTTTGAAGAATTTAGTGTACGAAATTGGATCCCGCCTTTATCAATGGCCTGTGCCATTGCACCACCAAGCGCGTCAATCTCTTTTACCAAATGACCTTTGCCAATCCCACCAATTGCTGGGTTGCAAGACATTTGACCAAGGGTATCCATATTGTGAGTCAGTAGCAGGGTATTCATCCCCATACGGGCAGCTGCTAATGCGGCTTCAGTGCCAGCATGTCCACCACCTACTACGATAACGTCAAAATTTTCGTGAAAAATCATTAATGGGATCCTACTTAAATCAAACCGGTAAACTTCAAAAGGGAGCGTATTCTACCTAGAAATTGGCAGAAGATAAATGATTAAACAAAGGGCAAGATCTAAGTATGTGATCTCTAATAATATAAAGGATCTTTTAAAGAGATCTTTTATTACTATTACTACTACTGATCGACTTTTCTGTTGATAAGGTTTGGATCTTCATTTAAAACATGAAATTAGATCAGATCTAAAGGTGTTAATATGATCGGATCATCCAGCAAATAAGCTCTGATCAAAAAGGCACTTTATGCACAGGGTTGAATCAGTTGGATCTTATCCAATGGATAAGCATGCTTTAAAACGCAGTTTATTCAATCTTTATCCACAAAACCTATTAAATTATTAGTAAATTGTGGGTAACTTTATATATAACTTTTTACTTGATCTATCTATTTTATGCCTGTTTGAGCTATCCAAGAGTCTAACCATGTTAATGCAGTGTCTTCTGGTAATGCTTCATCGAGAATATTAAGCTCTAAACGTTCTGCTACTTTTATAGCGCCTTTTTGAGTTAATAAGGCATCTATATTACGTCCTGCTAGGTTATAAGTGTCATAACTAGTGTCGCCTAAAGCGATTACTGAATATTTTAATTCAGATAAATCATCTGCTTGAGTTACATCTTCAACAAAACTAATAAGATTTTCAGGGTAATCACCTGCACCATAAGTTGATGTGCAGATTAACCAAATGGTATTTTGCTGATCAATATCGCTAAATTCAGGTTGATCATGTAGTTGCGTAGTAATACCAAGGTTATTAAGCGCGTCGCTTAATTGCTCTGCAACATACTCGGCTGATCCCATTTGGCTGCCGACAATAAGATTTACTGAACTCATGAATATTAGTGATCACATTGGTTATAATTGCCGCCTATGATAACTGAGTGAGGATAACAGTAAAGTTAAGAGTGCTTTTTTGTATAACTATTTTTGCGGTAATTTTACACTCATTCAAAATTGTGTCTTTAAGTTGTTGATAATATAGTGTTTAACAAATTATCTTTAAATGTAATCTTCTGATCAAGTTGTTGATAACAGTGGGGAAAGCTCTGCTTAAACTGTTTTTTTAGGTTGTTTTATATTCGCTAAGTTATTGATATTACTTGTCAGTAAAAAATTAAATTGTAAATATCTCAATTAAAAATACATGTTGATCATAATGTGGATATAAAGCCTGTTGATAACCTTAAATTTAGATCGAAAATAATTTTTAAAAATGATCTAATAAAGCAGATCTAATGAAATTAATTAAAAATAAGTTCATAAATAGATAAATTACAATTGATCATGAGGTTTTTGCGACTGATTTACCTAGTTTTGGTATTTATTTGAGCTGAAAATTAGGTATTGTGGATAAGTAATCTCGGTATTTTTAATTTTATGCGAATTTAGAGCTGCTATTTTTATTAATTTTGCTGGTGGAGTTAGCAGATCAAAAGTTTTGAATACTTAACAGTTGAGTTATTTTATTTAAAAATCACGGTGATTATCAAATTATATGTTGTCAAAAGTAAGCCTTTTAGAGTACTAATCAGTGTTTTTTAGCTCTTTAATTGAGCGAATAGCATTATTTTTTGCGTGTATGAGGTGTGTTTTAGTGCATTTTTGTGAGCTAAAGTAAGTATAAGGAAGCCATTTATAACTACTTTTTGTATGACATATAATGCTATTAAAGCGTGCGGTTGTTTGAAAAGGCATCGGTTTTAGCCTTAATAATAGGTGTAATTTGTGCTATTAATTCCTCCAATAAGCACTCTCAGTATTGCCTACTCTATATAATCTGACCTCTCTTAGCACGTAACAAAGGTAGTTTTGGATATGATTTTATTGGCAGTAATTTGCAGGCATCAGGTGTATAAATACATATTTTACAGCAGAATATTTTACATAAAAAAAGAGCACCTAAGTGCTCTTATAATAAAAATATATCTGTAATAGGGTGTTTATTTACCAATACAAAACGAGCTAAATATTTTGCCAAGTAAGTCGTCTGAGGTAAATTCACCGGTAATTTCATTCAAATACTGCTGTGTTAAACGCAGTTCTTCAGCGAGTATTTCACCAGCAATGTGCATTTCTAACTGTGTTTTACCCGTTTCTAAATGATACGCAGCACTTTCTAGTGCATCCAAATGACGACGGCGCGCCATAAAGCCACCTTCTGTTGCACCTTGAAAGCCTATACAAGCTTTTAAATGCTCGCGAACAAGTTCAATACCGTCAGCATTTTTAGCACTTAAGCTGATAACCGGGTATTGTTGCTCTTGCTCCATTCCGACTATGTCGCCCGATAAATCAGCTTTATTTCTGATGACCGTAACCCCCATACCTTCTGGTAATTTTGCCATAAATTCAGGCCAAATTTTGTGCGGGTCAGTATCTATAGTATCAGTGCCATCAAGCATAAATAAAACGCGGTCGGCTTGGTTTATTTCATCCCATGCACGCTCAATACCTATTTGTTCTACTCTGTCTGGGCTTTCACGAAGGCCTGCGGTATCTATAATATGCAGTGGCATACCATCTATATGTATATGCTCTCGTAGTACGTCGCGAGTGGTACCGGCTATTTCTGTTACGATTGCGGCTTCACGACCGGCTAGAGCGTTAAGTAGGCTTGATTTACCCGCATTAGGGCGACCTGCAATAACAACACGCATACCTTCGCGCATGATACTGCCTTGCTTGGCTTGGTTGGTTACAGTGTTAAGCTGAGTAATAATCGCGTCTAAGTCGCCTGACACTTTACCATCTGATAAAAAATCAATTTCTTCATCAGGAAAATCTATTGCCGCTTCTACATACATGCGTAAGTGAATTACTTTTTCTACGAGTGTTTCTATGTGCTTAGAAAACTCACCTTGGAGAGACTGTAGGGCGCTTTTAGCGGCTTGCTCGCTAGTGGCATTAATTAAGTCGGCGATGGCTTCTGCTTGTGTTAAATCAAGCTTGTCATTCATAAATGCGCGCTCAGAAAACTCACCAGGCTTTGCTAAACGAACGCCCTCTATTTTACTAATTTCTTTAAGTAACATATCCAGTACTACAGGACCGCCGTGGCCTTGTAATTCAAGTACGTCTTCACCAGTAAATGAGTTAGGACCTGCAAAGTAAATGGCAATACCTTGATCAAGTTGCTCGCCAGCAAGGCTTTTAAATGGCACATAATCGGCGTAGCGAACTTTAGGTATTTTACCTACTACTTTTTCGGCGACACTTTTAGCAAGGCTACCTGAAACGCGAATAATACCAACACCACCACGTCCAGGTGCTGTTGCTTGTGCTGCAATTGTATCTTGATTGATCATGCTATTAATTTGCCAACGATGAGTAACTTTATGCCCGTATTGTAACCTATCGATTTATTTGTAGCGAATAGCTGTGGTGAAAAACAGGCAATAAAAAAGGCGACCGAAGTCGCCTTTATATAAGTAGGAGCTTAGTTAGCCTCTTACTTTAATTCCTTTCTTTTCCATGCCACGGTAGATGATTAACATCTGGACAATAGAAATAAGGTTAGACACTAACCAGTAAAGAACTAAACCAGATGGGAACCATAAGAAGAATACAGAGAAGATAACCGGCATAAAGGTCATCATTTTTTGCTGCATTGGATCAGTAACCGTCATAGGTTGTAGCTTTTGCGTCACAAACATACTCGCACCAAATAATATTGGTAATACGTAGTACGGGTCTTTCGCAGAAAGGTCAGTTAACCAAAAAATGAATTCAGCATGGCGAAGTTCAGTAGACTCTAAGAATACGTAGAACAAGGCTAAGAAAATTGGCATTTGTAGCAAAATAGGGAAACAGCCACCCATTGGGTTAACTTTTTCTTTTTTGTACATTTCCATAGTTGCTTGACCGAACTTTTGACGGTCATCACCAAACTTTTCTTTAAGGGCTGCCATTTTAGGCTGTAGGGCACGCATTTTTGCCATTGAAGTGTATTGCGCTTTAGTAAGTGGGTACATTAACGATTTAACGATAATAGTGATGGCAATAATTGCTACACCCCAGTTACCTAAAATGCTGTGTAGCCATTTTAGCAATACAAATAAAGGTTGCGAGATAAAGAATAACCAACCGTAATCTACGGTTAGGTCTAGGTCTGGGTGAATAGCTTCAAGAATATCTGACTCTTTCGGGCCCATATAATAAGTAGCAGTTAGTGTTTGCTCACTACCAGCTTGAATATTTACAGCGGGATCTTTAGCACCAATAATAGCGGCATTACTTTTTGTAATTAAGCTATAAAGTGTATTTGATTGATCCTGCATTGGAACCCAAGCACTTACAAAGTAATGTTGAATAAAGGCAACGTAACCACCTTGCGTGCTTTTATTTAGGTTTTTATCAGCCATATCTGAAAAACTATACTTTTCGTATTTTTCTTCATCAGTACCGTATGCAGCACCTAAATAGTTTTGATCAACCATGCTACCTTTTTCTTGTACGGTACGCTTAATTTGCGTGTATAGCTGTACTTGAAGAGGTGCGCTGGTAGTGTTGTTAATTTTGTATTCTAGGCCTACGTCATACTGACCTTTTTTGAATACATACGTTTTAGTAAAACTAACACCATTACTATCAGTAAACTGAAGTGGAACGCGAAGCTCATCACCCGTTAAGGTATATGATTTTTGTTCGGTACTATAAGTAGGGCGACCATTAGCTGATCCGTCAGGGCCATTTAAACCAATTAAGCCACTTTGTGAAAAGTATTGTTTGCCACCATCAAGCTGACCAAGAAGCATATAAGGCGTGTCACTGCCTTTTGTCTCTTCGTATTGAAGAAGGTCTGTTTCAACAATGTCACCGCCTTTGGTGTCAATTTTAACTTTAAAAACGTCAGTTGTAATTTCAATAACTGAACGCTTAGCTAAAGTTGCTGAAGCAGGGAACTCTGAATCTGACGATGAAGGAATATAATCATCCGACTCTGGTGAATTTGCTTGTAGTGTTTGTGTTGTGGCACTTGGATCGACTTTAGGCTTGTTGTAATCATTATCCCATTCTTGGAACAATAAAAACGACACTAGCATTAGGCCAATTAATAAAAACGTGCGTTGCGATTCCATAACAGCTCTTATTTCTCGTGTTGGTGGTTAATATGGGTTAATTTTTCAGGAACGGGGTCGTCTCCGCCTGAATGTAAAGGATGGCATTTTAATATGCGTTTTAAAGCTAACCAACTACCTTTTACCGATCCATGCAATTTAATTGCTTGAATAGCATAACTAGAACAGGTTGGATTAAAACGACAATGCGGACCTAACAGCGGGCTAATCCACTTTTGATAACCGCGGATAAATAACACTAAACAAAAAGTTGGTAAAGCAACAAGTGGTTTAAGTAACCTCATGATGTTTATGCCCCTACTTAAGTTTAGTGAGATAGATATCATGTATTTAAAGACTCAATTAGAAAATTTAAATGCATGATTAAAAGGTGAGCTAAAGATACATTAATTAACCCTGCAATTCTATTGCAATTAGGTTTGTTTGTTAGATTTAGCTGATTTGTTTGGGCGTTTCTTAAAAGGTGGCGGTTTAGGTGCACCTGGTTTACAGCGTTCGTTAATTTTTCGCCATAATTTAGTAAGTTGTTTGGTTATTTCTTCATTAGACTGCTCATCAATACCATTTTTAACCATAAGCACAATATCAATATTATCGATGCTGTGTTGATTTAAACGAAAACTTTCGCGAGCGAGACGTTTAATACGGTTTCGTTGGCATGCCTTTTTTACACGTTTTTTAGCAACAGTTAGACCTAACCGAGGTTTTTCTTGGTCATTTGGTTTAGCTAATAGAGTAAAGAAGGGAGTTGCAGCCCGAGCGGGTTCATTAAATATGCGAGAGTAATGCGAGGGAGTTAACAGACGTAACTCCCTGCCAAAGCTAAAGTCTTCCACTTATAAATTAAGCAGAAAGAACTTTGCGGCCTTTAGCGCGGCGACGTGCTAATACTTTACGGCCATTTACAGTTGCCATGCGAGCACGGAAGCCGTGTGCACGTTTGCGTTTTAAAACGCTAGGTTGAAAAGTTCTTTTCATAACAATCTCATCCGATCGGTTAAAGTTAAAACATCCTATACAGGTCGCGATCCTGGCATAGGTGCCATTGCGAGCGCGAGATATTATAGAGTAAGTAATGTAAAGTCAATCATAATTACGTTAAGGGTATATAACCCACCTACTACTATATAAGAGATCATATAAGAGATCATATAAGGCGATCTGTTAGGATCATCATAAATAAGAAGTTTTCCACAGCCCCTGTATAAAAAGTGAATAAAAGCGGGGGAAAAGTAAATTGGATCGTAAATTTGGTTCGCGATCTTGGTGTTATTTTGTTATGATCTCCTCTCAGGATCTAAAATAAAAACTGTTTTAAATCAGCTTGTTAATGATTTTATACATCGATATCAACAATTTTATAAAAATCAATCTTTTACTTGTGGATAAAGTGTCTTCATAATACGCGGTCTTGGGTCGCTTATTGGACCATTTGAACGCAATAAATGTATGATTTATAATCATTAATGATGTGCGGGAATAAAAATTATATCTCTGGGAGTTTAACTGTGTATCTGTCGGTTTGGCAAAGTTGTTTATATGTATTGCAAGATGAGTTGCCTTCGCAGCAATTCAGTATGTGGGTAAGACCGCTACAAGCAGAAAGTACCGAAGATACCTTGACGATTTATGCACCTAATCGCTTTGTGCTTGATTGGGTGAGAGAAAAGTACCTAAATAGAATTAACGAATTATTAGTAGAGATTTGTGGTGTTGAAGCACCAAAACTACGTTTTGATGTAGGTAGTAAACCTTTATTAAATGCACAAGCTGCACCGGTTATAGAAACTCAATCGGCACCAAGTGCACACGCTTCAGCAAAACAACAGCCTCGCGAGCAAAAGCCAGTTGTTGAACCTGCACCTAAGTCAGGTTACAAATCTAACATTAAAGAAAACTATACTTTTGATAGCTTTGTTGAAGGTAAATCAAACCAATTAGCAAAAGCTGCGGCCACACAGGTTGCCGACAATCCTGGCTCTGCTTTTAACCCTGTATTTATATACGGTGGCACTGGTTTAGGTAAAACTCACTTATTACATGCAGTAGGTAATGGCATTATGGCAAATAAGCCAGATGCTAAAATTGTTTACATGCATTCAGAACGCTTTGTTCAAGACATGGTAAAGGCACTTCAAAATAATGCGATAGAAGAATTTAAGCGTTATTACCGTAGTGTTGATGCATTAATGATTGATGATATTCAATTTTTTGCTAACAAAGAGCGTTCACAGGAAGAATTTTTTCATACCTTTAATGCATTGCTTGAAGGCAACCAACAAATTATTTTAACCTCTGACCGTTACCCTAAAGAGATTGAAGGCGTTGAAGACAGGCTAAAATCACGTTTTGGTTGGGGATTAACAATTGCGATTGAGCCACCAGAGCTTGAAACACGCGTTGCTATTTTAATGAAAAAAGCCCAGCAAAGTAAGATTAACTTACCACACGAAGTTGCTTTTTTTATTGCCAAAAAATTACGTTCAAATGTTCGTGAACTAGAGGGTGCACTTAACCGTGTAATCGCTAATGCGAACTTTACCGGTCGTCCTATTTCAATCGATTTTGTAAAAGAAGCGCTACGCGATTTACTTGCCTTGCAAGATAAACTGGTTACCATAGACAATATTCAGCGCACTGTTGCTGAGTACTATCGAATTCGTATATCAGACCTGTTATCTAAGCGCCGCAGTCGCTCTATAGCGAGGCCGCGCCAAGTAGCTATGGCATTATCTAAAGAATTAACTAATCACAGCTTACCTGAGATTGGTGACGCATTTGGTGGACGCGATCATACGACCGTATTACATGCATGTCGTAAGATAAAATCACTACGTGACGAAAGCCACGAAATTAAAGAAGATTACCAAAACTTAATAAGAACATTGTCATCTTAGGGCTGACTTTATTATGCAAATAACAATATCAAGACAACAATTTTTAAAGCCATTGGTGCAAGTGTCGGGCGCAATAGAGCGCAAACACACGTTGCCAATTTTATCTAACGTTTTGTTAGTGGTAGAAAACGGACAACTTTCAATGACGGGTACTGACCTTGAAATTGAACTAGTTTCTGGCGTATTTGTAGGTGATGATATTGCCGATACAAAACTAACGTTACCCGCTAAAAAGTTACTCGATATTTGTAAAAGTCTACCAGATGGTTCAGACATTACTTTAAGCTTGCAAGAGCATCAATTACTTTTAACCAGTGGTAAAAGCCGTTTTTCATTGACGACTTTATCTGCTGATGATTTTCCTAATTTAGAAGAGTGGGACGGAGAGGTTGAATTTCAACTAACTCGTTTAGAGCTTCGTAAGTTACTCGAAAGCACGCATTTTTCGATGGCAAATCAAGACGTACGTTATTACTTAAATGGTATGTCGTTTGAAGTAGATAATACCGACATAAAAACAGTAGCAACAGATGGTCACCGTTTAGCTATAGCGCAAAAGCAATTAACGCAATCGCTTAATACTCAACGTCAATTAATTATACCTCGCAAGGGTGTGCAAGAAATTATGCGCCTTATGGTAGCTGACGATGAATTGGTAACAATTCAGTTTGGTGCTAACCATATCCGTATTATTGATATTGAGTTTACATTTACAAGTAAACTGGTTGATGGGCGTTTTCCAGATTACCGTCGTGTATTACCCCGTGGTGGCGACAAAGTAATTACAGCTAACCGAGAATGGTTACGTAATGCGTTCCAACGAGTGTCTATCTTATCTAATGAAAAGTTTCGTGGCGTACGCTTAAACTTATCAAATGGTTTATTAAAAATTACGGCCAACAACCCAGAGCAAGAACAAGCTGAAGAAGTTGTTGAAGTAAGTTACGAAGGTGCTGACCTAGAAATAGGGTTTAACGTGTCTTACGTATTAGACGTACTAAACACATTAAAAACAGAAGACGTACTATTTACATTAGCCGACTCAAACAGCAGTGCATTAATTGAAGGTGCGGGCGATGAAGAAGCAATGTACGTTGTTATGCCTATGCGTTTATAAGACTATAAATACATAATGAGCTTAAGTCATTTGAGCCTCAAATATTTTCGTAATATTGAGGCGCTGACGCTAGAACCAGTTAACGGCGTTAATATAATATATGGTGAAAACGGCAGCGGAAAAACCAGCCTTTTAGAGGCTATCTATTACCTTTCTCACGGCAAATCTTTTCGTACTCCAAAACACAAAAGTATTATCGCGCATCAGCAAGAGCAGTTTGTAATTCACGGGCGCAAAACAATACACGACTTATCTATTCCAATTGGTATTAGTAAAACCCAAACGGGTGAAACTAATTTAAAAATTCAAGGTAAGGCGAGCCGTAAAATATCCGAACTAGCTCAACTCATGCCAGTGCAAATTATAACACCAGAGAGCTATTCTTTATTTTTTGGTGGGCCTAAAGAGCGCAGAAAGTTTTTAGATTTAGGTTTGTTCCACGTGGAACATGAGTTCTTTTTTTTATGGCAATCGTTTAATAAAGTACTTAAACAACGTAATGCATTGTTAAAAACTAAGCCCAAGAATTATTTTGACCAAATTAAGTTTTGGGACAAAGAATTTGTTAGACTGGCTGAAGAAATAAATAAATTAAGATTGGCGTATATAAGTAGGTTTAAGCAGCAGTTTTTTGATAAAATGTGTGCAGAATTAACGCTTGTACGTGATTTAGAAATGACCTTTAACGCAGGCTGGAAAGAGACCGAATCTCTTGCAGATGCGTTAGAGCAAAACTTTGAGCGAGATGCTCGCCAAGGATTTACAAGTAAAGGCCCTCATAAGGCCGATTTTAGTTTTAGTGTCGCTGGCAACAGTGTGGAGAATACATTCTCACGCGGTCAATTGAAGTTACTATTATATGCGTTAAAAGTTACGCAAAATAGCTTAATTGAGTCAGAGACAGATAAGCAATCTATATTGCTAATAGATGATCTACCTTCAGAGTTAGGCGAAGATACAAAAGAGAAAGTGGGACAATTACTTGCTCACTGCAGTTCTCAAATTTTTATCTCTTCAATTTTGTCTGAAAGTATTTCTGCTGTGGTGGAACCCATGCAACGAGAACTACAAATGTTCCACGTGAAACATGGCAACCTAATAACAAGATAAGTGGGATTAACCATGTCTGAGAATTATGACTCGTCGAGTATTAAAGTACTTAAAGGATTAGACGCAGTAAGAAAGCGTCCTGGAATGTATATTGGGGACACCGATGATGGCACAGGCTTACACCACATGGTGTTTGAGGTCGTTGATAACTCGATCGATGAAGCCTTAGCAGGTCATTGTGATGATATTTATGTAACGATTCACTTAGACGGTTCTGTCTCAGTACGAGATAACGGTCGTGGTATTCCAACTTCTATCCATGAAGAAGAAGGTGTATCAGCAGCCGAAGTTATTATGACGGTACTTCATGCCGGTGGTAAGTTTGATGATAACTCTTATAAAGTATCAGGTGGCTTACACGGTGTTGGTGTTTCTGTTGTAAATGCACTTTCAGAAAAGCTAAAACTTACAGTTCGCCGTGAAGGTAAACTTCATGAGCAGTTTTACACTATGGGTGTTCCAGATGCACCTTTAGCTGTTATTGGTGAATCAGACACGACTGGTACAGAACTGCGTTTTTGGCCAAGTGGTGAAACATTCACAAACTTAGATTTTCATTACGAAATTTTAGCTAAGCGTTTACGCGAGCTTTCATTCCTAAATTCAGGTGTGAGCATCATTTTAAATGATGAACGTGAAGAAAATAAATCTGACCACTTTAAATACGAAGGCGGTATTCAAGCTTTCGTTGAATACTTAAACCGTAATAAAACACCTATACATAAAGGTGTATTCCATTTTACTCACGAACGTGAAGAAGATGGTATTAGCGTTGAAGTATCAATGCAGTGGAATGATGCATACCAAGAAAATATTTACTGTTTCACAAATAATATTCCACAACGTGATGGTGGTACTCACTTAGCCGGTTTTAGATCAGCGCTAACACGTACACTTAATAACTACATGGAAAAAGAAGGCTTTAACAAAAAAGCTAAAACAACCAGCAATGCTACCGGTGATGATGCCCGTGAAGGCTTAACGGCTGTTGTTAGTGTTAAAGTTCCTGATCCTAAGTTCTCATCGCAAACTAAAGACAAGCTTGTTTCAAGTGAAGTTAAGTCTGCAGTTGAACAAGCAATGGCTGAAAAATTCACTGAGTTTTTATTAGAAAACCCAACTGATGCCAAAATTGTTGTAGGTAAGATTATTGATGCCTCACGTGCTCGTGAAGCGGCGCGTAAAGCCCGTGAAATGACACGTCGTAAAGGTGCAATGGACTTAGCAGGCTTACCTGGTAAGCTAGCTGATTGCCAAGAAAAAGATCCTGCCCAATCTGAACTATATATAGTGGAAGGGGACTCTGCTGGCGGATCAGCCAAGCAGGGACGTAACCGTAAAAACCAAGCTATTCTTCCGCTTAAAGGTAAAATCTTAAACGTAGAAAAAGCACGTTTTGATAAAATGTTATCTTCACAAGAAGTAGCAACACTAATTACTGCATTAGGGTGTGGTATTGGTCGTGACGAATATAACCCTGAGAAATTACGTTACCACCGTATCATCATCATGACCGATGCGGACGTGGATGGTTCTCACATTCGTACGTTACTATTAACATTCTTCTATCGCCAAATGCCTGAAATTGTAGAACGCGGCTATATTTACATTGCTCAACCACCACTTTATAAAGTGAAAAAAGGTAAGCAAGAGCGTTATATTAAAGATGACCCTGCATTAGTTGAATACCTAACATCGCTTGCTCTTAATGGTGCAGCGTTGTATGCAAGTACAGATGCACCAGCTCTTGAAGGTGAGGCACTAGAAGAAATCGTTCACGATTATCAAAACACAGTTAAAGTAATTGAGCGTTTAAAGCGTAAATACCCTAACACGGTAATGGAACGCTTAATTTATCAAACAGAATTGAAAACTGATGACCTTTCAGATGAAGCTAAAGTAATTGCTTGGACTAAAGTGTTGGTTGACGACCTGATTGCACGTGATGAAGATGCGACTATTTTCCATGCTGGTACAGAGCATGATGCTGAGCGTAATATGTATTACCCGGTTGTGAATATTCGTCAGCACGGTGTAGATAAAGCACACGTACTTCATTATGACTTTATTGCGTCACGTGACTACCAACGCATTGCTGTGACTGGTACTAACATCGCAAACATCCTTAGCGAAGGTGCATATATTCAACGTGGTGAGAAAACAAAACCTGTTGATAACTTTGTGGATGCTTTGGAATGGTTGATCACAGAATCGAAGCGCGGGATCTATATTCAACGCTATAAAGGACTGGGCGAAATGAACCCAAGCCAGCTTTGGGAGACCACAATGGATCCTAGTGCTCGCCGTATGTTACAAGTAACGATCGAAGATGCTGTTGGCGCGGATCAATTATTTGCGACCTTAATGGGTGACCAAGTAGAGCCTCGTCGTGAGTTTATTGAAAAGAACGCACTACGTGTAGTTAACTTAGACGTGTAAAAAATATTGCTTACATAGAAAAAGGAGCCTAATGGCTCCTTTTTTATTTTCTTCAATTACACAAACTGCTTAAAACCTGAGTGTACACACGGTATACTAAGGGTAATTTTCACGCTACTTCTTAGATAGTAAAAAGCCAAATATGCAAAAATATGACGTAAAAACCTTTCAAGGTTTGATCCTGGCTTTACAGGATTATTGGGCGCAGCAAGGCTGTGTCATTATTCAACCACTTGATATGGAAGTGGGCGCAGGGACATTTCACCCGCAAACTTTTTTAAAGTCTATTGGTCCAGAGCCAATGGCGAGTGCATACGTGCAACCGTGTCGTCGTCCTACCGATGGTCGCTACGGTGAAAATCCAAATCGCTTACAACACTACTACCAATTTCAGGTAGTTTTAAAGCCATCGCCAGATAACATCCAAGAGCTTTATTTAGGCTCTTTAGCGGCTATGGGTATCGATACACTAACTCACGAAGTTCGCTTTGTAGAAGACAACTGGGAATCACCTACGTTAGGTGCGTGGGGCCTAGGTTGGGAAATTTGGTTAAACGGCATGGAAGTAACGCAGTTTACCTACTTCCAACAAGTTGGTGGTATTGAGTGTTCACCAGTAACGGGTGAGATCACTTACGGCCTAGAGCGTTTAGCAATGTACATTCAAGGCGTAGATAGTATTTACGACTTAGTATGGGCAGACGGTCCACTAGGGCGCGTAACCTACGGCGACGTGTTCCATCAAAATGAAGTAGAGCAGTCTACTTACAATTTTGAACACGCAAACGTAGAAGACTTATTTGCTCAGTTTGATAAATGTGAAGCAGAGAGCCAAAAGTTAATTGAAGCAAACTTACCACTACCGGCTTACGAGCAAGTAATGAAAGCATCGCACGCATTTAACTTACTAGACGCACGCCACGCAATTTCGGTAACCGAACGTCAACGTTATATTCTACGCGTTCGTGCGTTATCAAAAGCGTGTGCACAAAGTTACTATGACAAACGCGAAGCGCTTGGTTTCCCGCTGTGTAAGGATAAGTAAGTATGTCAGCACAAAATTTATTAGTAGAAATTGGCACAGAAGAGTTGCCACCAAAAGCACTGCGTAAATTAGCAGAAGCCTTTGCTGCAAACTTAACTGCAGAGCTTGAAACACTAGAGTTAGCACATCAAGGCGTAAGCTGGTATGCATCGCCTCGTCGTTTAGGTTTACAAGTAAAAGCGCTTGAAGCTAAGCAACAAGACAAAGAAGTTGAAAAACGCGGTCCAGCAACTAAAGCTGCATTTGACGGTGACGGTAACCCAACAAAAGCAGCAATGGGTTGGGCACGTGGTTGTGGTATTGAAGTAAAAGATGCACAAACACTCGAAACAGACAAAGGCGCATGGCTATTGCACATTGCTAAAGTAGCAGGGCAAGAAACTAAAACGCTAATGACAGGTGCAATTACTAAAGCGTTGGCTAAATTACCAATTCCTAAACCAATGCGTTGGGGCGCGAATAAAACACAATTTATTCGCCCTGTGCATACGGTAACTATTTTGTTTGGTGATGAGCTACTTGAAGGCGAGATCCTTGGTAAGAAAATAACTAACCAGCTTCAGGGTCATCGTTTTCACCACCCAGAAAAAATTAGTATAAACCATGCAGATGACGTTTTTGACGTACTTAAATCTGCTTACGTTATTGCTGATTACGAGCAACGTAAAGCGCAAATTCGAGCACAAATAGAAGAGGCTGCAAGCGCAGTTAACGCTGTTGTTGCAATGGATGAAGATTTACTAGAAGAAGTAACATCACTTGTAGAGTGGCCAGTTACTTTAACGGCAACATTTGAAGAAGCATTTTTAGATGTACCAGCCGAAGCGTTAATTTACACCATGAAAGACGATCAAAAATATTTCCCGTTATTAGATCAAAACGGCAAACTTTTAAATAAATTTTTGTTTGTATCTAACATAGAAAGTAAAGATCCAAGTGTGGTTATTTCTGGTAACGAAAAAGTAGTGCGTCCGCGTTTAGCCGATGCACAGTTCTTCTTTGAAACAGATAAAAAGAAAACTCTAGAAAGCCGATTAGGATCGCTTGATAGCGTATTGTTCCAAAAGCAACTTGGTACGCTCAAAGATAAGTCTCAGCGTATTAGTGAGCTTGCAGGTTATATTGCTGAGCAATTAGGTGCTGATAAAGTACTAGCACAGCGTGCAGGCTTATTAAGTAAAACAGACTTGATGACTGAAATGGTAATGGAATTTACCGACGTGCAAGGTGTAATGGGAATGCATTACGCTCGCCACGATGGTGAAGCCGAAGATGTAGCCATAGCGCAAAACGAGCAGTACATGCCACGCTTTGCAGGCGACAATTTACCTACAAACTTAATTAGCTGTGCAGTAGCTATTGCTGATAAGTTTGATACGCTGGTGGGTATTTTTGGTATAGGCCAGGCACCTAAAGGTGACAAAGACCCATTTGCTCTTCGTCGTGCTGCTATTGGTGCACTTCGCATTATGGTAGAAAAAGAACTACCACTTGATATTTTAGACCTAGTAGCTAAATCGCAAACATTGTTTGGCGACAAGTTAACTAACTTAAATGTATCAACTGACGTATTTGAATTTATGCTAGGGCGCTTCCGTGCTTGGTATCAAGACGAAGGTATTGAAGTAGACGTAATTCAAGCAGTGCTTGCACGTCGTCCGACTAAACCTGTTGATTTTGATCGCCGTGTTAAAGCCGTAAGCCACTTCCGTACATTAGACGCAGCAGAAGCGCTTGCAGCAGCTAATAAGCGTGTAGGTAATATTCTGGCTAAAAACGACATTACCAGCCAAGGTAGTGTTGATGAGAGCTTATTAAGCGACGACGCTGAAAAAGTATTGGCATCACAAGTAGCAAAATTTGCCACTGACCTTGCACCACTTTACGCAGATGGAAACTACCAAGAAGCATTAAGCCAGTTGGCAGGTATTCGCGAAAGTGTTGATAACTTTTTTGACAACGTAATGGTTATGGCCGACGATGAAGCTGTTAAGCAAAATCGTCTTGCGCTGCTAAGCCAGTTAAGCGGGTTGTTTTTAGGTATTGCAGATATTTCTGTTTTACAAAAATAACACCGATTAGCAATTTTAAAAGCCAGCGTTTTGCTGGCTTTTTAGTTTTCACTGTATGCAAAGGAAACCCCATTGATGATTTCTATGAAACGAATTTTAACCTTAGCAATTGCTGGTTTACTTACTGCCTGTACAAGCCAAATTTCGATTAACGATGTATTACCACAGCAAGAGCTTGACCGCACAATTTACTTACGTGGCGACTTTACACTGTGGGATGCAGAACCCCAGTATCAGTTTGCACCAGTTGGCCCTGCGCTTTATCAAGCAGAAGTGAAATTTTCGACGCCTGGTAAAGTGTACGAATTTAAAATAGCCGATGTCGATTTTAGTGAAGGTTACAACTGTGGTTACAGCGACGTACAACCAGCAGGGCAAAGCCTAACACTCGGCCAACCAGCTATCGCAGACTGTAATACTATTTATAACTACTTTAGTTTCACACCAGCAATAAAAGGCACATACATAGTAAGTATTGATTACAGTGACTACGACAAGCCACAAGTGACGATAACGAAGAAGTGATAGCTGTATTTTTAAAGCAGCCCGAGTGAATTAATGGATTTGTGACAAGGACGTTGTAGTGTTTATTCAGCATTAACACCAAGGGGGTTTCGTAGGTTGGGTAGAGTGAAACGAAACCCAACATGTGTGGCGAATAAAACTATTTTGGTGGTTATTAAATACGTTGGGTTTCGTAAAACTCAACCCAACCTACGTTATTTTAAAGCCCTTTCATAACCACATATCTATACGGTGCTTCTTCTGCATCTTTAGCCACCAGCGTGTGATCCATAAACGTACAAAAACTCGGAATATCGCGAGTCGTTGACGGATCATCTGCGGTTATTAATAACGTTTCACCATCACTCATTTTACGAATAGCAGCACGTACCATCATTACTGGCTCTGGGCAGCGAAGGCCTATGGCATCTAATTGGTGATCGGGATTATCAAAGCTCATAATAAATTGACCTGTTTAATTAAAGTGATTGCTGCGTACGCGAGTGCTTAGGTATAGCAATTAATAAGTTTGGGAGTTTAACGCAATTTTAAGTGTAATTTAACTATTTTACTTATCTTAATATGTTCATTTTATTTGAAACTTTATTGCTGCAAAAGACTTTATTTAATAATACGCCCGATCACATAATTACGCTGTTACATGCTTGTTTGATAAAGGGACGTTTTCATAAATTAAAGCTAATAAAAAAGGCGAACTGAATAAAATCAGTCCGCCTTTTTAATCACCAAGATGGTTTTACATGTTTAAAACTAATTAGTCTTGAACACGTTCAAATACAGTGGCAATGCCTTGGCCTAAACCAATACACATAGTTGCTAAACCGTATCGTACATTTTTGTCTTCCATTAAGTGAATAAGCGATGTGCTAATACGCGAACCCGAACAACCCAGAGGGTGACCAAGTGCGATTGCGCCGCCATTTAAATTCACTTTTTCGTCAACAACATCCATTAACCCTAAATCTTTCATTACAGGTAATGATTGTGCTGCAAAGGCTTCGTTAAGTTCTACTACGCCTAGGTCATCAATTGTAATACCGGCTTGAGCAAGTGCTTTTTTACTTGCTGGTACTGGGCCGTAACCCATAATTGATGGATCGCAACCAGCGACTGCCATTGCTTTAATGCGCGCACGAATTGGTAAGCCAAGTTCTTTTGCTTTTTCTTCGCTCATTACTAACATTGCAGATGCGCCGTCAGAAAGTGCAGAAGACGTACCGGCTGTTACCGTGCCCGATGCAGGATTAAATACAGGGCGAAGCTTTGATAGGCCTTCTACTGTTGTTTCTGGGCGAATTACTTCGTCGTCTTCAACTAATATAAGAGAACCATCTGCTGCGTGACCTTCCATTGCTAAAATTTCGCGACGGAAACGGCCTTCAACAGTTGCAGCTTGTGCACGTTGATGTGAGCGATAAGCAAATTCATCTTGTTGCTCACGGCTAATGCCATGAAGTGTTGCAAGGTATTCTGCTGTTAAACCCATTGAGCCCGATGCTTGTGCAATCGTTGTTGCAAGGCCAGGGTGAAAGTCGTTGCCGTGAGTCATAGGTACGTGACCCATGTGCTCAACACCACCAATTAGGTAAGTGTCGCCAGCGCCTGTCATTATTGCGCGTGCAGCGTCATGCAATGCTTGCATTGACGATCCACATAAACGGTTAACCGTTACAGCAGGTACGCTGTGTGGGATACCGGCAAGTAATGCTGCGTTACGTGCTACGTTAAAGCCTTGCTCTAATGTTTGCTGTACACAACCCCAATAAATATCGTCAATTGATGCTGGATCAACTGCTGGGTTGCGATCAAGTAAGCCTTTCATTAAATGTGCGCTTAAGTCTTCAGCACGTTTATGTTTGAATACACCACTTTTAGAGCGACCCATTGGTGTGCGGATACAATCTACAATTACTGGATTATTCATGATATTAACCTTCCACCTTATAGAAAACACGACCTTCTTCGGCCCACTTGCGAGTTTGCTCAGATACTTGGTAAATCGCACCTAGGTGAGCGTATTTGTCTGCTGCTGCAACAAAGTTAGCTAAACCAGTTTGATCTAAGTAACGGAACGCGCCGCCTCTAAATGGAGGGAAACCAACACCGTAAACTAATGCCATATCTGCTTCTTGCGGAGAGGCAACAATGCCTTCTTGCAAACACAGTAGCACTTCGTTAATCATTGGAATCATACAACGGTCGATGATTTCTTGTTTATCAAATTCTTTTGATGCGTCTGTAATTGGGCTTAGTAGCTCAACTGCTGTCTCGTCATGAGACTTTTTAAGACGACCGCGACGATCTGTTTCGTATTTGTAAAAACCGGCTTTGTTCTTTTGACCAAAACGTTTTTCGTTGGCAAAAATAGTAACAGGGTCTTTATCAGCACGCGCCATACGCTCAGGGAAACCGTCAGCCATTACGCCAGTACAATGGAACGCTGTATCAATACCTACAACATCAAGTAAGTAAGCCGGACCCATAGGCCAGCCAAATACGTTTTCCATTACTTTATCTACTTTTGCAAAGTTAGCGCCTTCAACCACTAATTTGCTAAAACCTGCAAAGTAAGGGAATAAAACACGGTTTACAAAAAAGCCTGGGCAATCGTTAACAACAATTGGCGATTTACCTAATTTAAGTGCGTAATCAACTACTGCATTAATTGTTTTATCTGAGGTTTTTGCGCCACGGATAATTTCTACTAATGGCATTTTTGGCACAGGGTTGAAAAAGTGCATACCACAAAAGTTTTCTGGCTTATCTAGCGCTTGTGCTAGTAAATCAATACAAATAGTTGATGTGTTTGAAGTAAGTACCGTACCTTCTGGCATGGTCTTTTCAAGATCAGCGAGTACTGCTTGCTTAACTTTAGGGTTTTCTACAACGGCTTCAACAATAATGTTGGCACTTTGTAGGTCTGACGCGTTAAGTGTTGGCTTAATTTTGCTAAGTGTTGCCAACATTTTTTCCATTGGCATGTGGCCACGCTTAACTTTTGCACCTAATAACTTAGACGCTTCACCCATACCTAAATCAAGCGCATCTTGTTGGATGTCTTTCATTATAATAGGTGTGCCTTTATAAGCAGACTGGTATGCAATACCGCCACCCATAATACCAGCACCTAATACAGCGGCTTGTTTAATTTCTACATCGCTTTGTTTAGCAAATTTACGTGCTTTACCTTTAATGTATTGGTCAGCTAGGAATATACCTGTCTGTGCAGCCGCTTCTGGTGTACGTGCTAATTTAGCAAAGTTAGCGTTTTCGATTGCCATTGCTTCATCGCGAGTACAGTTTGCCGCTGCTTTAATAGTACGTACAGCCATAACCGGTGCAGGATAGTGGCCTTTGGTTTTACCCATTACCATACCTTCTGCCATAGCAAAGCTCATGCCTTGCTCAACACGGTTTAATTTAAGTGGCTGTAGTTTTACGTTACGTTTTGCTTGCCAATCTAGCTTGCCAGCAATCGCCAGTTCAAGTGTTGATACACTTGACTCTAAAAGTTTGTCAGCACTAACTACCGCGTCAAACGCACCTACTTTAAGGGCATCTGCTGCGCGGTTTTCTGCGCCTGAGGTAATCCACATCATCGCGTTATCGGCGCCAATGATACGTGGTAAGCGCACTGTGCCACCAAAACCAGGCATTATGCCAAGTTTAACTTCTGGTAGGCCCATTTTAGCTGTTTCGCTTGCCACGCGATAATCGGTAGCAAGTGCCCACTCACAACCACCGCCAAGTGCCATACCATTTATAGCGCTTAGAGTTGGGAATGGTAAATCTTCGATTGCATCAAAAACGTCGGTTGCGTTTTTGATCCACACTACTAATTCTTCTTCAGGTTTAGTAAATGTAGGTAAAAATTCGAAGATATCGGCACCAATAATAAAGTGGTCTTTATCACTGGTAAAAATCATGCCTTTGATATCAGTATTGGCAGCTAATTCTTTTAATGCTGCTGCGCAATCTGAAAGAGTTTTTTGAGATAATGTGTTTACAGAACCTGCAACACAAAACTTAAACTCGGCGATGTTTTCCTTTAGGAAGCTAACTTCAAAGGAATCGCTTTTATATAACATTATTATTCTCCCTAGTTGACGAACTAAGACTGGTACGATGAGTTTGCATTTCAATCAGTGTGCTTGCTTTAAATTAAAAATGCAACGAAAAATTTAACTCGGTTACAATCGACTGGTTAAAATATAGCTGGTTTGGTGCTAAGGTGGTTGAAAAGTTTTTATTCACTACTTTAATTTTTATTAAAGGACATTATGAAAAAATATTTACTAAGTGTTGCGGCAGCTGCATTCATTTTCCCTCTTCACTCTGCCGAGGCAAGTATCGATAACGATGCCTTTTTAGATGCCGAAAAAAAAGTAAGGTACGGAAGTTACCAAGACTTTAAACAAGCGGTTAGTAACCTAAATCATCCGTTAAAACCGTATGTTGAAAAAACATATTGGCAACGTCACCCGAGTATTAAGCATCAGGCAGAGATAGAAGACTATTTAAATATATATCAGCATACACCGCTTGAGTGGCCTGTGCGCAAAGCGTGGTTGGAGTATTTAAAAGAGAACAATGAAAAAGCGGCGTACATACGCAACTACCGTGAAACTTCTAATACTGGGCTTACCTGTACTTATTTAGATTTTCAGCTCGACTTGGGCGCGCCTGAAAAGGCGATTCTAAATCAGGTGACCGACTTATGGGCCGTTGGTAAATCGCAACCTAATGGCTGTGATAGTTTGTTTTCTACGTGGCGTAAAAAAGGCTACATGAAAGAAGAAACGGTTTGGAAGCGTGTAACACTTGCTGCACAAGGCGGGACGCAAAGCTTATTACCTTACTTAAAAACTTTATTGCCAAGTAAGGATCGTTACTTAGCTGACTTATATTTAAAAGTGCGAAAAGATCCAAGCACGGCAGCTGGATTATATCGATATAAAAATAAGTCGGCTAAAGAAGGCCAAATAGCAATTTATGGTGTTAAACGCTTGGTTTGGCGCGATAAAGAGCTTGCTTTAAAAGCATGGGAAAAACTAGAAAAAATATTTAAGTATAGTGATGAAGATAAAGCTGACGTGTATTACACCTTTGCGTTGTCACTTGCTTCAAGCGGGCATAAGCAAGCGAGCTTTTGGCTAAATAAAGTGCCGAAAGAGCGATTAGACAGCAAGCTTATTCAATGGCAACTGGGCAATATGCTCAAAACCCAAGATTGGGAAGGGATTGCTGCGTTTTTTACAGGAAAAGAGGATTTAAGCCTTGGCCAGCAATATTGGTTAGCTTATAGCTATGCTAAACGTGGCGAGCAACAAAAAGCAGACGATATTTGGAAAAAAGTAGCGGCTAATCGTGATTATTACGGCTTTTTAGCAGCAGCACGTTTAGGTTTGCCCGTTGATTTAAATAATCAACCTTTAGCAGTCGATAAGGTGCTTGTAGATAAAGTAAGTAATGCACCTGGCTTTAAGCGTGCAAAAGCACTTTATGATATTGAGCGCTTTACGTCGGCGCGCCGTGAGTGGAATTATTTAACGGATACGTCTAGCGATGAAGAAAAGCTAGCAGCATCACAACTATCTACCGATTTAGGTTGGCACGACAGTACTATTTTTACTTTAGCAAAAATTAAAGCGTGGGATAACGTAGAGCAACGTTTTCCGTTTGCGTTTCAAGATGTTTTTGAGCGCTACAGTAAACGTAGCAAGATAGATGTTGCCTGGAGTATTGCTATTGCAAGGCGCGAAAGCTCTTTTGCGCCAGATGCACGCTCGCATGCTAATGCACGTGGTTTAATGCAGTTATTACCTAGTACTGCTGAGTATGTAAATAAAGGCAGTGTGACAAGTAGTCGTTTATATCAACCTAAAACAAATATTAGGTTGGGTACGAGTTACTTACAATACTTAAAAAAGAAAAACCATGGCAATGAGGTGCTGGCTACGGCTTCTTATAATGCGGGTTATCACCGTATAAAGCGTTGGTTACCTGATGACGCTATTCCGGCTGAGTTATGGGTAGAGCTTATTCCGTATCGCGAAACCCGCGATTACGTAAAAAATGTATTTGCGTACAGGCAGGTTTACCATACAAGAATGGGCCGAGAAGGTAATGTATTAGCGCCGCTACTCGAAATGAAAATGGGCGGTTGAATATATGATACCAATCGACCAATAACTTAACACGATAGGTATAGGTATTAATAAGGGGGATGTTTACATGTTAAATATCCCCCTTTTTTGAGCGCTTAGTGTAATACCAATTTTATTAAAAACATGATCATTCTAGCGTATTAAATAACTCAATAACTGCGTTAAAAATTATTTATATAGAACAACTATGTATCATAATTTTAGCCTTGTTATTAAGCTATTTTCTTGTCGCTATAATAGATCATTAATTTAATGCAATTGGTATAAGTGATAGACTCAGAGCAAGTTAAATTTAACAGATGGATTAACAATGGATAAATTAGCCGTTTTATACGCCGAACATATTGCAACACTGCAACAGCGTACTCGTACAATTTGTAATAGCGAAGGGTTAGAAGGATTAGTAATTCATTCAGGCCAAGCTAAGCGCCAGTTTTTAGATGATATGTATTATCCATTTAAAGTTAATCCACAGTTTAAAGCGTGGTTACCGGTTATTGATAATCCTCATTGCTGGATTGTGGTAAATGGCAGCGACAAACCAAAACTAATATTTTATCGTCCGGTAGATTTTTGGCATAAAGTACCAGACGAGCCTCGTGACTTTTGGGCTGAGTACTTTGATATAGAGCTATTACTTCAGCCTGATCAAGTTGAAAAGTTATTACCATACGACAAAGCTAAATACGCTTACATGGGCGAATATATTGAAGTAGCGCAAGCACTTGGTTTTAGTATTATGAACCCTGAGCCTGTACTTAACTATTTTCATTACCACCGCGCTTATAAAACGCAGTACGAACTTGAATGTTTACGCAACGCTAACCGCATTGCAGTAGATGGGCATAAAGCTGCACGCGACACATTCTTTAATGGTGGTAGCGAGTTCGATATTCAGCAAGCGTACTTAATGGCAACACGTCAAAGCGAAAATGAAATGCCGTACGGCAACATTGTTGCGCTTAACGAAAACTGCGCTATTTTGCACTACACGCACTTTGATCCAAAAGCGCCACACACTCATAACTCATTTTTAATTGATGCTGGTGCAAACTTTAATGGTTATGCTGCTGATATTACTCGTACGTATGATTTTAAAAAGCAGGGTGAGTTTGCTGAGCTTGTACAAGCGATGACAGTTCAACAAATAGAGTTAGGTAAAGGTTTAAAGCCGGGTATGCTTTATGGTGATTTACACGTTGAATGCCATAACCGTATCGCACAAATACTCAGTGACTTTAAAATTGTTAACCTACCCGCTGAGGAAATTGTTGAGCGTAAAATTACCTCTACTTTCTTCCCGCATGGACTAGGGCATCATCTTGGTTTACAAGTGCATGATATGGGTGGTTTTATGAGTGACGAAAAGGGCACACATCAGCCATCGCCTGAAGGGCATCCGTTCTTGCGTTGTACTCGCCTGATTGAAAAAAACCAAGTGTTTACCATTGAGCCAGGCTTATATTTTATTGATTCACTGCTTGGTGATTTAGCGCAAACCGATAATAAGCAGTTTATTAATTGGGAAAAGATTGAGTCATTTAAACCATTTGGCGGTATTCGTATTGAAGATAACATTATTGTTCACGAAGATAGCTTAGAGAATATGACACGAGATTTAGCGCTCGATTAATTCTAGTTAACACTAATTAGTTTATACACGTTAAAATACGTACATTATTTAAAGGGGCCTTTTGGCCCCCTTTTTACAAGTTTAAAATATGTCTGAATATAAATATCCCGCTGCTGACGTTTTTCATCAAGAAGAAATTAAAAAAAGTACGTTTATAGTTCACATTGCACATACCCCCGATTTAAATTCAGCTAAAGCATTTATTAAAAGCATTGAAGAAAAGTATAGCGATGCGCGTCATAACTGCTGGGCACATGTGGCAGGCAACCCCGGTGGCAGCCATGTTTATGGTTTTTCGGACGATGGTGAACCAAATGGCACTGCAGGAAAACCTATGTTAAATGTGCTGGTGGGTTCAGGCCTTGGCGAAATCACAGCTGTAGTCACACGTTACTTTGGCGGAATAAAATTAGGCACGGGCGGATTAGTACGTGCTTATGGTGGCTCATTAAATAATGCATTATTAAAATTGCAAACGGTACTTAAAGTTCCCAGTGTTGAAATTACAGGGAGTAGCGAGTACAGCATGCAAGGTGCGATTGAGCAGTTATTAAAAACAAAGTATCAAGTGCTTAATATTGATAAGCAATTTACTGCTAATATTGAATGGGTGATTACAATAGATAGCCGCGAAGCTCAGCAAGCAATCAAAGATATTTTTGATTTAAGTCACGGCGCAGTTGAGTTAACTATTAAAGAGTAATAACCTACACAAGTTGCATGTAATGCATACTGACCCTATTTAATTTGGTTGATACTACTCAGCCTGAATTTACTAATAATAAAAGCGACAAGCTAAATGCAATTTCGTACCATCATAAAAATTCTTGGCCAACTTGTTGCGCTGTTTAGTATTACCATGGTGCCTCCGGCACTGGTGTCTTTAATATATAAAGACGGTGGTGGTGTTCCTTTTGTTTTAGCATTTATCTTTAGTGTTGTTATTGGCATGATGGCTTATTACCCAAACCGCCATGAAAACGGTGACTTAAAAGCACGTGAAGGCTTTTTAATTGTTGTTTTGTTTTGGCTGGTACTTGGGGCGTTTGCGTCCTTGCCGCTTATATTTTTACAAGAACCTAATTTATCGCTCGCCGATGCGGTGTTTGAAGCATTCTCTGGCTTAACAACCACCGGCGCTACAGTACTTACCGGTATTGAGTACTTACCTAAGTCGGTGTTGTTTTATCGCCAGCAACTCCAGTGGTTTGGCGGTATGGGTATAATCGTACTCGCTGTCGCTATACTCCCCATGCTAGGTGTTGGTGGTATGCAGTTATATCGCGCTGAAATACCTGGGCCTGTAAAAGATTCCAAAATGACCCCGCGAATTGCCGATACAGCAAAGCACCTTTGGTATATTTATGTGTCACTGACTATTGCTTGTATGCTGGCTTATTGGGCAGCCGGGATGGAGTGGTTTGATGCGATATGTCATGCATTCTCAACGGTCGCGATAGGTGGTTTTTCTACTTACGATGCTTCCATGGGGCACTTTGACAGCCCTGTAATTAACTTTATTTGTGTGTTCTTTTTAATTATTGCCGCTGTTAACTTCTCCCTGCATTACGCCGCAGTGGCCAGTCGTAACATACAAGTTTATATTCGAGACCCTGAGTTTAAGGTGTTTTTGTGTATTCAATTAGCGCTGGTGGTTATTTGTTTTACCGTACTTTCCTCTAATGAAATATTTGCTAATGGCGATGAAACCCTCGATCAGGCATTATTTCAAGCTGTTTCTATGAGTACAACAGCAGGCTTTGCTACTGATAACTTTTCAACATGGCCTTTGTTTTTACCTATTTTACTTATATTTTCGAGCTTTATTGGTGGTTGTGCAGGCTCTACCGGTGGTGGTATGAAAGTAGTGCGCGTGTTCTTACTTTACTTGCAGGGTGTGCGTGAGCTTAATCGTTTGGTGCACCCTCGGGCTATATATTCAATCAAGCTGGGTCGAAAGGCGTTGCCAGACAAAGTAGTAGAAGCCGTGTGGGGATTTTTCTCTGCATATGCGTTGGTGTTTATTATTATTATGTTAGCGCTTATGGGCACGGGTATGGATAACATAACTGCGTTCTCAGCCACTGCGGCTTGTTTAAATAACTTAGGTCCAGGTTTGGGTGATGTAGCATCGCATTATGGCGCTATAACCGATGGTGCTAAATGGTTGCTTACCATTGCAATGGTGTTTGGTCGCCTAGAAATATTTACTTTATTAGTGCTATTTACGCCTACTTTTTGGCGTGGATAAACGAGCGGCTTAAGTTTTAAATTACGAACTATTGGGAAAGGGATATGCCAACAAATTTAGAAAAGCTAAAGCATATAAGTGTAGGCAGCTTAGTCGACCTAGAAATATTAACACCTACAAGCAGTAAGCGTGTTAAAACTGAATTAGTTGGTTTACTCGATAAACAGTTTATTATTTTAAATTATCCCAATGCAAAGCGTTTACCTGTGGCGAGTGACTATTTACGTGATGGCGTAATGGTTGTTGTAAGAGCGCTTATTGAAGGCAGTGGCGGGCAAGTTATTGCGTTTCGCCAGCAAATTATGTCGGTAGCCTCTCATCCCGCTAAACTCGTGTTTATAAACTTTCCAAAGCAAGTGCAGTTATTTGCGCTACGCTCACAAACACGCATACCTACCTTATTACCTGCAAAGCTAAAGCTAAGTGACGATAGGGTACTTGAAGGCCTTATTAAAGACATTTCACTCACTGGTGTAATGTTTGATATTAGAGGCGATCAGCAAGTTGAAAGTATTAAAGATATGCAATGCACTGTCGTACTTAATAGCAGTGATAAAGATTTTGAAGGTGAAATTTGCAGTGTTAAAGAGCATGCCGCCGGTGTGCACTGTGGAATTAAGCTACTAGCAAGCGAGGATGAAATGAAAGCCTTTATGAAAGAGCATTTTATAGACCCTTCTGCGCTTGAGCCTACCGTTGAATAAATAGGTTTTCGCTTATTTGCAACAAAAAGGCATTTTACGTCAGTATTTGTAAAATGTTTTTTCTCTCTTTCATAATTAAAATTATTATTTAAATAAAACAACTGATTACGTATTGTTTTTTACAGCTTATTTTTTGTTATTAAAGTTTCCTCGGTAAAATTTATCTCAATTATTCTTTTAAATCCCTCCATTTAAAACCATACATTTTAAAATGTATCTTTTTATATAAACATAACTATATGTTTTTATTGGTTTTAATGTAGACCCTTTAAAACGTGTTGCTAAAGGGCAACAATAATTATTCTAAAAATGCCTTCTTGTTGTACGTTTTTCATTTAACTTATTGAAAATTATTAACTTTTAAATGTTGGCATCTAAGTTGTAATAGTCTAAGTGTACTGAACGAAATCGTGATTCAAAGTGAAATACTTAATCGCACACACATAAATTTGAAGGATACATATTATGAAAAGCATTAATAAAACTTTAGCACTTATCGCTATTGCATCTTCTTCAGCCGCTTTTGCTGTAACAGATTTTGACACACTGGATGTAGACGGCAGTGGCACAATTAGCCAAGCAGAAGCATCAGTAGATGCAAAGCTAATGAGCATGTTTTCTGAGCTTGATACTGACCAAAATGGTGAGTTATCAAAAGAAGAATTTTCAGAAGCTTAATTGAAAAGTATTTATCCTGAGTTGCCAAAGACACCTAAGTAGGCAAGGGAGCTTACGAAAGAGGATAACAAGGAAGTGAAAAATTACGTTTTAAGTTAAACGAAGCAATTTTTTTGATAGAACATTGAAGGATTAAGTTATGAAACATTTAAATAAAGCATTAGCACTTATAGTACTAGCATCTTCTTCCGCTGCATTTGCAGCATCAGATTTTGACAGCCTTGATATCGATGGTAGCGGCACAATTAGCCCAAGCGAAGCGGCAGTCGATACAGATTTAATGGCTGAATTTATTGAGCTAGATACCGACGGTAGCGGCGAGCTTTCTAAAGAAGAATTCGCTAATTACTAATTAATCTTTTCAGATTAAACATTTTTCACAGTCAGGGATCTTTGAAAAGGACTTCCCATATTACTAGGAATATTATTATGAAAACATTAAATACAACACTTGCAGTTATCGTTTTAGCATCTTCATCAGCAGCATATGCCGCAGTAGATTTTGCCTCTTTTGATGCAGATGGTAACGGTGCTATTACAATGGAAGAAGCAAAGGTTAACCCTCAGCTTGTAAAGATTTTTGATGATTTGGATACTGATGGTAATGGTGAAATCTCTAAAGAAGAGTTTTCAAAAGTACAGTAATCAATATTTAAGCATACTCCATTAAAGCCGCCTTAGTCAGCGGCTTTTTTGTGTATTAAATTAACTAATTAGAGTAACTAGTTAAAGGAATATAGCACTTACTTGGAATAGTTTTTCTACAACGGTAATGTGTTTTTTGTCGATTAAAAACATGATGACATGATCGCCCGACATAATAATTGTATCATCGTGAGCTATCAACACATCGTCATTACGTACTATTGCCCCAATGGTTGTACCTGCAGGAAGTTTTATGTCGGCAATCGCACGACCAACCACTTTAGATGTGTTTTCATCACCATGAGCAACCGCTTCAATGGCTTCTGCTGCGCCTTTACGCAGTGAATACACGTTAACAATATCACCACGGCGTACGTGCGTTAATAACGCTGATATAGTTGCTTGTTGTGGCGATATGGCAATATCTATTTCGCCGCCTTGTACCAAATCAACGTAAGCTCCACGTTGAATAAGTACCATGGTTTTTTGTGCGCCCATGCGTTTTGCAAGCATGGCCGACATAATGTTTGCTTCATCGTCGTTGGTTACAGCAATAAATACATCGACTTGTTCAATATGTTCTTCTGAGAGCAATTCTTGATCAGATGCGTCACCACAAAAAACGACCGTGTTATCGAGCATTTCTGAGAGTTGCTCGGCACGTTCTTTACTGCGTTCAATTAGTTTAACGGTGTGGTTTTTTTCAAGTGAGCGGGCAAGGCCTGCCCCAATGTTACCGCCACCAGCTATCATAATTTTTTTGTACGAACGCTCAAGTTTTTGTAGCTCGTTCATTACTGCGCGTATATGTTTTGTAGCGGCAATAAAGAATACTTCGTCATCGGCTTCAATAACGGTGGTACCCAGTGGTTTGATTGCTTTACCTTGACGATAAATAGCGGCAACACGAGTTTCTACATTAGGAATATGTTCTTTAAGTGCAGATAACGCATAACCTACTAATAAACCCCCATAGTAAGCTTTTACGGCTACTAACGAGAGCATGCCATCAGCAAACTGCAATACTTGCAGAGCACCAGGGTAGTCAATTAGACGGCGAATATACTTAGTGACCAGTGCTTCGGGAGCAATGTAATGATCGATTGGTAAATCATCGTTTTGAAATAGTTTTTCGCGGTATTTTAAATATTGCTCTGAGCGAATGCGGGCAATTTTAGTGGGCGTTTTAAAAATACTGTACGCCACTTGGCATGCAACCATGTTCACTTCATCTGAACTGGTTACCGCTATAATCATATCGGCATCTTCAGCGCCTGCACGGCGTAATACATCAGGGTGCGCGCTGTGGCCCATAACCCCTTGTAAGTCGTACTTATCTTGAAGTTCACGTAATCGGTTACCGTCTATATCAACAACGGTAATTTCGTTTTGTTCGCCAACTAAGTTTTCAGCAAGCGTAGCACCAACTTGCCCGGCACCGAGTATAATTATTTTCATTATTTACCCGTGGTATTGATCATAATTTAATTAAAAAAATAGCCATTTAATGTTTCATAAATGGCTAACTATTTAGTGTACGGCTATTAGGCTTTTTTAACTAGCTTAGCGTAATAAAATCCATCACTTTCACCGGGCAGTAACTGCAAACCTGGAGTTGTTACGGTATCATTTTCGTGTAGAGGTATATGTTCTACATCATCGTTATTAGCTAAAAACTTAGCAACTTGCTGTTGGTTTTCTTGTGGAAGAACCGAACACGTAGCATATACCAATGTGCCACCTGGTTTTAACAGTGGCCAAATGCTATCAAGAATATCGTTTTGTAACTTAGATAAGTCTTCGATATCTGATGCGCGACGTAACCATTTTATATCAGGGTGACGGCGAATTACGCCAGTGGCTGAACAAGGCACATCAAGCAAAATACGATCAAATAATTTTTCGTCCCACCAAGTATGTGGTTGTGATGCGTCGCCACATTGTAGGTCTGCACCTAAGCCAATACGGGTTAAGTTTTGCTTAACGCGTTCAAGGCGAGTTGAGTCGCTATCAAGTGCAAGTACATCAGCATCAGCAAGCTCTAATATATGACACGTTTTTCCGCCAGGTGCTGCACAGGCATCTAAAATATAGTCATCTGCTTTAGGTTCTAAAAAGCGGGCTGCCAACTGTGCTGCAGCATCTTGTACTGAACATGCACCTGTATCAAACTCAGGCAACGAAAATACATCACGTGGTTTGGCAAGCTTAATCCCATCAATAAAGTCAGGGTTTAAGGTGTGTTCAATATCGTTAGCGCTAAGCATTTCGCTGTATTCTTGCGTGCTAAATTGTGCTTGGTTTACACGAAGCCACATTGGCGCTTGTTGCTGGTTTTCTTCAAGTAGTGCTTCCCAGCTATCTGGGTAGGCTGTTTGCACCTGTTTAATAAACCAATTTGGATGGTTGTATAAACATACCGGAATAAGCTTCGCTTTTTCTTCAAGCTCTGCTTGTTGGCGCTGAAAACTACGTAAAATGGCGTTTATCAGCCCTTTTAATCCTAAAGCGCGAAGTTGAGCCAGTGCGTTTACAGTTTCTGAAATTGCAGCATGTGGTGGTACGCGCATATGCTGCAGTTGATAAATACCTACATATAATAAAAACTGAAATATTCTACGTTTACCTTTTAATGGCTGCTCTACTAAGTGTTGGCAGTAATTTTCAAGGCTCGGTAAGTAGCGTAAAACGCCATAACAAATTTGCTGTAGCAACGCTTTATCTTTAGGCGGCAAGCCTTGGCTTGCAAATGGAAGTTCTTGATTAAGCGATGCGCCTTTATCAACTACGTTATATAAAGTTTCAGCGGCCAGCGCTCGTACGTTTGGAACATTACTCATTGTTTTCGCCTAATATTGTGCCAGGGGTAACCCAGTCACTACGACCATTTAAAAAGTCGTTAATTGCCATTGGTTTTTTACCTTGCGGCTGTAATTGCGTAATACATAAAGCGTGTTCGCCACACGCCACTACTACGCCATTCTTATCGCTTGATAAAATTTGCCCAGGATCACCTGATTGCAGCACAACCTGCGCTTGATAAATTTTTACTGTTTGCCCACCCATTTGGGTAAAGCACACTGGCCATGGATTAAAAGAGCGAATGTTTCGCTCAATTTGCAGTGCACTCATTGACCAATCGATATTAGCTTCCTCTTTAGAAAGCTTTTTAGCGTAGTTAGCAAGTTCATCATTTTGAGGTTCAGGGGTGAGCTCGCCATTCGCTAATTTATTAATGGTTTCAATTAACGCGTCTGGACCTAGCTCAGCAAGCTTTGTATATAAACTAGCGCTAGTTTCTGTCGTGCTAATAGGGCAGCGACTTATATGTAGCATATCGCCGGTATCTAGCCCTTCATCCATTTGCATTATTGTTACGCCGGTTTGTTCATCACCTGCCCAAATTGCGCGTTGAATCGGTGCAGCGCCGCGCCAGCGCGGTAATATAGAACCATGCACATTTAAACAACCCAAACGTGGGGCTTCTAATATAGCTTTAGGTAAGATTAAGCCATACGCTACAACAATCATAATGTCGGCATTTAAGCTTGTTAGTTCTGCTAGTGCTTCATCATTTTTTAATGACTGTGGCTGAAAAACCGGTAAGTTGTGCTCAAGCGCTAGCTCTTTCACTTCACTGGCTTTTAATTTTTTACCACGACCTGCAGGGCGATCTGGCTGGCTATATACACCCACTATTTGGTGTTCGCTTTGTATCAGC
Source organism: Pseudoalteromonas sp. APC 3358 (assembly GCF_030408075.1). NCBI lineage: Bacteria > Pseudomonadati > Pseudomonadota > Gammaproteobacteria > Alteromonadales > Pseudoalteromonadaceae > Pseudoalteromonas > Pseudoalteromonas sp. APC 3358. Next base: position 52,073 of record NZ_JASDCE010000018.1, read on the forward strand.
GCTTGTAAATGACGTGCTGCAAAGTCCGGCGTACCGGCAAATATAATGCGTAATGGTTGAGTCACTGAGTTTTCCTAAGGTACTTATTACTAATCTGCAAATTTAGCTTCTTTTTCAAGCTTTTTACGAATACGTTGGCGCTTTAATGGAGATAAGTAATCAATGAACAGCTTACCTTGAAGGTGATCTAGTTCGTGTTGAATACAAATAGCCAGTAATTCATCTGCATCTAGTACAAACTCTTCACCGTTTTCGTTAAGTGCAGCGACTGTTACTGTTTCAGCGCGGTCTACTTTTGCATACGAGTTAGGTACTGATAAACAGCCTTCTTCGCTAACGGTAGAGCCGTCTTTTTTAATGATTTGTGGATTAATTAATACCAGTGGCTCGTCGCGCTCTTCTGATACATCAATAACAACGATTCGTTGATGAATATCTACTTGCGTGGCCGCAAGTCCAATGCCATTTTCATCGTACATTGTCTCTAGCATGTCTTTTACAATTTGGCGTACTGTATCGTCAACTTGTGCAACATCTTTTGCTATAGTACGTAAACGTTCATCTGGAAATCTTAAAACTTCTAACCTAGCCATAGTTACCTTTTTCACTTGTGCTTAATTTAGGGTATTGTATGCTCTTATTTTAGCCATTCGCGTTCACCTTTAACAGGTTTTGGGCAATAATAATGAAAAAACAATACAAGGAAGCTCAATGAAATCTCCATTACTTGCAATCATGCTTACGCTAAGTGCTGCGTTTCCCGCAATTGCTGACGTGCTTAAAATAAAAAAAGATGCACCAAAACAGTATGTTGTAAAAAAAGGCGATACACTTTGGGATATTTCTGGCATCTATTTAGATGAGCCTTGGCTATGGCCTGAACTTTGGCAAATGAATCCACAAATTGACAACCCGCACCTAATTTACCCCGGTGATGCATTAGCGCTGATATACGATGCAGATGGAAACCCACGTTTAGTGATTAATAAAGGATATAGAAAGCTATCTCCTCAGGGTCGTATTACACCAAAAGGGCGTAATGCTATTACTACTTTGCCGCTTGAAATGATCAAACCGTATATCAGTTACGAGCAAGCAATGAATAGTGACGATATTAAAGGCAAACCTTATATTTTAGGTGCTAACGAAAATACTAAAACACAAACGTTAGGCCATATTTTATATGTTAAAGGCGACTTACAAGTACATAAGGCATATGCCATTTACCATAAAGGTGATCCTTACACTGATTTAACCGGTGAAGTGTTAGCAACGCGTGCATCTTACGTGGGTATCGCACGTGCGTTTAGAGCGGGTGATGAACACAATGGTGTGCCTTCGTCATTACGTGTTGAGTCTGTTAAACGAGAAATTCAGCAAGGCGATTTTTTAATGCCGGCAATGGAAGGTCAAATGCTTCCTGCGTACTTTAATATTCACCGTCCTTCTGAGCCCGTAACAGGGAATATTATTGCTTCCCCACGACAAGTTAGAGAATTCAGCACAATGGATGTTGTAGTGCTAAACTTAGGCAGTGAACAAAACATAGAAGCGGGTCATGTATTAGATCTAGAACGTCAATCGCCAACGGTTATTGATGGTCCTCGTGGCCCTCGTTACCCAGAAGATTCTAGTAAATACGAGAAGCTTTTATCTGATGTGAGCCAATTATTTGGTGATGAGTCTGACGAAGAGAGCACAACGTGGACTATGCCTAAAGAAAAAGTTGGCGAGCTAATTGTCTTTAAAGTGTATGACAAAATAAGTTATGCATTAATAACTAAAAACCAGCACCCAATTCGCATTGGAGATATTGCAGTTATTCATTAAGAAGTAGCGAGTCGGTGCTCTAGGAGAGAGCATGGATCAGTCATCTGGCAAGCTAGCCCACTGGCTTGCCTTTTATATGTGTAAAGGGTTGGGTATCAAAACCCTTTTAGCACTATCTACAAATTATTCCCTTGGGTCGTTATTCGACTTATCTCATGACAAGCTTTTACAGCTTGGATTAACCGCTAATCAGGCGAGTAATTTACTCAACACCAATTGGCAACAAGTCAGCCATTATGAGCAACTAATTACGCTGCACAACATTACGGTTGTCTGTATTTTTGATGCGCTTTATCCAGAAGATCTCCGACAGATTGCCAGTGCGCCTTTATTACTATTTTGTAGGGGAGATGTCTCGTTATTATCTACTCCACAAATTGCAATTGTAGGGAGTCGTAATGCCACACCTACCGGGCTTGAAATAGCATCAGAATTTGCATACGAGTTAACTTTAGCGGGTATTACAGTTACCTCAGGTATGGCGCGGGGAATAGATGGAGCAGCACATAAGGGCTCTCTTGCTGGTACGGGTAAAACCATAGCGGTGCTTGGTACTGGGGTTGATATTTACTATCCTAAACGCCATAAACTATTAACAGACCAAGTTTTAGAAAGCGGCCTGTTGGTGAGTGAGTTTTTACCAGGGGCAGCTGCTCATGCGCATAACTTTCCGCGCCGAAATCGTATTATTTCTGGGTTATCGTTGGGAGTGCTTATTGTTGAGGCTGAAATTAAAAGTGGTTCGTTAATTACAGTACGCTATGCGCTTGAACAAAATAAAGAGGTATTTGCAGTACCGGGTTCTATTAAAAACCCGTTAGCGCAGGCAAGTCATTTTTTAATAAAGCAAGGTGCTAAGCTGGTAGAAAACGTGGCTGACATTCTTGATGAGGTGAGTTTTACTTACGACAATAATGTATGTAACAAAGAGCAGCCTATTCAGGCAAATTCTCAATGCGAGGTTTTAAATAGCATTGGCTTTGAAGTAACCAGCGTAGACGACATTGTACGTCGTGCGCAGTGGCCAATAGACAAAGTACTCAGTAGGTTGCTCGATTTAGAATTAGACGATCAGATTGAGCGAGTGTTAGATGGTTATATTAAGTTGAGCGCAGGGAGGTAATATGTTTGATATTCTTTTATATCTTTTTGAAAATTACATTCATAGCGAAGCGGATATATTTGCAGAGCAAAATGAGTTAACCGATGAGCTACTGCGTGCGGGCTTTAATAAGCCTGAGATATTTAAAGCTCTCGATTGGTTAGAGCAACTCGCTGATTTACAACACAGCGATGAGTCTCCTTATCTTATTACTAACCCTAAAGATGCTGTGCGTATATTTACCGATAGTGAATGCCAAAGGCTCAGCGCTGAGTGTCGTGGCTTTTTAATGTTTATTGAGCAAATAGGCGTAATTAACAATGTAACACGTGAAATGGTAATGGACTGTTTAGCCTCTCTCGATAAACCAACTATAAGCCTAGAAGACTTAAAGTGGATTGTACTTATGATCTTGTTTAACGTTCCTGGCTCTGAAGAGGCATACGAGCAAATGGAAGATTTGATTTTTGATGAACCCAGCGAACTTCTTCATTAGAGATAATTATCTTAATTGTACTCAAATTACTTAAACGGATAAGCACGGCATTGCTTGTATCTTTAAGTGGTTTGGGTATATTAGGCGAAAATTCACCAACCCATTAGGATCACCATGAGTAAAATCGACCATTCGCTTTTCTCGGCGAACAAGCACGCCCTCGAAAAAGAATACGAGATATGCCCACAGTGTGGTTCAGAGTTAGTGATCCGCAATAGTAAATCAGGTCCTTTTTTAGGATGCGCAAGTTATCCCAAATGCGACTTTATTAGGCCGCTAGCACATCACGACAGTAACGAAATCAAAATATTAGAAGATTCAGCATGTCCTGAGTGTAGCAAACCGCTGGTGGTTAAAAATGGCCGCTATGGTATGTTTATTGGGTGTACGGGTTATCCAGAGTGTCATTATATTGCTAACGAAAATGAAGAAAAGCAAAGCGAAGATACTTTGCCTAGTTGCCCTAAATGCAAAAAAGGTCATTTAGTCGCGCGCAGTAATAAGTTTGGTAAAGTATTTTATTCTTGTGATTGCTACCCAAGTTGTAAATACACGCTTAATAATAAACCGGTTGAACATCCGTGTCCTGAATGTGACTGGCCTATTGTCATAGAAAGAAATATGGCAAATGGCACATTATTGCAATGCCCACAAAAAAGCTGCATGCATAAGCTTACCCCAACTGAATAACGTTTAATTATATCTGGAGACTACTTTGTCAGACCTTTCAAATACGCCCACTGCAATAACATGCTTAACGCAAGGCGAAGTTATTTTATACCCAACAGAAGCTGTATATGGTTTAGGTTGTGATCCAGATAATCAACAAGCCGTTGAGGCACTATTAGCTATTAAGCAGCGCCCGGTTGAAAAAGGGCTTATTTTAATCGCTGATAATTATGGGCAGTTATTAAAATACGTAGATGATGCAAAAATACCAATGGATAAACGCGCTGATATTTTTTCCAGTTGGCCTGCTGCTATTACATGGGTTATGCCTGCATCTAAAAATACGCCTAAATGGCTCACAGGGCAGTTTGATACCATCGCAGTAAGAGTAACAAACCATCCAACAGTAAAGCGTTTGTGCCAGGAGTTTGGTAAGCCACTAGTATCAACCAGTGCAAACTTAACCGGTCAAGAAACAGTAATTAGTATTGAGCAAGCGAAAGCGCAATTTGCAGAACAAGTTGGCTTTTACGTTGATGAGGCGTTAGGTGGTAATACTCAACCAAGCACAATAAAAGACGCCATGACTGGCAAAATATTTAGAGGTTAATATGCAAAGCGAATTATTAGATCAAGTAAAAGCATACTTTATGGCTTTGCAAGACACTATTTGCAAAGGTTTGGAGGCTGCAGATGGCAGTGCTAAATTTATAGAGGATAACTGGCAGCGAGCAGAAGGCGGTGGTGGTCGTACACGTGTAACCACAAATGGCGCTGTAATAGAGCAAGGCGGAGTTAATTACTCACACGTATTTGGCGCTTCAATGCCAGGCTCTGCAACAGCACACAGGCCAGAGCTTGCAGGGCGCAGCTTTCATGCGTGTGGTGTGTCGTTAGTTATTCACCCTAAAAACCCTCATGTACCAACAAGTCATGCCAATGTGCGCTTTTTTATAGCCGAAAAAGAAGGCGAAGAGCCAATATGGTGGTTTGGTGGCGGGTTTGATCTCACTCCTTTTTATCCAGTATTAGAAGACGTACAGCATTGGCATCAAGTTGCTCACGACATTTGTGCGCCATTTGGTAGTGAAGTTTATCCAAAATATAAAACATGGTGCGACGAGTATTTTTATTTAAAGCACAGAGACGAGACGCGCGGAGTAGGCGGTTTGTTTTTTGACGATTTAAACGAACTTGGTTTTGAAAAGAGTTTTGCGTTTATGCAATCGGTGGGTAATGGCTTTTTAGATGCCTATTTACCTATTATTGAACGTCGCAAAAATGACGAATACACAGAACAACAACGTGATTTTCAGCTTTATCGTCGCGGACGTTATGTAGAGTTTAATTTAGTATGGGATAGAGGCACGTTGTTTGGACTGCAAAGTGGCGGGCGCACTGAGTCTATATTAATGTCTATGCCACCACTTGCACGCTGGGAATATAACTATAAACCAGAGCCAAGTAGCCCAGAAGCTAACCTATATCAGTATTACTTACGCCCGCAAGAGTGGCTAACGAGTCAACCAAGTGAGCTGATAGCCAGAGAATGGCAATTATAACAATTACACAGTAATCAAAAAGGCGCTAATTAGCGCCTTTTTACATTGTAGCTAAATACAAATTTAATGCTGATTGATCATATGCGTTGCTAGTTGAGAGAATGATTGTTTTAAGCCTTCACGTAACAACGGATTGTCTATTTCTATATCCAGCGTTTTATTCATGCAGTGCACCCACTGATCGCGCAATGCTTTATCTACAGTAAAAGGCATATGCCTTTTACGTAGCATTGGCTGGCCATGTTTTTCAGTAAATAGGTTTGGCCCGCCTAACCAACCAGATAAAAATTCAAAAAATACTTGGCGAATTCGATCTAATGGCAGAGGATGCATATCATATAACGGTTTAGCGTATTCATCTGACTCCATTATGTCGTAGAATCGATTGGAGATAGCACGCGCCCCTTTTTCTCCACCTATTATTTCATACGGTGTTTTTTCAGGAGTAGGAGCCTGCTGCTCAGGAGCTGGCTTAGATTTAGAAAAAAGTCGTTTAATCATATTACTTATCATAGTTAATAGGCAGTATATAGCTGCAAAGAGGTTGCTTTAAAATGGACAAATATGCGGTTTTTGGAAATCCAATTAAACATTCAAAATCCCCCGCGATACATAAACAATTTGCTGTATCACTGGGTGAGCAAATCGACTATCGCGCAATATTAGCACCTATCGATAACTTTGAAAAAACAGTATTGTCTTTTTTTGAGCAAGGTGGTGTTGGTGCTAACGTTACAATGCCATTTAAAGAGCAAGCCTATGCAATGGCCGATGAGCTTACGCCATTAGCTAAAATTGTAGGGGCTGTTAATACATTAAAAAAACGAGATGATGGCACATTACTCGGTGATAACACCGATGGTGTGGGCTTTGTAAATGATTTAGTCGCTAATGAAGTAGCCATAACTAATAAACGCATTTTAATCATAGGTGCGGGCGGTGCTGCTCGAGGGGTTATTTTACCTTTGTTAGAGCATAACCCTCAGGAAATAATAATAGTTAATCGCACAGTACAAAAAGCTAAAGAACTCGCAGAGCTGTTTACTCAATATGGGCCAGTATCTGGCTTTGGCTTTGATGATTTACCAGTAAGCGATTACTCACTAATTATAAACTCTACATCTAGCAGTATGAATAATGAGCTTCCAGCTCTTGATGAAAAACACATAACTAACTGTGAAGTCGCTTATGACATGTTTTATTCATTGCAAAATACCATTTTTATGAATTGGGTTGCACAGCATAATATTAACGCTAAGCTTTTAGATGGTAGCGGAATGTTAGTTGGTCAAGCTGCTCAAGCATATTATGTATGGCGTAACAAAATGCCAAAAATACTTCCCGTCGTTGATGCACTCAAACAAGGAATGCTTAAATGAATCAGGCAATACAGTTTATAGATAGGCTAGAGTTTAGAGAGCCCGATCATCAGTTAGTTTTTTTTGCACAAGTTAGTGGCATGCTGGTGGAATGTATAATAGAAGTAAATACACTTAAATTAACAGACGAAAGTCACGCAACAGAGTATTTTGAAAAGTATCGTTTTGATTACGAAGAACGTGCCGAGGAGCTTATCGAAGAAGAGAGCTATAACTCGGCAGGCCAAATTGAAGTAAGCTTATTAACTTAAGTTAGCGATTTCAGCTAAGTATTCATCTTTAAGTGATACATAGTTATCGGCAGATATTTTTAAGAAGGCAAGTTCTTGCTCTGTAAGAGGGCGGGCTTGCTTAGCTGGACTTCCTACATATAAGTAACCAGACTCTAAACGCTTGTTTGGAGGCACCAAAGAGCCGCCGCCTATAATTACATCATCTTCAACAACCACGTTATCCATAATGATAGCGCCCATACCCACAAGTATACGATCTCCTAGTACGCATCCATGCAACATTACCTTATGACCAACAGTTACATCGTCACCTATAATAAGTGGGTAACCATCAGGATTGCTTTTAGTTGCACGAGATAAATGCAAAACACTGCCATCTTGTATATTTGTACGCTCACCAATACGTATATAGTTAACATCACCACGTGCAGCTACTAACGGCCACACACTACTATTATCACCTAAAGTAATGTTACCAACCAAAACCGATGACTCATCAATATAAACAGACGAATTAAATGAAGGAGTAACACCTTTATAAGAACGAATTGCCATAGTCAGTACCTTTTAGATCATAATTATTAGTCTTTGAGTGTATCAGCAAGGTGATTTTTGTACCATACAGTGCACTGTTTGGTTACAAAACTATCAGTTTTAGGGGGTTTAGTTCAGATACTAACCGAACAGTATCTTTTTTTACTTTTTCTTTAAAAAAGTGCTTGCGTAAAAATATGAACTCCCTATAATGCGACCCCACTGAGACGGGAAACGCCAACGCATAGCGAGGCACGAACAACTCAGAGAGTTAAATAAAACTTAGGTTTTAAATCTTCCAAAAAGAAAGTTTAAAACTAAGTGTTGACTCGAAAAATAAAGGGTGTATTATTCGCATCCCTTGAGTCGCTAAAGCGACTCAAAACGTTCTTTAACAATATAAAGCAATCATCTGTGTGGGCACTCGTACAGATTGAGTTCTAACAGCCAACCTACTTAGGTAGCGAGGCAAACAAATTAGAGTCTCAATTGAAAGCTGAGTGACCAACAGAATAGTTATTTCGGTAATTATTCGGCACAGTCAATTCAATATCGAAAGATATTAAAATAAATTCAGAATTCATTGAGCTGT
>NZ_JASDCE010000019.1:0-53965 GCF_030408075.1 Pseudoalteromonas sp. APC 3358
CAGCAAAAGCTGCTGCCACTGTGCGCTTGTTCTGTAAGTTTTCATCACCTGCTCCGAATTTATCATTGAGCAGGTATTTTTAGATAATCAGAACATCGATGCTAGGTGTGGTTCGCTAGACGCTTACAGTCTTAGTTTATAAAAATGAAAGTAAAAATGTATATTGTTAACTTTGTTTGAATTTAGGTGTTTTACATTTAGAATAGTAATAAATTACTAATAAACTAATTGAAGCCAATTCTTTAGGCTTTCTTTGTCTGGAAAAAAATGAAAAATTACGCTTATATTTGTTATGAACAAGCGGTTAGTGAAGCTGAAGTTGAACTAATAAATCAATTTTGGGAATTAGAGAAAGGTGAGAATATTAAATTTGCAAATAATGCTCAAAATGTATTTAAAGAATTTAAAAGCAAACTAGATAAGCCTTTGTCAATAATAAAAAGTAAAAGTAGCTGTACCAATGTTCATTCAGCATTTAACTGCGATAGCTGCAATAAAAAAAAACTATTTTCTACTCGTAAAGAGTGCATTGAGCAGTTTGAGTCTGAGCGATATGTGTGTAAAAGTTGCCTTGTTGAGTGCTATTTAAAAGATGGAAAATTAACAATAGAAAAGTTAGGTGAGTATATTGAGCAGAGGCTAAAGTCTGAAAGTGCAATTTCTTGTTTAACATATATCGAAAAACTATATTTATTTCTTCTACTTACACGGTTTAATGATGGCAATAAGGCGCCGATTAAGCATCATTACGATGCTCATTCAGAAACTCTCGGTTGCGAAGAAGCAGAAAAAAGAATGATGAAAAGCTTAATTTCCAAAGGTTTTTTAGTCCGCATCACTGAGCATGACTTTAGGGAGGCTCAAGCTCAAGGTCGTGAATCTATAAGATCTTTTCTAGGCGCTTGTTTGCATCTATTTATTCGCAAAGATAATATTTTATCTGAATTGCCAACTTATTCGACTTCATTCATCAACTCCTTTGGATTGTACTTACGCTACTCTGAGGAATATAGCTCAGTTAGCGAATTAACTAAGAGGTTATATGATGATATTTGCGCTCGCAAAGTTAGTAAGAATGATGTAGAGGAGATTCAAGAATTATTGGAAAAAAATAGGATATACAACATCCTGTTGATTATAGAAGACGCTTGTTGTGACTTTAAAGTTACAGTGCAAAAATCACTCCGTTTTGGGAATCTTTTACAGTACCTTGCCAAAAATTATTCATTACCGATTATTAGCTATGTTGTATACAAAGAAGCAAGAAATTTAAGTGCATATTTATATAACAGAAATATCCCCAGTTACATATCTGATAAACTTTTAACAAAGAGAATAGAAGAGTATTTAGACTTAATAAAAAGAAAGAATTACTCTGCTGTTTACACTCGTAGATTGCCTGAAAATATTAGAGTATCAGAAATGGAGGCTTTTTTTTGTAGGGAATTTAATGAAGATTGCTTTAACTGGTTTCATTTAACAAATGAGGAGGTTTTGGACTCCTGGATATCAGGTGCAACAATTGAGTTTAATGTTCCATCTTTACTAAGTTGAAGAGTACATTAAAATAGTACTTGTACTATTTATAAGTTGTTGTTTTTAATGTGAACTTTGTATTCATAGTATGTTTTATGGGGTTATAAAAGTTAGTCTGCGTTCTCAGAGCGATCTCCGAGGCTGGCTGCCCAGCTTACTATTTTTGTTACTTCTGGGCGTTTAACGTTCCATAGTTGGTCGTGTTCTTGTTGTAATTGTAAGTAACCTTCGCGGGTAACTAAATTTGTTTTCATGGTGAATTCTTTATTAGCTCTAATGGTGTGCACGTTATTAAATTTGCCAAAACTTGTCGAGCGTAAAATGTAATAAAGTACGAGTAAGTAAGCTTTGAAATGTTCAGTAACAATCTAAGCAAGTAATTAGTTTTTGATTATTAAGTTTTTCATTTATATTAACTAGTAATTGGATATAAAAATAAGAAAGAGATTATGGGACACGAAACCACAAAAGTATTAGTTGTTGATGACGATATGCGCTTACGCAGTTTGCTTGAACGTTATTTAGTAGAGCAAGGCTTTATTGTTAGAACCGCAGGAAACTCGGAGCAAATGGATAGACTCCTAGAGCGAGAAAACTTTCACTTAATGGTTCTCGATTTAATGCTCCCAGGCGAGGATGGCTTATCTATTTGCCGCCGTCTACGCCAAAAAGAAAATGAAATTCCTATTGTTATGCTTACTGCAAAGGGCGACGAAGTAGATCGCATTATTGGCCTTGAACTTGGCGCTGACGATTACATTCCAAAACCATTTAATCCACGAGAGCTACTTGCTCGCATAAAAGCCATTTTACGTCGCCGCGCAAAAGAAGTGCCAGGCGCACCTGCTGCTGAAGAAAACTTAATCGCTTTTGGTAAATTTACGCTTAATTTAGCAACGCGCGAAATGAGTGAAGGGGATAAAACAATATCGCTTACCAGTGGTGAGTTTGCAGTGCTTAAAGCGCTTGTTTCGCATCCACGTGAGCCACTTAGCCGCGATAAGCTAATGAACTTAGCGCGTGGCCGCGATTACAGTGCGCTTGAGCGAAGCATTGATGTGCAAGTGTCGAGACTTCGCCGCATGATTGAAGTAGATGCTGCCAATCCGCGATATATTCAAACCGTTTGGGGTTTGGGGTATGTGTTTGTTCCCGACGGTGAAAAGTAATATTTATGGGCATGTTTCCGCGCAGTGCTTTTGGACAAACTGTTTTTTTAGTGGCGGCTCTGCTGCTCATAAATCAAATAGTGTCTTATGTTACGGTTAGTTTTTATGTTGTAAAACCAACCATTGAGCAAGTTAACTTGATGCTTGCTAAGCAAATTAAAACAGTATTTATTGACTGGGAAGATGGCGTTGAAATAAACGACGAAGTATCTGCAAAGTTTTTTGAAATTACCGGCATTGAAGTCATGACGCAGCGCGAAGCAATGCGCCAAGGGCTTGGGCAAAGCCGCGAATATTCTATGCTATCGCGTAGCATGACTGAGCAACTTGGTGGTTATTCTCGTGTACGTATTAGCCAAACTGATCCGTTGATTTATTGGGTTGAAGCACCGCAAGCGCCAGGTTATTGGGTCAAAGTACCGCTTAAAGGCTTTAAAGAGAACAACTTAGAGTTTTTAACTTTTTACTTATCAAGTATTGGCTTTTTAAGTGTGCTGGGTGGGTGGTTGTTTGCAAGGCACCTTAATAGACCATTAAAAGCACTGCAACAAGCTGCAGTGAAAGTGGGTAAAGGCGACTTTTCTACCAAGTTAGAAGAACAAGGCTCAACAGAAGTAATAGAAGTAACGCGCGCGTTTAACCAAATGTCGCGCGGAATTGCTGCACTTGAAAACGACCGCCGTTTACTAATGGCCGGTGTATCTCATGATTTACGTACGCCGCTTACGCGTATCCGTTTAGCCACCGAAATGATGGTTGATGAAGATGACTATCTCCGTGAAGGTATTATTTACGATATAGAAGACATGAACGGGATTATTGATCAGTTTATTGAGTATCTACGCCACCATAAACGTGAAGAACTAAGTTGCGAAGATATAAATGCTTTAGTTGCCGAGGTTGTCAATTCTGAGCTTCAGCATCAACGTACTATTACGTTTAAAAGTAATCCAAATATAGGCAATATACCGTTAAGCTCTGTGGCTATTAAACGTGTAATTACCAACATGATTGGTAATGCGCTGCGTTATTCTGAGGGCGATATTGAAGTACTTAGCTACTTTAATTCAAACAAAAAATATGTAGTTATCGCTGTAAACGATAGTGGCCCCGGCATTCCTGAAAACGAATTAGAGTCTGTTTTTGAGCCTTTTAAACAAGGCGATGCTGCACGAGGAAGTGAAGGCAGTGGCCTAGGCCTTGCTATTATTAAACGCATTGTTGATATGCACGACGGTAAAGTAAAACTAGAAAACCGCCCAGAAGGCGGTTTAAGTGCACAAGTATATTTGCCAATAAAGGTATCAACCCCGGCATAGTAAATGCAGGGGCTTTATTATATTAAAGTGCTTTAAAACGAATAGCTGTACCGCCACTAGTGGCTAATTTAAGCGTTAGTTTATCGCTTGCAGTTACAACACGTTTTTCGATAGCTAGATCGTACGGATTGTTTTTCCACTCTGCGCTTTTACCATCTTTATAAATTTGTGCTTCAAACTTTTTGCCTTGCTCTAAAAAGTCGAGTTTCACCTTAATTGTTCTGGCTTTTTCGTCAGTAACAGCACCTAAGTACCAATCATTTCCTGAGTATTTAGTGCTTTTACGTTCTTTACGAGCGAATACAATAAAGTCGCCCACTTCACCATCAATAGCAATACTTTGCTGCCAATCTGTTGGTACGTCTTGGATGAATTGAAACGCATCGGGCTTAGCCAAATAGTTTTTAGGTAAGTCGGCAGCCATTTGAATTGGGCTATACAAAACAACATAAAGTGCGAGTTGTTTGGCAAGTGTAGTTTGTGGGCGGTTTGTATCGCCTCCTAAACCATTAAAGCTCATATCAAAAATACCTGGCGTAAAGTCCATTGGTCCTGCAAGCATGCGGGTAAAAGCAAGCATTGGTACATGCTCTGGTGGATTAGGTGGTGAACCCCATGCATTATATTCTTGTCCGCGTGCACCTTCGCGCGCAATCCAGTTTGGATAAGTACGGCGCAAGCCTGTATCTTTAATTGGCTCGTGAGTATTAATGCTAATTTTATGTTTAGCTGCAAGTTTTACGTTATAAAGGTATTCGTTAACCATAAACTGGCCGTCATGCCATTCGTGGCGAGCAATACCGTTTTTGTCTATACGTTTTATATTTCCGCCATCGGCTACATAACCTGTTTTTACTTGGCTTACGTTTGATTTTTCGTAAAGGGCAAAAGCATCTTCCATTTGGTCACGGTAGTTGCTTACATTGCCTGATGTTTCATGGTGGCCAATGAGCTGTACGCCTTTTTCTTTGCCGTATTGAGCAAGCGCTGCTATATCAAAGTCGTCGTACGGTTTGGTAAAGTTAAATACATCGCCATTAAAATACCAATCGCCATCCCAACCAATATTCCAGCCTTCAACGAGTACGCCATCAAAACCATACTGCGCTGCAAAATCCATATAGTATTTTGTGGTTTGCGTAGTGGCGCCGTGTTTTTTACCGCTACCCCAAGTTTGTGTATTTATATGCATACCCCACCAAATACCGACATATTTACCAGGCTTAACCCACGACACGTCACCGAGTTTATTAGGCTCGTTTAGGTTTAGTATTATATCTGAATTAACTAAGCCAACAGCGCTGTCGGCTATTTGAATGGTGCGCCATGGCGTTTTAAAAGCACCTTGTTTTTTAACGGCAACACCATCTGACCACGGCGTCAAATCGGCAGTGAACGTACCAGAGCGGCGTTGATTAAGTACCATGCCTGCGTAATCAACAAGTGCGGCTTCATGAATACTAATATGAGTACCGTCACTTGTTTTAAACGTAAATGGTGTGTGAGCTAGTGGAGCTTCGTTAAGTGGAGTAGTGTTGTAAACATATTCGTAGCGGTTCCAGCCACGAGCAGGTATCCACCATGCTGTTGCATCATGGCTATTGTTTATTGCAAATTCAGTTAACTCTTTGGTTATTTCTGTATGTTCGAACCCGGCTTGTTGTGGTACTTCGTACCTAAAACCTACACCACTATCAAATGCTTTAAATCGAATAGTGTAAGTACCTTTATTTGGCTCGTTTTTTGTAAAGGTAACGGCTACTTCGTTATATTCGTCAACAACGTTTTGACGTTCGCCCCAAGGTTGTTGCCACTGCGAGTTAACGCTTTGTTGTTCAATGCTTTTAATTTTAAAGCCGTCGCTAAAAGCTGCTTGTGTTTTAAATTCAAACCCCAGTAAAGATTTGTTTATAACCGCTTTGTTTTTAAATTTTATTGCGTAGCTTGGCGTGTTGTTTTCGTCAGAGATGCTTACTGTTATTTGTGTGTCTGGCGATTTTAGCTCTACGGTTTGTCCGTAGCTATTACTAGCAAAGGCTAAAAGCACAAGTGCTGGTATTCTCATGGTGTGTCCTTAGATGAGTCGGTGGTGACATCTAAGGATAATGACTGTTGATGATTAATACGACTGCTTACATACGTATTCAATGTTTTAAAAAATAGAAAGAATTTGGTGGCTTAATCGGTCTATAATGTAAACAAATTGATAATAGCGACAAGAAAATGATAAAAAGCTTACTTTGTGTATTTTTACTAAGTGTTAGTACTGGAGTTTTTGCAGCAAATATTACAATTAAAAATGCTAATAATGACCCATTACCTAATGCTGTTGTATGGCTAACTGCAGGAGACCCCTCTAGCGTTATTCCTCCAGAAGCACCTTATGCGATGACCCAGCAAAATCGAGAATTTAAGCCGCGTATTTTAGTTGTCCCGCAAAATGCAAAGGTAGAGTTTCCGAATGCGGACTCAATCATGCATCATGTTTATTCATTTTCTAAAGCCAAAACGTTCGAATTAAAGCTATATAAGGAGCACCCAAAAGCGCCCATTACTTTTGATCAAACGGGTGTTGTTGAGCTTGGCTGTAATATTCATGATTGGATGTTAGGTTATATTGTGGTGGTAGATAGTACTATTTTTGCAATCACTGATGAAAACGGGAATGTTGATTTAAATGCCAATGCAGGCGAATACACGTTAAGTGTTTGGCATTCTGGATTTAGTGATATTAGTAAGGTTGAATCTCAAACTATTACTGTGGCTACTAACCCGATCACTTATAAAGTAAAGCAGGAAATTGCGGAGCAAATTGACTTTGCTACGGATGAATTTGATGACTATTAATCGCTTAATAAGGCTGGCATTTTTAGCCGGTGCTTTATGTTTTAGTAATGCATTGTATGCACAAGTAAAAGGCTTGATACAAATTAGAGCCGTGCAGGGAGACGATATACGTAGCTTCCAAGAGGGCGGCCTTGGGCTATATCGGCACGATACTAAAAGCGACGAACTTATTTTATCCCAAGGTATTTTAGATTTTAATGTTGATTTAGCATCTAGTTGGTCGGCTCATGGGGTGTTAAATGCGAATCAAGATCCTGATGTTGGCCTTGGTTTTACACAGGCTTATATAAAGTATCAGCCGCTATCTAACAGCAACTATAAATGGCACATGCGCGTGGGGGGCTTTTACCCACTTATGTCGCTTGAAAATCCTGATATAGGGTGGACTTCTCCTTATAACTATACAAACTCAGCTATTAATAGCTGGATAGGCGAGGAAGTACGCACTGTTGGCGCAGAGGTAACTATTAAGCGCCCAGCAAAACGTTTTAACAGCAGACATAGCTTTAGCTTTGTAGGTGCGACATTTAAAGGCAATGATCCTGCCGGTACTTTACTTGCGTGGCGTGGTTTTGCATTACACGATAGACAAACAACGTTTAACGAAAGCGTGCAATTTGCGCCTGTAGCGGCATTAAACGAATACGAATTACGCTGGCAGGCTAATCAGGTTTTACCGTTTGAAGAGGTAGACGGGCGTTTTGGCTATTACGCTGGCGTACATTGGGATTACTTAAAAAAATCACAATTTCGAATTTATTATTACAACAATAACGGTGACCCAACCACACTCAATATTAGTACAGGGCAGTATGCTTGGGATACTCGCTTTACAAGCGCTGCTTGGCTTTATAAGTTTAATAGTAAAACACGTTTAATAGCACAGGTACTTAATGGTAAAACTGAAATGGGCAGTAACGCATTAATTGATAATGCTTTTTATAGCCATTATTTAATGCTGAGCCATAAAGAAGGCAAACATCGAGTTTCAGTACGTTATGATTATTTTAAAGTTACTGACAACGACACAACCGCGTTTGACCCTAATGCAAGTAATGGGGAAGGCTTAACCGCAACATGGCGCTACCAGCTCACTAATAAACTACAAATAGGGGTTGAAGGTTCTGCACTTAAAAGTGTTGCAAAAAATAGAGAGCCAATTGGATTTAATGAACGAATCTCGCAGCAGCAAATAATGCTAAATGCGCAATGGCGTTTTTAAAAGTATAAAAAAGGGAGCATTTAAATGCTCCCTTTTTAGTTTAATAAAATTGGTATAGATTATACCAACCTGCATAAATCTTTGATCAATTTAACGAATTAAATTGCACTATAACGTCGTTAAAAATTTTTTATTTAGAACAACTAGATACAAAAATTTTTGCCTAGTTCTAGCGTAATTTTCTTAACGTTAAATAGACCCTATATATAAGCAGATTGGTATTATTTTTTATCGAATGCGCGTTTCATGTAGTTAGGTGTAGCGAGTGCACCATGGTGAATACCGTTGTTATAGTACTCGCTGTGCTGTGCAATATTTGCAGCAGCGTCTTCTCTAAAACCGTCAAATGCTTGTGATTTACGCGCAAGTGTTACTGACCATAAACCGCTTGGGTAAATTGGTTGTGGAAATGGTAATGTTTGTAAATCGTTAAAGCCTACGCTTAACATTGCTTCGCGCATTTCAACTAATAGTGGCATGTGCATAAGTGGTGATTCACTTTGTTGTACTAAAATACCACCTGGGCGCAGTGCATCTAAACAGCTTGTGTAAAACGCATGGTTAAATAAACCCTCACCTGGACCTACCGGATCTGTGCCATCAACAATCACTACGTCGATAGATTCGCCAGCGGCTTCGCGCATGTATTTAATACCGTCGTCAAACATAACAGTTGCACGGGCGTCGTTATTAGATTCACAAAGCTCTGGGAAGTATTTTAACGACATTTGCGTTACTACTTCGTCGATATCTATTTGCGTTACAGTTTCTACGTCTGGGTGTTTTAATACTTCGCGTAAAGTACCGCAGTCGCCGCCGCCAATAATAACGACGTTTTTAGGGTTTGGATGCGCTAAAAGTGCAGGGTGGCTGATCATCTCATGATAAAAGAAGTTTTCGCGGGTTGTTACCATAGTACACCCGTCGATGATCATTAAATTACCAAAGTCTGTGGTTTCAAACATTTCTACCTTTTGAAAAGGAGACTGTTTTTCATCTAACTTTTTATTAATACGTAATGAAAATGCGCTGCCATCGCGGTCGCTAATTTCAGTAAACCACTTACTTTGATCTAAATTTGCCATAGTTACTATTACACTTTTTAGGTTGAGTATGAAAAAGGGGCAATTCTGCCAGTGCTTGGCGTTTTGCTCAATGACATTTTAACTGATTTGACGAATAAAGTTAGTTAGGAGTGAGTGAAAGTTCAATTTTTGTTAGCCTAGTGGATAGTGACGTATTAAAATGCGCCTTTATACCTAATTGACTAAAGAAGAGTTGCCATGACCTGGGGTTTAGAAACAGCACGCGCCACTTATAACGTTGCTCATTGGAGTGATGGTTATTTTGATATTAACGCACAAGGCGAACTGGTGGCTTACCCAGATGGCGACCAAACAAAACCGGCCATTTCTTTAACGCAATTAACTGAGCAGTTTAAGCAACAAGGTTTAACGTTGCCGGTTTTAGTGCGCTTTACTGATATTTTAAAAAATCGTGTAGACACACTTACTAACGCGTTTACGCAAGCGCGAGCAAATCGTGAATATAACGGAAAATACACCTGTGTTTACCCAATTAAAGTAAATCAGCAACGTTCTGTAGTAAGTAAGCTATTAGCGCATCCAAGCGGGCTTGTTGGCTTAGAAGCAGGCTCAAAGCCAGAACTTATGGCTATTTTGGGTGTAGCAAAAGAGCCAATCACAATAGTGTGTAACGGCTATAAAGACAGTGAGTTTTTACGCCTAGCGTGTATTGGTCAAGCAATGGGCCACAGCGTAAAAATTGTGGTAGAAAAGCTTTCAGAACTAACCACACTACTTGAAGAAATAGACAACCTAGGCATTGAACCGGCTATTGGTATTCGCATTCGCCTAAACTCAGTAGGCAAAGGCAAGTGGCAAAACACGGGCGGCGAAAAAGGCAAGTTTGGTTTAACAGCAGGCCAAGTACTAAGTGCTGTTGAAGTGCTTAAAAAGCATAATAAGCTGCACTTAATGCAAATGGTGCATTTTCATATTGGTTCTCAAATTGCCAATATTCGTGATATTCACCGTGCTTTACGTGAATGTGCACGCCACTTTGCTGAGCTTACACAATTAAACGTACCGTTAAATACCGTTGATGTGGGCGGCGGCTTAGGTGTTGATTACGAGGGCTCTGGCTCGCGTAGTGCATGTTCAATGAATTACACCGTAGAAGAGTATGCGCGTAACGTAGTGAATGCATTTGCAGACGTGTGCGATCAGCATAATCTTACGCATCCGGCCATTATCACCGAGTCGGGGCGTGCTTTAACTGCTCACCATGCGGTATTAATTACCGATGTAATTGACGTAGAAAAAGCGCCTAATCATTTAAATCCAGAGCCACCGCTTGAAAATAGCGCATTAGTGCTTGATGAAATGTGGCAGTGTTTACAGCGTTTAAACCCGCGTATGGCATTAGAGATTTATCACGACGCTATGCACTTATTTAGCGAAGCGCACGATCAGTACGTGCATGGCTTAGTAAGCATGCTAGAGTGGGCGAAAATAGAGCAGCTTTACTTTACTATTTTACATCGTGTACGTGCATCGCTTAGTAATAATGCGCGCGCGCACCGTGAAGTACTCGACGATTTAAACGAAAAGCTTGCTGATAAACTCTTTGTTAACTTTTCATTATTTCAGTCGTTGCCTGATGTATGGGGTATTCAGCAGTTGTTTCCTGTTATGCCAATCGAAAACTTAACTCAGCCACTGACTCAGCGCGCGATTATTCAAGATATTACCTGCGATTCTGACGGGCAGATTCGTGAATACGTTGAAGGCGCTGGTATCGAAACCAGCCTACCAATACCAGAATATAAGCATGGCGAGCAATACCACATTGCTATGTTTATGGTAGGCGCGTATCAAGAGATTTTAGGTGATTTACATAACCTATTTGGTGACACTGATTCGGTGCACGTAGAGCTTAACGACGATGGCTACGTGTTAACCAATGCTATAAAAGGTGATAGCGTTAAGGATGTATTAAAGTTTGTTGACTATGATAGCGCCATTTTAGCTGACAACTTTGCGTACCAAGTTAATAAACTTGATGTATCGACGCAGTGTAAAGAAGGTTATTTAGCTGAGCTTAATGCAGGCCTTGAAGGCTATACCTATTTTGAAGATTAATTTGTAAGCAACTGAAAGCGCAGTATTAGTGGCTGCGCAATGTTTAAAGGAATGGAAGTAATGTCAGTTATTCGCAGTGTATTTAGTATTATTTTTTACACAATAAACACACTTTTTTGGTTTGTGCCTATTTTTGTTTGTGGGCTTATAAAGCTTATCCCTATTAAGCCTCTACAAAAGCTTATGAGCTGGGCAGCTAAGCAATTTGCAACTATTTGGGTTACCTTTAATAGCTTAAATCAAGCGTTATTCACGCCAACTAAACTTAATGTAACTGGCCTTGAAGACCTTAAACTAAAAGATTGGTACCTAGTAATTGCAAATCACCAAAGCTGGGTCGATATTTTAGTATTACAGCGCGTGTTTAATCGTAAAATTCCATTTTTAAACTTCTTTTTGAAAAAAGAGCTTATTTACGTGCCTATTTTAGGTTTATGTTGGTGGGCGCTTGATTTTCCGTTTATGACTCGCACGAGTAAAAGCCAATTAAAAAAGAATCCAAAGCTGCGTGGCAAAGATTTAGAAACCACACGTAAAGCCTGCGAAAAATTTAAAGAGATGCCAGTAAGTGTGGTTAACTTTGTAGAAGGCACTCGTTTTACTACGCAAAAACATGAGCGCCAAAATAGCCCGTTCCCACATTTATTAAAACCAAAAGCGGGCGGTATTGCTTTTGTAATGCAAGCAATGGGCGAGCAAATTACTAAAGTGGTTAACGTTACCATTCAGTACCCAGATGGTATTCCTACTTTTATGGATTTTGCTGGTGGTAAGGTAAAAAATATCAACGTACACGTGGAAGTAAGGCCGGTAAGCGAAGAGCTTATTGGTGACTACACAGGTGATTCTGAATTTAGAGTTCGCTTTCAAAGCGAGTTAAATCGCTTATGGGAAAACAAAGAGCAAACACTGCAATCGCTCGAAAAAACCCATAAGTAAAAGGTAAAAATATGAGCTTACAGTTATGCTAAAAAAGTGGT
Organism: Pseudoalteromonas sp. APC 3358; assembly: GCF_030408075.1. NCBI lineage: Bacteria > Pseudomonadati > Pseudomonadota > Gammaproteobacteria > Alteromonadales > Pseudoalteromonadaceae > Pseudoalteromonas > Pseudoalteromonas sp. APC 3358. Next base: position 12,238 of record NZ_JASDCE010000019.1, read on the forward strand.
TACCAAATTGGCTTAACGGCTTAATTGTAGGCTGCGTATTGTTTTCTAACATGATACTTTTTGGCTCGCTAGTATTTGTACTGGGCCTTATTAAGTTATTACTGCCTTTGCCTGTGGTTAACTCTATATTACACAGCGCTTACCGAGGTTGGTGTAATGGCAACCGTTTAGGGCTTTGGTTAGGTTGCCCTAATATTGTGGTTGATATAAGTGGCGACTTAAACTCAAAAAGTTGGTATTTACTTATTTGTAACCACGCGAGTTGGTTAGATATAACTGTACTTAGCTCATTACATGCATTGCCTGCCCCTAAGTTCTTTTTAAAAGACGGGTTAAAATACATGCCTTTTATTGGCACTGGTGCGTGGGCTATGGGTATGCCGTTTATGAAACGGGTAAGCAAAGCGCAGCTTGCTAAAAATCCAAAGTTGAAAGGGTTGGATGTAGAGCGCACGAAGCGTAGCTGTCGTAATTTTCGTCATCATCCTACTACCATCATTAATTTTGTTGAAGGTACACGCTATACGCCAGCCAAACATAATCTGCAACAAAGTCCTTTTAAACATTTATTAAAGCCCAAAGCGGGCGGCATTGCTTTTGCGCTTGAAGTATTAGCCGATCAATTTGATGCCATGCTTAATACAAGTTTAGTATATAGCGGTAAGACAGATCACGTTTGTCGTAACTTGCTAAAAGGTGAGCTAGATTCTATTTATGTTTCAATAGACGTAACGCCCATTAATGACAATATGCAGGGCAGCTATCAAAGCGATGACGTATTTAAAGTTAATTTTCAACATTATGTGAATGAGCTATGGGTTGCTAAAGATCAGCAGCTTGCCGACATTTATGCTCAACAAGATTTATCTGAACCACAAATCAGTAAGGAAATTGAAACACTATGACCAACACCCATCTTCAGGAATTAATTGCTCCTTGGTTTGAAAAAGTACCCGACGCGGATTTTCTTAGCTCAATTACCGCAGTCTCAATAGGAATATTCTCTTTATTAATTGTTTACTTATTTACTCGTAGATTAATGTTACCTGGCATTCAAAAAATAGTGACGAGGCTTTCTCCTGAGCGAATTGGTGCGCTTTCTCCTATGCTTAATAAGCTAAATAAGCGTATTGCCGGAATGCTGTGCTGCGTATTGTTTTTAGCTACGTTTGATAGCGTATACCCAGTTAATGAAATTGCAGGAGAAATACTAAAAACGATAGGACAAGCTTTGCTTATTATTTATGCTGGTTTTATTTTTAGCAGTATTGTGAGCATTGCGGGTACTATTTATAACCAGTTAGAGTTTGCCCGCGAGGTCCCTATTCAGGGCTTAATTCAGGTTGTTAAGCTAATAACCTTTATTGTGTGTGCAATTTTAATTGTGAGCATTTTTCTTGAGAAGTCACCTACTTATATTCTCTCTGGCTTTGGTGCTATTGCTGCTGTTACGTTGTTAGTATTTAAAGACACTATTTTAGGCTTTGTAGCCAGTATTCAAATAGCAGCAAATCGCCTAGTAACCTATGGTGATTGGATTCAAGTAGAAAATTACGGCGCCGATGGCGAAGTAATTGATTTGGGTTTAAATACTGTAAAGGTACGTAACTGGGATAACACCATAACAACTATTCCAACTTATATGCTAGTTGCGGGTTCGTTTAAAAACTGGCGCGGGATGCAAGAGTCGGGCGGTAGACGTATTAAACGCTCACTCAATATTGATATGCACAGCATTTGTTTAGTGGGTGATGAGTTTAGAAAGCAAATTGATGCGGCTATTCCGCTGCACGACTATATTCGAGTGACGACATTACCTGCTCAGGTTTCTAATTTAGGGTTATTCCGTCGCTATGCTGAAGGTTATTTAAAGCAGCACAGTAAAATTAATACGTCGCTTACGTTAATGGTACGAGAGCTACAACCACTAAACCATGGTTTACCTATTGAGTTTTATTGCTTTAGTGAAGACAAACGCTGGATTTCGTACGAGCATTTACAAGCCGAAATAATGGACCATTTACTTGCGGTATTACCCGTGTTTGGGCTTAGGGCATATCAAAGTGTTAGTGGGCAATTAAGCCCACCGAGTGAGCAACAAACAGATAAGCCAACATTTAGAGTGATGGCAAATAGTGTTGTAAAAGACCCACAGCAATAAATAAAGCTAAGAGCCACCAAATAGGTGGCTTTTTAAATCGCAGCCATGCAAATGTAATTATTACTAACGCAACTTGCCAAAGGTTATGCACCGCTGATGTCCAAATTGGCGAATACAGTGCAGCCGCTAAAAAACCTACTACCGCGGCATTAAGCGCTGCTATTGAGCTTGCAAAACGTGGCTTACTTGCCAAGTTAATCCAGCTCTTTTGGAATGCGAGTATAAGTAAAAAACCAGGCATAAATATAAGCAGTGTAGCTATAAGAGCACCCACTAAAGGTTGTTCTGTAGTAAGTTGTGCGCCTAAGTAAGTAGCAATAGTAAACATAGGCCCAGGCACTGCTTGTGCACTCGCGTAAGCACTTAAAAACTGATCATCACTCAATGCTGGCACGCCAGCTTGAAGTACCGGCAGTACTACGTGTCCGCCGCCAAACACCATTGCACCCGCTTGGTAAAAAGGGGTAAACAAAGCAAACTCATGCCCTAGTGGAATAAAGCTAACACCAAGTAAGATCGCAAATAACCCCAGTGCAATCCAATTAATATTACTTTTTGTACTGCTAACATTTTCTGTGGCTGTACCCAGTTTTAATAAAGGCCATATAGCACCTATTGTTGCAGCGGTTATTAAAATAGCGATTTGAGTTCCCATCATTGGAAATAACACCAAAGCAAGTGTACTCATTACCGCAAGTAACTTAAGCGCAGCACTTGTACAAAAGCTTTTAGCCATGCTAAGTGTTGCATCAGCAACTATAACAACGGCAAATAACTTTAAGCCTGCAATAATAGCAAAGTAAACAGCGTCAAACTGATGAGCACTCACCGCAAGCAGCACCATTATTAAAAACGAAGGCAGAGTAAAACCTACAAAGGCAGCTATACCGCCCAGTACTCCAGCACGCTCAACACCAATAGCAAAACTAACTTGGCTAGAGCCCGGCCCAGGCAGTGCTTGGCTTAAACTAATAAGTTGTGCGTAACGCGTGTTAGTTAACCAATTTAACGAGTCTACAAAGTGGCGTTTAAAATAACCTAAATGCGCAGCAGGGCCGCCAAAGCTCATACACCCTAATAAAAAAAACTGTCTAAAAATAGCAATTAACATTGCGCCAATATCCTTTGTAAAATTCATTAAATTGTCACAGCGTAGTATGACATTTTTATTAAAATGGCACATTAGTTTGAGGTCTGTTTAACAATCAAGCAAGATGCGTTGCTTTTAACACTCTCTTCATAGTTTGTTCATACATGTATTTGCATACTCTTGCTAAATTCTTAATGAATAGGGTATCACCATGACTTTAACTAAATCACTTTTAAGCGTAACCGTAGTAGCTGTATTACTTTCTGGTTGTGAAATGAATAACACAGGTAAAGGAGCCGCTATAGGCGCCGCAGCCGGAGGTGTATTAGGTAAGGCTACGGGTAATCATAAAGATAAACGTATTTTTATTGGTGCAGCTATTGGTGCACTGGCGGGCGCTGCTGTTGGCGACTACATGGATAAGCAAGAAGAAGCATTTCGTGATGAGTTAGCGGGTTCAGGTGTTGAAGTAGTGCGTGAAGGCGATAACTTACGTTTAGTAATGCCATCAAACATTACGTTTGCGACTGCTCAGTCTTATATTTCATCAGGCTTTAACGATACGTTAGATGCGATTGCTAAAGTAATGAACAAGTACGAAAAAACCTACCTTAGTGTGCAAGGGCATACTGACAGTACGGGTAAAGATAGCTTCAACATGAACCTATCGCGTGAACGCGCACAAAGTGTGAAAGACTACTTAGTGAACCAACAAATTATGGCTACACGTGTTAGCACTATGGGCTATGGCGAAACACGCCCAATTGCAACTAATGATAGTGCAAATGGCCGTGCTCAAAACCGTCGCGTAGAAATTCAGATAGTGCCAAATACCGAAGGTTAATCCTTATTAAACTGTAATTCACACAGTTTTTGATACAACGGGTTACTTGCTAACAACTCTTGGTGAGTACCCGTTGCTATGATTTCCCCATTTTCCATCACTACAATCACATCGGCATGTTTAACCGTTGCCAATCTATGGGCAATAATTAACGTTGTTCTGTTTTGCATTAGGTGCTCAAGCGCCGCTTGTACGTGGTGCTCGCTTTGCGCATCCAGCGCGCTGGTGGCTTCATCAAGAAGAAGTATTTCAGGGTCTTTTAATATAGCGCGTGCCAGTACAATACGCTGCTTTTGCCCACCCGATAACCTCACACCCTGCTCACCTAAAAAGCTGTTATAACCTTGCGGTAACTGTTTGATAAATTCATCGGCATGCGCATACTTTGCTGCGGCATATACTTGCTCATCGGTTGCACTTGGGTTGCCGTAGCGGATGTTATGCATTACGTCGGAGCTAAATAAAATAGGGTTTTGCGCTACCATGCCCATTTTATTACGCAGAGTATTAAGTGATAGGTCTTTAATGTTTACATCTTTAAACTTAATAGCTCCGCTAGCCGGATCGTAAAAACGTTGTAGCAATTCAAATAACGTTGTTTTACCTGCGCCAGAAGGGCCAACAATTGCCACGGTTTGGCCTTGATTTATATTTAGGCTTATTTTATTAAGTGCACTTACATCGGGGCGTGAAGGGTAGTTAAAGCTAATGTTTTCAAGTGTAATAGCAGGGCTGTTAATGTTTTGCAGTAAGCTATCGTCTTGTGGATCTAGCGGGTTTTCTATCTCACTTTTAACAGCAAGTAACTCAAGCAACCTTGCCGCAGCACCAGCTGCACGTTGTAGTTCGCCATATACTTCAGCAACAGTTGCCACCGACATTGCCACCATAATAGCGTAAAACACAAACGCACCTAACTCGCCGCCGCTCATGGTGCCTGCAAGTACGTCGTTGCCACCTACCCATAACATAGCGCTAATAGCACTAAAGGTTAAAAAAATCACCACGGCTATTAAAAATGAACGTTGCTTAATACGTTTTTTAGCAACGTTAAAGGCTTTTTCGGTCTCAAGCGCAAAGGCATGTTGTTCTTGTTCTTCATGGCTATAACTTTGCACTACTTTGATGTTTTGTATGATTTCTCCGGCATAGGTACTTATGTCGGCAATGGCATCTTGGCTAGAGCTTGCTAGTTTGCGTACCTTGCGACCAAATATCATCATAGGAACAAGTACCAGCGGTACACAGGCTACAACCACTAAAGTAAGTTTTAAATTAGTAAATAGCAGCATAGCTAAGCCACCAATCAACATAAGTACACTGCGCAGTGCCATAGAAAATGATGAGCCGATAATTGATTGCAGTAATGTGGTGTCGGTGGTTAAACGCGACATAAGTTCGCCACTGCGGTTTTCTTCAAAGTAGCTAGGGTGTAGCGTTACAATGCGATTAAACACTGCTTTTCTAATATCGTTACTGACTCGTTCGCCAATCCACGACATTAAATAAAAACGGCTAAAAGTACCTATCGCTAATAAGCTGATTAACCCAATGAGTACCAGCACAGCTTGCTGTAATTGATTTTTAGAGCCAGCAATAAACCCATGATCAATAACAAACTTAACCCCCTGACCTAGTGATAAGTTAACACCCGCAGTGACCAATAGCGCGGCTAGCGCAGCTACTACCATCCATTTGTAAGGTTTTATAAAAGCAAAAACAGGTAATAGGCTGCTAAAAGCAGCTTTTTCGGATGCAGAGGTGTTTTTTGACATAGTGGATTCTTTTTAAAGGTTAAGGTATAGATATGGCATCATCGGATTAAAAATCAATAGTATTAAATATCATCAATAAGGAATTGTTATGACAACAAAAATAATAAGCGGTGAATTTACAGTGGCTTTAGCGCCTATTGAAGGTTATGCCAAAGGGCAGCAAGGTATTAACTTAGGACGCATGTCGATTGATAAAACATTTAAAGGTGACTTAAATGCTACAAGCCAAGGCGAGATGCTTAGCGCAATGACGCCAACCCAAGGCAGTGCGGGTTAAGTGGCAATAGAGCAAGTGATAGGTGAGCTTGAAGGTAAGCAGGGCAGTTTTGTACTGCAACACTTTGGCACTATGGATAAAGGACAAGACAGTCTTATTTTAAATGTTATTCCTGATTCAGGCACCTATGAGCTAAAAGGGTTAACGGGCAGTATGAAAATACGCATTGAGCAGGGCATTCACTATTACGACTTTGACTACCGCTTATAAAATGGATAACAAACAATGCAAAAAATAGTAGAATTTAAAAAGCGTGGTTTTTTAGTAACGGCATTGATGTAGATGCTTTGAATGAGCGCATATACCACTTAAATCAAGAAGGTTGGAAAGTAATAAGTATAAATACTGCGACTGCTTTTCAAGGCCAAATAACGGTCTGTATATTATTAATAGAAAACGATGAACTATAAGGACAAAAATGACATTAGCAGCATGGTTTAGTTTAGTACTTGTATGCATGATGGGTGCAATGTCGCCAGGCCCAAGCCTTGCAGTTGTACTAAAGCATACAATGAGTGGCGGAATGAAAAACGGTATGCTTGCTGCACTTAGCCATGGCGTGGGTGTTGGGCTTTATGCGGCAGCTTCGTTACTTGGTTTGGGGACATTGATGGCTCAATTTCCAACGGTATACCAAGTGCTTGTATATTTGGGCGCTGGGTATCTAGCCTATTTAGGTTTAAAAATACTATTAGCAAAACCCAATAATGACGAACTGCAAGTACAAAAAAGTGAGATAAGTGCAGTTAAAGCATTACAAGATGGCTTTGCCATTGCCTTTTTGAACCCCAAGCTCGCTATTTTCTTTTTAGCCTTGTTCTCACAGTTTATTGACCCGCAAAATCTCACTTTAAGCATTGGCATTATTATGTGCTTAACCGTGTTTGTAATTGATACAGGTTGGTATTTACTAGTTGCAGTACTTACTGAGGTTTCAAAAAATCGCTTTGGTTTTACTAAGCAAAACCTGTGGCTTGATAAAATACTGGGGGTTGTGTTTATTGCTCTTGCTATAAAAGTGGTGCTTAGCCTTTAAATAGCGTTCCAAATGCAGGTGTATGTACGCGCATACACCTGCAGCCTAACTCTCATGCCCTGCATACGTATTCATCACATTAATTTTACCTTTTAGTTACAATTTGTTGGTTGTGTTTTGAACAACACAGCAACACCTGACAACAATAACTCAAAGGTTCACACACATGGACAAGTTTAAACTAAGTGCACTTATGCTGGCTTTATTTGCCGCAAATAGTGCATTGGCTGCAAACGAAGGCTCAACAAATCAATCACCCAGCACACAAGCTGAAGATTTAGAAATTATTGAAGTGCGAGGCTTTAGTCGCAGTTTAATTCAATCTTTAAATCAAAAGCGTTTTAGCGATACGGTGTCAGAACAAATTTCTGCCGATGATTTAGGGGCATTGCCTGATATTTCAATGGCCGATGCACTAACACGATTACCTGGTATTTCAGCAGTAAGAACGGGCGGACAAGCGGCGCAAATTAATATACGTGGGCTTTCGGGCGGGTTTGTATTTTCAACACTTAATGGCCGCGAGCAAGTATCTACAAGTGGCAGCCGCAGTATTGAGTTTGACCAATACCCGTCAGAATTAATTAGCTCTGCGGCGGTATACAAATCGCCAAAGGCATCGCTTATTGAAGGTGGCGTGGCCGGTACGGTAGAGCTTGAAACCGCCAGCCCACTCAATAACGACCAAACACATAAATTTGTAGCTAATGTGCGCGGTATGTATAACGACCGCGCCTCAGAGGTATCGGATGCGACTGAGTTTGGCGACCGAATTAGTTTTTCGTATCAAGGCAAATACCTAGACGACACATTGGGCGTGGCGCTGGGCTATGCGCGCTTGTTTCAGCCAAGTGTAGCAACGCAGTTTATTGGCCTTGCTTACAACGACACAAAAGACGTTGATGGCGCAGCTAACGATACCAATGGCCCTTTAGCTAACCCTGAGAACGAATACATTAGCGAAGGCTTTGAGCTACAGCATTTAGGCGGCGAAGAAACCCGTAATGGTTACTTAGCAGCTATAGAGTGGGCGCCGGTAGATAACTTTAAATTAAAAGGTGATGCGTTTTTATCGCGCTTTGATAAAGAGTCGTTTGCCCGTGGCCTGAGGGTTAAATTAGGCGGGCCAACAGCTGCATATGCAAACGCTCAGCTCGATGGTAATGCCGTAATAGGCGCAGCGGTTAACCGTACTTCGCAAAGCTATACCCGCGTTGAAATAGTTAACGACGACAACCAAGACTTTGACGAAGTAGATAGTTTTGGCGTTAATGCCGATTGGCAGGTAACCGATAGATTAAGCGTAAATGCCGATGTGTCGCTTTCTCGCGCAAAAAGTAATTTTAGAAATGGCTTACTGTGGAGCTTAGTAGCAGAAGATGCCAATGCAGAAACGCCAGTATTTGATAACAACGTAGCAATTAACTATCAATTAAACGGCTTAAATTTACCTGACGTTGGGTTTAATCAGGCGGCCGCCTTTAGTGATATAGACCGTGTAATGGTCAGCAAATATGGTATTTACCCAGATCAAACAGAAGATGAAGTAACGGCATTTAAGCTCGATTTTAAATATGAGCTAGAAAGCGACATATTTAGCTCAGTAGAGTTTGGTGCGCGCTACTCAGATAGAGAGTACAGCCGAAAACGGTCGGTATTTGAGTACGGTAACGACGGGGCGTTTTCAGCAACACAACCGCCTTTACGTTTAACCGACGATATGGCCTCTATGGTTGACTGGCAGGGCGAGTTTAGTTATTTCCCATCGTATTTAGCCATTGATTTAGACAAAGCGCTCAATGCGTGGTTTCCAGATGGCACGCCCGAGCCTGTTCAAACATGGGGCAACGCCGATGGCGTAGACGACGCGCAAGGTTACACAAGTAACTATTCGTGGACAGTGCTACAAAGCGGCTCGGTGTTTGAAGATGTGCTAGCTGCGTACGTTATGGTAAACATAAATACGCAAATAGGGGGGCTCGACCTATCGGGTAATGTGGGTGTGCGCCGCGTTGAAACCGATCAATCAGCAACGGTACTAGAGAACGTCGCAGGCGATGCACGCTTAGGTGCGCAAAATATTGTTGATGAGAACGGCATTGTAAATAATTTATACGCACCTAATGTATTAGGCACTAAATACACCGACTACTTACCATCATTAAATTTAAACCTGCAACTTAACGATAATTCACTTGTGCGCTTTGCTGCGGCTAAAGTAATGTCGCGTGCGCCAATTAACCGCTTAGCGGGCGATGCCAGTGCAAACGTAAGCGATGATGGTGTTATTAATGGCTCAAGTACTAATAACCCATTTTTAAAACCCTTTTATGCCGACCAATACGACTTATCTTACGAATATTATTTTGAAGAAGGTAACGGCACTATCGCAGCAGCGTTATTTTATAAAAATATAGACTCGTTTGTTGAAACCTTATCAATCGAAAACTTCGACTTTAAAGGTAATGGCTTTAACGTACCTGATTTTATAGAAGACCCAGTCAGTGGCGAGCAAGTTGCGACAACAAACGGTATTTACACCACGGCAGTTAATAACGGTGAAGGTGGCTATATCAGAGGGCTAGAGCTTGCTTATACGCAAGTGTTTACCTTTTTACCTGAGCCATTTAATGGCTTAGGCGCTAATGCAAGTTATTCATACACCGAAAGTGAAATTGAATCGATCACCAGTTTAGGGGGCGACACGTTAGCGCAATCTTTACCTGGACTATCTAATAACGTGTTTAATGCCACGGTTTTTTACTCAATGGATGATTTTGAAACCCGCCTCAATGTGCGCTACCGCGATGAGTTTGTATCAGAGCAGGTTGCCATTAACGAGCAAGTGGTTAATTTTGATGCTGAAACCGTAGTCGACTTTCAAACCTCTTATCGCTTTAGCGACTCGCTAACAATGCTTTTGCAAGTTAATAACTTAACCGATGAACCAACCCAAAGTTACTTTGGCTCAGAGCAACGAACAGGGACGACTCAGTACTTTGGTCGTCAGTTCTATCTTGGTTTTACATACAGTCATTAATTAGCAAACGGAGTGTTTAAAAATGAAAATTATAACTATGTCTAAATATTTGCTAATAACGTTAGCGTTAATGCTATTAGCAGCGTGTGGTGGAACAGGTGATGTTGAATCTGGTGAACCATTACTTACCTGTAATGTGCCACAAGTCCCTAATGAAGCGGGGTCACAATGTGTCGATCCCGAACCTATATCGTGCCCTGCACCTACAGTACCTGATGAAAATAACGAAAGTTGCGTGGTTGGCGCCGACCCAACCCTGCCAGACCCTGTTGTATTTGCAGGGGAGGGAGAGGCGGTTTTATTTTATAACCGCTTAGCCGATGATAACTACGAAGGCTACCGATTACATTCGTGGAATAACGATGTGTGTGATGCTTATGCACCACCATTTGATACCAGTGATTGGGCTAACGGCCATGAATACGATGGTATTGATCCAAACTACGGTGCGTACTGGATAATTAACCTTAAAGAGGGTTATAACGAATGTGCAAATTTTATTATTCATATTGGTACAGAAGGGTCAGGTAAGGCGTTTGGTGATGTGGATTTAACCATGCCGCTGATGCAAGACGATGAAACCTTTCAGCGTATGAACTTTACCATTCATGGCGAGCCTTCGGTGTTTGAATACCCTATATTAAGTTTAGGCGAACGCGCAGTTGCTATAACAGGTGCTTCAGCGCATTGGATTGATTTAAATACTATTTTGTATAAACCAAGTAACGAGTTTACAAGCCTAATTAAGTTACATTCATCAGCTACGGCTGAGCTTGAAGTGGATATTGATACTGGTTTAAACGGCGATACTGTTACGCTGCAATCAAGCAATTTAACTGATGAGCAAGCGTCAAAAGTACCGCATTTAACCACCTGGAACGCATACGAAGGAAGTTGGGATACAAGCACTGCCAAAACGCTTATTAAATCGCAGCTTGTTATTGCAGGTTACGATAGTGAAGGCACGCTGCTAGAAGCAAGCTATGTGCAAACCGCTAAAGCACTCGATGCCCTTTATACGCAAGGCGAAGACGATGCTAATGAAGCTGTGCTGGGTGTAAATTATGGCAATAACGCGATTGATGTAACTGTGTGGGCACCCACCGCTAATAACATGATGCTAAACGTGTTTGATGATGCAAAAACACAAGTGCACTCTACGCCAATGACATTAAATACACAGACAGGTATTTGGCAAGCAAGTTTAGATATGCAATACGACCGCCACTACTACCGCTTTAATTTTGATGTTTACCACCCACTGACTCAGCAAATAGAGTCGCTTTGGAGCACAGACCCTTACTCACTAAATGTATCTACCAATGGTTTATACAGCCAGTTGATTAATTTAGCCGATGAAGACACTAAACCCGAAGGGTGGGATACACGCCTTATTCCTACGGTAGAAAATCCAGAAGATGCGATTATTTACGAGGGCCATGTACGTGATTTTAGCGCACGCGATAACAGCGTAACAGAGGCTAACCGTGGTAAGTACCTTGCGTTTACTGAGCTAAATAGTGCTCCTATGCAGCACTTACAAACTTTGGCTCAAAATGGCTTAACGCATTTTCATTTATTACCTATTACTGATATTGGCACCATAGATGAAGACATCAGTAAACGTGTAGATATTAGCGATACGCTAGGTGATTTATGTGAGCAAATTAATGATGAAGCCGATGCGTGTAAAACCCAAGATAAAAGCAGCACCATTATTGATTTAATGAGCGGTTATTTACCAGGCTCAGATGACGCACAAGCACTTGCTAATGCTATGCGCAGCTTAGATAGCTTTAACTGGGGTTACGATCCGCATTACTTTATAGCGCCTGAAGGCTCGTACGCCTCAAGTCCAGAGGGCATTGCCCGCGTTAAAGAAACCCGCGCTATGGTGCAATCACTGCAGTCTATTGGTCTGCGCGTAGTGCTTGATGTGGTTTATAACCATACAACGTCATCGGGTATTTGGGACAAGTCGGTATTTGATAAGCTAGTACCGGGTTACTACCATCGCTATAACGAAGTAAGTGGTGAAATAGAGCGCTCAACGTGTTGTGAAAATACAGCTACAGAGCATGTAATGATGGATAAGTTTGTTAGTGATTCATTAGTTATTTTGGCGCGCGAATTTGGTTACGACAGCTTTAGATTTGATGTAATGGGGCACATGCCAAAATCGTCAATTCTTGCAGCACGTGATGCAGTGCAAGCTGTTGATGAAGATAACTACTTTTATGGCGAAGGTTGGGACTTTGGTGAGGTGGCAAGTAACCGCTTATTTGTACAAGCCAAACAAGCCGATATGGCCGGTAGCGAAGTAGGTACCTTTAACGACCGTATTCGTGAAGCCGTTCGCGGTGGTGCATTATTTAGTAATAGCTCAACAGATGGCAATTTAGCAGAGCAAGACACGTTACGTTTGTCACTTGCGGGTAATTTACAAAACTACATTTTAAAAGACTTTAAAGGTAACTCAGCAAAGGGTAATAGCTTTACTTGGAATACTCAGCCAACGGCGTATGCACTAGACCCTGCCGATAGCATTCATTACGTATCAAAACACGATAACGAAACACTATGGGATCAGCTGCAATATAAACACAGCACTAATATGAGTATTGAGCAGCGTGTTCGTGCTCATAATATGGCATTAGCACTTCCGCTTATGAGCCAAGGTATTCCATTTATGCAAATGGGCGCCGACTTGCTACGTTCAAAATCGATGGATCGTAACAGCTACGACTCGGGCGACTGGTTTAACTTTGTGGATTTTACCCAAAATACCAATAACTGGAATATTGGCTTGCCACCCGCGCAAGACAACGAAGTGAAATGGCAAGAAATTATGCCTATTTCTGCTAATACCCAAGCGGCTGCACAGCCACAAGATATTACCTTTGCACATGATGTATTTAATGAATTTTTACAAATACGTAGTAGCAGCCCACTCTTTAGATTAACCACAGAGCAAGATGTTATTGAGCGGGTGGGTTTTCATAACGTAGGTAAAGCGCAGCAACATGGCTTAATAGTAATGAGCATTGATGATGGCGAAGGGCTAACAGACTTAGACCCTGCATTTGATGCGCTTGTTGTCGTAATTAACGCAACCGAGCAAACCCTTAGCCATACTATTGCCACCGCAGCGGATTTTGAATTACACAATGTATTAAAAAACAGTGTTGATGCAAGTATGGCTAGCGCCAATTTTGCTGCTGGCGATAACGAAGGCACATTTACTGTACCGCCTTATACATTAGCTGTATTCACTAAAAACCAAGGTGAGAGCCAAGGTGTTGGTTTAAGTGCAAATGCGACCGTAGGCGCGCCTGATGTAGTACCTTATGGCAGCACCGCTGTGTTTGTGCGCGGTAGTTTAAACGACTGGGGCACACGCGATGCATTTGAATATATTGGCGATGGTGAATACCGTATAGCAATTGCACTGAGCGCTGGCGATTACGAATTTAAAATTGCCTCTGAAGATTGGTCTACGGTTGATTTTGGTGCGCTTTCTGATGCTGATAAAGATGTAGTTGAAAACCAAAGCGAGGCATTAACGCGCTCAGGTGCAAACATGACATTCAGCGCTGCTATTGATGCAACCTATGTATTTTCGCTTGATGCTTCAAACCCTGAAAATCCAACGCTTACTTTATACAACGAAGAGCCATTTATAGGCACTGCTATTTATGTGCGCGGTACGCTTAATGACTGGGGAGTAACCGATGAGCTAAGTTATAAAGGTAAAGGTATTTACACCTTTACTAAAACACTGAGTGCTGCAAGCTATGAATTTAAAGTAGCGTCAGAAGATTGGAGCACGGTTGATTATGGATCGGCTGAGGGAGATGCCAGTGTTATGGTTGGCACTGCAGAGCAGTTGTGGGTTGCGGGCGCGAATATGACCATCGACATTGCAGAAGAAGGTGAATACCAGTTTATATTTGACGCCAGTGATTTAAATAACGTATCGCTAAAAGTGCTCAACGCTGAAATGTTTGCACAAACGACAGTGTTTATTCGTGGCAGCTTAAATGACTGGAGTACTGATAACCCGCTGATGTACGAGGGTGATGCAATTTACTCTACATCAATAGAGTTAGAAGCAGGTGACTACGAATTTAAAGTAGCGTCTGAAGATTGGAGTACCGTTGATTACGGTGGAGCAGGCGATACGCCGGTAGTGGCAATTGATGAACTAACACCACTTGAAGCTGTAGGTGCCAATATAGCACTAAATATTACCGAACAAGGTACTTACACGTTTAATGTAATAGGCCCAGATAGAGAAAATGTAAGCATACTTATTAATAAGTAATAGCAGTTTATTTTCCCAGACCTAAGCCGAGCATAGCCCTGTATGCTCTGCTTTTTTGTATGTACATAAATGTGTGAAAGTATATTTGAATGCTAATTATAAATGTTTGGACTAAATTGCATTCAATATTAGATTGGCGTACTTTTATAAATCCCCAACCATACAAAAGAAAGCTAATGAGTAACTTAACCTTAAAAAGTGCTAATTTTGATCCTAAAGTAAAACAATACTGGATGGTTACTGCCTCGCTATTTGCAATGTTGGCTCTTGTTACTATACCGCTTATACCTATTATTTTACTTATTGTATGGCTGGTGGGCGGACGAATACTCGCAGCTATGTCAGCTGACTTATTACCACAAAAATTGGTAGTTAAACGTGGCATATTATTTAAAGAAGAAAAATCTATTCCGCTTGAAAAAATAACCGATGTTGGATTAAGCCAAGGGCCGCTCATGCGAATTTTTGGATTATATCGTTTAAGCTTTGAAACAGCTGGGCAGTCAGGAAATGGCGCTTTAGTGTCTTTGCTTGGTGTGGTTAATGCGAGTGAGTTTAGAGAGGCGATACTTGAGCAAAAAGATGTATTGGCTAATCAAGGTAAAACGTCGCAGCAGGCAACAGAGCAAAGTGAGAAAGAGCTACTGAGAGCACTTACTTATAGTGTTAAAAATATTGAGCAGATGCTACTTGTTTTAGTTGATGAAAGGCAGCAAAAGTAACCTGTTTTAAACTTGTAATACTTATAAGGATGTTTTTATGAATACGGATATAAAAAATATATTTAATAATTATCCTGAGGCAGCTAAAAGTACGCTTATACAATTACGAGAGTTAATTTATACCGTAGCACAAGAGCAAAACTTAGGAGCTGTTGAAGAGTCTTTAAAGTGGGGAGAGCCAAGTTATAACACAATAAATGGCAGCCCCATTCGCGTAGGCTTAAAGGGCTCATCGTGTTATTTGTTTTTTCATTGCCAATCAAAGCTAGTAAGCACATTTAGAGAGTTGTACTCTCATAATCTTACCTTTGAAGGAAATAGAGCAATAGTGTTAAATAGTGAAAAGCCATTACCAGAACACCCAGTTAAAGAGTGTATTAAATTAGCACTGACTTATCACAGCGTTAAACACCTACCTTTGTTAGGCGCATAATTATAAGTACTTAGTAGATACTTAAAATACGCTACATATTTGGTTTGCGTCACAGGTAATAACAGTCACGTTTTCATAACCCACACGCGTTAACGCTTCTGCTCCCAACGTTGCGCGTGCACCACTTGCGCAGTGCACGTAAATAGGGCGAGCTGCGTCTTTTTCTATTTCCATCAGCTTCATCTCGAGTAATCCACGCGGAATATTTATAGCGCCAGTAGCTGCTTTTGTAGCGTGCTCTGCAGGTTCTCGTACATCAATAAGTAAACCTTTATTTTGTTCAAGTTCGAGTTTCGCTTGCGCTGCGTCAATACGGCGTTGGTTAGGTGTGATAATTTTTAGTAAGTCAGGGATTGATGTAAGCATTAGTTTGTAAATCCTCTTGTTCTAAAAAAAGGTATTAATATGCACCACTTGGTATAAGTAGGTTGAATTAAGTTAATACCTATAAATAACGTTAAAAACTGAAAGTTACTTTATACAAAGTAACTTAATAGCGCGGATACTGCCACAGCACTTCCGCCGATTAATAAAACGGCATCGTTAATTTTGTGATCGCCTTAATATTAGTAAATTCTAATGTTAATTATATTAGAACTTACTAATGTAAAAGTCTATACTTAAAAAGGTATCAAAAAGAGAAATAATAAAATGAATATTGAACAACTAGCTGTCAACGCAGAGCAAGCCGAACAGTTTTTAAAATTAATGGCTAACAAAAATCGCTTAATGATTTTATGTAGTTTATTACAAGGTGAGCAAAGTGTAGGTGAGCTAAATAAAAATGTACCTTTAGCACAGTCGGCGCTATCTCAGCATTTAGCAAGTTTACGCAAGGCAAATATGGTTGTTACTCGCAGAGAAGGGCATACTATTTATTACTCATTGACCGACCCAAAAGTTGAGTCGATCATTGCTTTGCTATATGAGTGGTTTTGCCGACAAGAAAATACTAAATAAACGTAGCTATTTCATCGAGTGATTTTTTATCCAGTGCATGAGCCGGTATTGTTGCATCATCACTTGGGTAGCCTGCAATAAGTAGCATGTATGGGCGTTCATTATCTTTATCACGATTACATATGTCGGTTAAAAAGCTCATTGGCTTTGGAGTATGAGTAAGGGTTGCCAAACCACTGCGGTGCAAAGCTTGAATTAAAAAGCCGGTAGCTAAACCAACAGACTCATGCACATAATAATTCGTATTTTTATCATCGGTGCTTACACCGCCCTTTTTTTGACTAAATACAGCTATAAGCCAAGGTGCATGCTCTAAATAAGGTTTATTGGCGTCGGTACCTAACGGCTTTAGCGCATCTAACCATTCTTCACCTGCTCTGCCTTCGTAAAAAGAACGCTCTAGCTTTTCGGCGGCTTCTCTTATTTGTTTTTTTACATCGCTACTGTTTATAGCCACAAAATGCCAAGGCTGATGATTCGCTCCACTAGGTGCTGTGCCAGCTGCTTTTATACATGCTTCAATAATATTTTTTGGTACTGGGCGATCGCTAAAGCTACGAATGCTATGGCGGCGTTGGCTGGTTTGTAAAAACTCGTTAGCACGATTTAGCATTTCGTCGTGTGGATATTCTATAAAGTCGTTTAATGGTTGGCTTTGGTGATCTTGCATGGCTTTTCGCTTCTTATAAAAAGTATATGTGGTTTTTATACCGAGTGAATACAGTGCAGGCAAGTGTTATGAGTTTAAATTGTGTTTATTTGTTGTTACAAATTTAACCAATAAGTAACTTATGTTCCTGTTTTGCTTGTGATATAAAGCATCATAAAAATAATTACTTATACTCAAGGAAGTAAAAATGCTATCAATAACAGGGTTATCTAAAACCTACGATAACGGCGTACATGCACTACAAGGTGTTGATTTATCTATCGGTAAAGGGATGTTTGGATTACTTGGGCCAAATGGCGCAGGTAAATCATCGCTTATGCGTACCATTGCAACACTGCAGTCGGCTGATTCAGGTTCAATTACTTTTGATGGCATTGATGTATTTAAAGACCCACAGGCACTGCGCCAACGCTTAGGTTACTTACCACAAGATTTTGGTGTGTACCCGCGTGTTAGTGCTTACGACTTACTGGACCATATGGCTGTTTTAAAGGGTATTCATAATAAAGCAGAGCGTAAAGAGTCGGTTGAAGGATTACTTGCGCACACTAATTTATATCAACATCGCTCAAAAGCGGTCAGTGGCTTTTCGGGCGGTATGCGCCAGCGTTTTGGTATTGCACAGGCATTACTGGGTGACCCTGATTTACTAATAGTTGATGAGCCAACAGCGGGGCTAGATCCAGAGGAACGTAATCGTTTCCATAACTTATTAGTAAGCTTAGGCGAGCAAAAAGTAGTTATATTATCGACCCATATCGTTGAAGATGTTGCAGAGCTTTGCCCAAATATGGCGGTGTTGGCTGGCGGTAAGATTTTACTAGAAGGTAACCCAATAGCGCTTACCGATAAGCTCCAAGGACAAATTTGGCGCAAAGCCATGAGCCAAGAAGAAGCGCAAGAACTTGAGCCGCAATTACCGGTTATTTCTAAGCGCCTATTTGCAGGGAAAACAATTTTACATGTAATAGCAGAGCAAGCCCCACAAGGGTTTGAAGCAAGTAATGCAAACCTAGAAGATGTGTATTTTTCTACTCTGCTTAATCATCGTAACAGCCAAGTAGCATAAGGAGGCGTTATGTTTTTTAATATGCTCGCGTTTGAGCTGCGTTATTTTGTGCGTCAGCCTTCGTTTTATGTGACCTCATTAATATTCTTTTTTATGGCGTTTTTTATAAGCTCCAGTAGTAAGTTTCCGTTAGGTGGGGCGAATGTTCATATGAACTCGCCTTTCTCTATTATGCTTTTAACCGTTACATTTTGTACACTCGCTATGTTTTTAGTGGTTAACTTTGTTGCCAGCTCTGCTATTCGCAACAGTGAAAGCAAAATGGATGAGCTGGTTTTTAGTAAGCCCGTTAACCCTCTTGCTTATCAATCAGGACGTTTTTTTGGTGCTTACTTGGTTGTGCTAGTTGTTTTTTTAACTGTGCCATTAGGCGTGTTTTTGGGATCTCAATTTGGCTTGTTGGTTGGTTGGCTTGATAGTGAGCTAGTAGGCCCTAATAAGTTTATATATTACGCAGCGCCTTTTTTATATTTAGCAATACCCAGCTTACTGGTACTCAGTGCTATTTTTAATAGTGTGGCGGTCTATTTTAAAACCATGATGGCGGTATATGTAACGGCCGTAGTGATTTATATAACCTACCAATTGGCGAGTATCTATTTTGATGATTTAGCGTTTAGGAATATTGTTGTTTACGCAGATCCATTCGGCCTCGGTTCGTTAATTGACTTAACCCGTTACTGGACTGTAAGTGATAAAAATACCGAAGTGTTAACGCTCTCGGGCGATTTTTTAATTAACCGTATTTTATGGGTAGCAATAAGTTTAGCGATGTTTTTTGGCCTAGGAAAGTTAGGTAATCGCGTAGTAAGTAAAAAACAGAAAAAGCAATTTGCTGTCTCAACGTTTGTAAAAAATAAACAAGCAGCACTTATTAGCAGCGCTAAAAATTACAAGTCAAAAGGGGTAAATACGCAATCGCAATTAGTAATGCGCAGCTTATTTGAACTTAAGCAGGTTATATTAAGTGCCCCTTTTATGATTTTAGCGGGTGTTAGTATTACTATGTTACTCGCACCACTCTTTGCGCCTATTGGCGCGTATGGCACAACAGATTGGCCGCTTACACAAAACATGGTGGGCATTATTCAAAACTCCTCCGCTTTGTTTATGTTTATCATTATTGCTTATTACAGCGCAGAGCTGGTTTGGCGAGAACGCCACAGTGGTATGGGTGATATTGTTGACAGTTTCCCGGTGCATAACAGTGTGTTTTGGGTATCTAAAATTATTGCGTTAATCACTGCAGTTTGTGGTCTTTATTTAGTAGGCATGATGTTTACCATTGCAGTGCAACTGTTTAAGGGGCAATTTAACCTAGAGCTTGGCCAGTACTTATTTAGGTTGGGTTACCTTACATTACTGCCTTTTATTATGATGGCTATATTGGCGTTCTTTTTACAAATAATTAGCCCTAATAAATACATAGGTATGGGTTTATTTATTCTGTATTACATTGCTCAAATGGTAATGGGTGCTTACGGGTTTGAGCATCATATGTATCATTTTTCTCAAAGCAGTAGCGTACCGTATTCAGATATAAACGGTTATGGACATTTTTTACAAGGCGCGCATTGGTATACCCTATATTGGGGGGCATTGAGTGTGTTTTTAGCTATTGTAGGGTTTGCTTTATGGCATCGCGGCCCGTCGCAAACATTGCGTACTCGTTTATCTTTAGTACGTTACAACATGTCTTTAAAAGGCCAGATTTCAGCCGTTATAAGTTTATTGGTATTTGTGGGCGCGGGTTATAACATTTATTACAACACCCGTGTAATCAACGAGTTTGTAACAAGTGATGATAACGAAGCGCTACAAGTAAGGTATGAGCAAGAGTTTTCACAATACAAAGACTTGCCACTGCCTATAATAACTGATGTTGATTTAAACATTGATATTTATCCTAAAAAGCGTGCTTTAAATGCCGTGGCTAAAATTAAGTTTACGAATACCGCAAACGAGCCAATAACCCGTGTGTTAATTAATGAGCCTAGCCAATCTAAAAGCTGGGATGTAAAAATGGCGGGCGGAAAAATAGTAGAGCGTTTAACCGATTTTGGCATGGTATGGTTTGAGTTTGAACAACCGCTAATGCCTAATGAAGTACGCGAAGGTGAGCTTTTAGTTTCTCGTGAACACGACGGTTTTGTTGATAGAAGATCTGATACTCAACTCGTGCACAACGGTACATTTGTAAATAATGGAGAATTATTACCAAATTTTGGTTATCAAAAGTATTTTCAAATTGCCGATAAGTATGAGCGCCGCAAGCACGATTTACCTGAACTTGAGCGCGCACATAAACTAGAAGACAGCCGCTATTATACGCAAAATGAGTTTGGGCCTGCTAATGGCTTTATAAACTATAAGGCAACGGTAACCACCGATGAGTCACAATTTGCTATTACACCAGGTTACTTAAAAAGTGAGAGTGTAAAAGACGGGCGCCGTACTTTTGTTTATGAAATGGATGCTCCAATTATAAATTTTTACTCTGTGCTTTCGGCAGAGCTTGAAAGTAAAAAAGTTGAGCATAACGGTGTAAATATTGAGGTGTACTACCACAAAGATCATGCATGGAATGTTGACCGCATGATTGAGTCAGTTCAAGACTCAATAGATTACTACACACAAGCCTTTGGCCCGTATCAGCATAAGCAGTTACGTATTATTGAGTTTCCTAAGTATCGCTCGTTTGCGCAAAGTTTTGCCAATACGGTGCCTTACTCTGAAAGTATTGGTTTTATTACAGACTTAAGAGATGAGAATAAAGTTGACCTACCTTACTATGTAACCGCACATGAAGTTGCGCACCAATGGTGGGGGCATCAAGTTTCGGGGGCTAATGTAGAGGGCAGTGCTGTTATTTCTGAAACACTTTCGCAATACAGTGCGCTAATGGTGCTAAGAAAACGCTTTGGCGCCGAGAAGCTTCGTAAATTCTTAAAGTACGAGCTAGATAAATACTTAATGGGCCGTACAGGTGAAGCCTTTGAAGAAATGCCGCTATATAAAACGCAGGGTCAGCTGTATCTTCACTATAATAAAGGCTCAGTTGCGATGATGGCTTTGTATGACCGCTTAGGCGAAAAACGCTTAAATGCCGCACTTAAAGCATTTTTGAATGAGTTTAAATACCAATCAACGCCATACCCAACCACACTTGATTTACTCAGTTATTTAAAGCGAGATGCAACACAAGCTGAACAACGTTTTATTGACGATCAGTTTAAATATATAACGCTTTATGAGCTTGAAATGAAAGAAGTGTCGGTTACAGATGATGTTGATAGCGAAGGTTTTTATACGGTAACACTGAGCGTTGAAGCAACTAAGCAGCATGCCGATGGACAGGGTGAAGAAACCGAGCAGCCGCTCGATGAGCTAATTGATATTGCATTATTTAGCGACGACCCTGAAAACTTACTAGCTGAAGACTTTGTTATTTACTCGCAAAAGCATCAAATAGTGTCTGGTACCAATACTATTGAGCTAAAAGTAAAAGAAAAACCATTATTTGCGGGGGTAGATCCTTACATTAAGCTGGTCGACAAAGACAGTAAAAATAATTTAGCTAAATTCTAACGTCTATTTATTTACTAACCACTTAAGTTGACTACTTTAAGGGCCGCATTTATGCGGCCTTTATGTGTAATAAACTGTATAAAACTTCATAGCGTTTCTACATATTCCCCACAGCTTTTTACGCTAATATTTTATGTTCTCTTATAAAGTTACCTTACTGGTATTTAGTTTATAAGGAAGAGTATGAAACCATTAATTATAGGGGCGATAGCATTAAGCCTCAGTGCTTGTTCTGCGGTAACCATTCAGCCACAGGCAACAGCAAAAATAACGAGCCAAGCTAATTTCGAAGATAGCCGCCCATTTTATTTATGGGGATTAGTGGGTGAGCAGCGGGTAGACGTAAAACAAATATGTTCAAATACACCGGTTATTCAAATGCAGTCACAACAAACGTTTAGCGATGGAGCGCTGAGTTTAATTACGCTTGGAATATACTCGGCCCATACCATTAAAGTGTGGTGCCAAGAGCAAATACTAGGGGAGACATTATGAGCATCAAGATATTTGCAGCCGGTTGCACACTGATTATTTTAACGGGGTGTACAAATATTTACTTTGATAACGGTATACAGAGCAAAGTAAGCAATAAAACGCTAAAAAGCTCACAGTGGCATCATAATTTTGCACTTGCGTTGTACGAGGGATCAGAGCCGTTAGATTTAACAACACATTGCCCACAAGGGGAGTGGCAAAGCGTTCATACGTATAAATCGTTTACTAATGGTTTAGCTGAGGTGGTTGTGAATCAAATCGGCCCAGCTTGGTACCCTAAAACAGTAGAAGTACAATGTAATAAGGTACCATTTAAAGCTAAATAATTATTTAAAATAGTTATTCGTAACGCAGTGCATCTATAGGGTTTAGTCTTGCTGCTTTAATAGCAGGGGCTAAACCAAATATAATCCCAATCATTGATGTAAATCCGAACGATAGTATTACAGCCCATGCTGGTATATATGCATCAGGCATACTAGGGACTAAAAACGAAATAAGCCCTGCGGCGCCATATCCTATAATGAGTCCTATTAAACCACCAAAGAGTGAAAGCACAACGGCTTCAACTAAAAACTGCAGCATAATAAAACCAGGTGTTGCGCCTAGTGCTTTTAATGTACCAATAACGCGTGTGCGTTCAGTTACCGACACTAGCATTATATTCATAACACCAATACCGCCAACAAGTAAGCTTATTCCAACAATACCAGCAGTAATAGCAGTAGCACTGCTGGTAAATTTATCTATTTGGGCACGAGATTTTTCAGCGGTTTCAAATTCAAAGTCGTTTTCATCTTTCTCTTTTAGTTTATGTAGTTGGCGCAATACACGGGTTATTTTTGCAAGCACTTGTTCTTCGTTAGTACCTTCATTTAACCTAAACATAATTTGCACATTAGTTTGTGTACTTCCGCCTTCTAAAGCACTCATGGTACTAATTGGAATATTAATGTAATCGTCTTGGTCAAAACCAAATAAGCTACCTTGTTTTTCAGCAACGCCAATAATTCTAAACCATTCACCACCTAGCTTTATATATTCACCTACTGGGTTTTCAGGAAGGTTTAGCTTTTCTATGATTGAAGGGCCGATAAATGCGACCCTTCTTCGCTTATCATCGTCTTCAGCACGAATAAAGCGACCAAGTTCAGGATAAGTACGATACGCTTTTTGATAGTCTTGCTCAGTACCGATAACACGCGATGAATGGCTTTTATTTCCATACTCAGCTCCCCCCGAAAAGCGCCAGGTAAACATTAGGGCAGTTAGCGTTTCAGCTTCTTTTATACGCGACTTTAAAGCTAAAAAATCGTCGTAGGTAAGCTTGGCATTTTTACCAACCATTTCGAGTTCAATACTGGTGTAAGGCTTTATTGTTGTTACATCTGGCGACATATCAGCAAGTTGATCGTTTATTTGCTTTGTAAAACCCTGCATTACTGCAACTACAGTAACTACGGCGGCAACACCAATAATAATGCCCAAGCAAGTCAGTGCGCTGCGCATTGCATTAGCTTTAATAGCTGAAAAAGCGGCTTTAGTGCCTTCCATTATGGCAAGAGCTGATTTAAACATGTTGCTTGATTCCTTCATCTTTAGTTACATCACTTACCACTTTACCGTCCACTAAACGAATTACGCGTTGGCAATGATCGGCAATCTCTTGCTCATGTGTTACTAAAATAATAGTGTGACCTTCGTTATGCAGCTCATCAAACAAATCCATAATTTCGCGGGTCGTTTTACTATCAAGATTACCTGTGGGTTCATCTCCTAATAATATATGTGGTTTTGTGACTAAAGCGCGGGCAATAGCAACACGTTGACGTTGCCCGCCCGATAGCTGGCTAGATAAATGATTAACTTTATCACCGAGACCTACCCGCTTTAGTGCTTCTAGAGCTTGTTGCTTGCGTTGTTTACTAGGAATAAAGCGATATACTAAAGGCTGCATTACATTTTCTAGTGCGGTTGCACGTGGTATTAAATTAAAGCTTTGAAATATAAACCCGACACTTTCATTACGCTGATGAGCAAGCTCTGTCTCGGTCATACTTTTTACTAGTTTATCTTTTAAGTAGTATTCGCCACTGCTGGGTGTATCTAAACAGCCTAGTAAGTTCATTAAGGTCGACTTGCCTGAACCAGAAGGTCCTATAATCGCCACGTATTCGTTTTGCATTATATGTACGTTTACATCATCAAGTGCCTTAAATACCTCTGAGCCCATTTTGTATTGTTTATTAATATGCTCTAGCTTGATTACCGCAGACATTAGGCTTCTTCCTTGTCTGCATCTGATTTAAGTTTTACCACATCACCTTCAGTCAAAAGACTTACTGGGCGCGCAGGGCCAATAACTATTTTGTCGCCCTCATTTAAGCCGTCAGTAATTGCTTGCTCTATATCAGATGATATTCCAACAGTTACGGCAATTTTGCTAACTGTGTTGTCACTATTTAGTCGCCATACAAATGTTTTATCGTCCTCTTTTTGGATTGCTTCAATTGGAAGTTTTAAACCGTTTTCGGCAATGCTTGTTGCGATCTCTGCTCTACAACTCATTCCTGCATATAGCTGGCGCTCAGTAGTATCGAGTAATACTTTTACTTTAAATGATAAACCTTGAGAGCCGGCTTGGTTTTTAGCTGAAGTACCAATATTGATTACTGTGCCGCTAAATGGTTTATTAGGGTATGCGGCCGCATAAATATTCGCTTTTTGGTTAAGCTTAATACTCGCAATGTCGGTTTCATCAACACGCAGCTCGGCTAAAATAGCGCTTGGGTCGGCTACTAACATCAAATCAGAACCAATAATATTAGTAGTACCGGCTATAACGGTTTCACCTTCTTTAATATTTACAGATGCAAGCAAGCCGCTCATTGGAGCTCTAAATACACTTTTACTTAAGCGATCTTGCGCAATTTGTAGTGACGCTTGTGCTTGGTTGTACGACTCTATTCGTGATTCAATATCAATTTTAGCTAGATCGCGTGCGCTTTCAATATTCTCGTAGCTCTCTTGATTACCTAAACCGACATCATATAAGTCTTTTTGTCTTTTAAGTTGGCGCTCTAGGTTAGCAAGGCGTGTTCTACTATGTTTAATTTCAATTTCTGTGGCGCGAAGGATTGCTTTACTACGGGTAACTTCAGATTCAAAAGCGGTTGTATCAAGGCGCATTAACATGTCACCTTGTTTAACTCCTTGGCCTTCTTGAACAAATATTTTATCTACTCGGCCTGTCACTTCAGAGCGTAATTGCACTTGTGTATTAAAAACTAAATTACCTGAAGCCATTATTGAGTCAGCAATGTCGCCAAGCTCTACTTGAGCAATATTTACTTCGGCTTGTTTTTCATCGCCAGAGATTTGCTTTGACACAATTAGGGCTATAAATGCGCCTACAGCGAGTGTGATGATTATTGCTTTTTTCATTTTTATCTATCCGTGAATTAAGTAATACGGAGGCAATACATACCCCCATCTAGTGGTTACATTGCTGCAATGACTGCCCAAATACCAAAAATAATGATTGAAGGAAGTGCAGAGAATAGGAGTGCTTTGTTAGTTGAAAAATTAGTCCAGCATTTTAAGCCGATCATTCCCAGTGCAATGCTCCAAAAGCTAAATAAGTTTATTGATTCTAATAAGCTATAAAAAGGATGGCCAATTTCAAGTCCTATTATTAATTGGTTAATAGATGCGTAGCTAAATACGGCTTGTTGAGATATTTGATCTGTACTTGCACTTAGTACAAGAGCAATTGTGCCTAGGCTTGAAATAACAACTGGCATCATTGTCCAGGTAGAGAATCCATACCAAGCTCCGTAGCTATGTTCTGATTCAGGATCTTGTTTAGCCACAAGCATATAATAAAGTGCCATGAGTGCATTCATGATAGCCAGCGCAATTACGCTGCCAAACAGAGCAAACCAAATTTGGTTTTCTGCATTTAGCTCTATACTTTGACGAATTGCTTTTTGCTCGCCAATTGTTGCATCTATACTTGATGCTGCTACTTGCTCATTAATCAAAAACTGCATATCAACACTAGAGTAAAAAATATAAACACTAGCGATACTAGCAAGGGTAATACATATAAATGCTAACCATGACCAACCTTTGGCGTGTTCAACACCATTGAAAGCTTTACTAGGATTTATATAAATATCGAGTAGGGCGCTAAACGCGTTAGGTGATTTCATTATTATTCCTTTATACCTATTTTATGGCTAGACAGTTATAAATGCCCAGTGACTAAGTAATAGAATAAAGGAAAAAGTATGTATTGTTTTTATTCAATTGTAACGGTTTGTTAACAGATGTGAGGGGGCTTGTTCAAAAACGAGAAAAGGGCCTAAAGGCCCTTCGTGTCGCAGCAAGTAACACATTCTTTCTTATAAATTAAAGTCTACAGAATAAGCAACGTAAGCTTTAATATCTGAATCATCCATATCTGTATCAGACAAACCAAAAGTAAAACCGTCTTTCGAAATTGATACACCGTAATCTAAGATATTATCATCGCCAATAAAGTCACCAGAGTAGTGGCCTAAGTGAAGTGCCATTTCAGTGCCGTTACTGCCAACAGCAAAACCGTAATCAGCTGTCAGGTAAAGTGAATCACCAAAGTCTGTACCATCACCACTTGCAGCTGATGTTGCAAGTACTGAAGCACCAAAGGTAAAGCCTTCAACACTGATGCTACCGTAAATTTCAGAGAAATCTGCGTCAGCCTCAGAAGCGGCATCTGGGTAAGCGTAATAAATATAGCCAACATCGTAGCTAACGCTTTCGTTAATGTCGCCACCAAAGCCTGCGTATAAATCAAGCTCATAGGTCATTTCATCGGCCCACGATGCATTTGAAGCCCAAGTACCTGCATAAAAGCCCGATTCATTGGCGTAATCAATACCGCCTGAAATAGCTGCATCGCCCCCAGTTTGCTCTTGACCGCGCCATAAGTAGTTTGATGTTGCCGCTGCATTAGCAGTTACTTCAGCATGCACAGCTGTAGATGTTAAAGATGTTGCGCCCATTAATGCTATAGCACTTATAGCGATGGTTTTTTTTAGTTTTAGCATGTCCATTTCCCGTTATATGATTTTTTGCTCGCCAAGGTTTTTATTATGTAATCGGAACCTTTAGGCTGACGGCTTTTTATTGTTTAACTAACGGGATAATTGCACTGTATGTGCCAGCTTCATTATTTTTTATTAAAAATTATTTTTTATTTATTAAAAACATGAGCTTGAATTTTATGAATAGGATGGGGATATAACATGAAGGAAGATGTTGCGCACATTGCTGGTGCATAAATTAACCTAGCCGCACCATAAAAGTACGGCTAAATTAGAAGATTTTAACCGAATATAGTGCGCATAAGGCTAATTGTTTCGTTTACGCTGCGACCTTTTTGTACTTCACTCACAATTGAATCACGTTTACTGCGAATGTGTTCAGGAATATCGTCAGCAGCAAGAGCACGGTCTACTAATATTTCTGCAGACTCTTTACCTCTACGCTGAGTTTTACCTGTTGTAGTTGTAGTACGTTTAGGCTTGGTTAGCAGTTTAATGTAGTTAGAGTTATCTGGTGTTTTAGCATCAGCGTAGTGAAAGAAACATGGAATTAATGCTTTAATAGCAACCAATTGTTCTTCTAACTCATTACTAGGTTTAGCCATTTTGTACCATGACATAGCTTGAATACCTTTTACGATATCTTGCCAGTAACGCTCAAAATCACTATTTTTAAGTTTAGAAACACCAAGGGCACCACATAATGCATCTAATCGATTATTTGTAATCGGAGTAAATAAATCAGGGCGACGCATTGCAAGCAGTCGTGTTGCAGGCGCAAGTGTTGGCTTTTCGTTGTTGTCGGTGAATATTTTTGAATAAGCAGCAACAAATTGTTGATATTCGTATTGAGTAATATCACCTTCAAGTGGAATATTCACTAGTGCATCGTCAAAAGCACCTGGTAAATCACCAAGCATTTGATGGAAGCTCTTTGCACTCTTTGTAGATGCAAACCATTCAACGTCAAAGTTGTATGTGCTTGGATCAAGTGATGCCATGTGCTTACCGCTAAACGCAAGTAAGTCTTCAGGAATCATATCTTTAAGAGACTGTTCACGAATGCTTTTGATGTAGTCTACCAAACGAAGCTGTTCATCAAGTGCAATAACGTCTTTGTGTTGTTCTACAAATACACTTACAACAGGCCACGGAGCAATACGTAAAGTTTTAACCTGTAAAAAGCTGATAGCTGAAATAAGCTGATCGTGTAGCTTCTTAAGTACTGGTAACTGCTGTGGCTCTAGCAAATCGTAGTTCATACGATCTCTGCTTGCACTTAGCAATTCGTAACACCAAGGTAAAAAATCATCAGGGTGGTTTTCTACTTTCACGGCCATAAGGTTAAGGCTTAACTCTGAAGATTGCTTCAGAATGTTCTGATAGATTTGATTTTCTTGTTCGCCTAGCGTCATTTTTGACGGTGAAATTAGCAGTTTTTTCATGCCTTGTAGAATCTCCGGTTTAGATATATATTTTTTTGCTGGTCTATTTTAGCGCAATTACGCTAATAACAACAGCGCTGTCCTCCATACGTTGTAATTGAAGTGACTAAATCGGTATTTTTGCTAATAAAATGAGACTAATGCTTTAACATGTATCAATCATTTTCATCCAGTACAAAGAGGCTTTCAACTGAGGTATTAAAATGCTTTGCTATTTTTAGAGCAATTATTACCGACGGCGTAAACCGGTTTGTTTCTACGGTACTTATTGTTTTGCGCGACACGTTAATAGCATCAGCAAGTTCTTGCTGTGAAAGCCCAGCCTCTTTTCGATACTTTGCTATGTTATTTTGCATATCCACTCCTAATCACGACTTTGCCAAAGCAATGAAGCGCCATATACCAAGAGCACGATACCTAGGTAGAATACCGCCATAGTTGCATGCGAAAATTCGGTAGGTATTTCATCGCTTATATAAAAAACACCCAGAAGGCAAAATACAAATGCAAAACTTGTATGTTTATAGGCATTAGTATCAATGGTGTTTAAAAACTCATCTTTACAAGCGTATTGAAAATACATTTTTAACGGAAAGCCCCCTTTAATGAGGTAAATAATCACTATAACTACATAAAAAGAAACGGCCAATCCAACAAATAATAACCCTTCGTTATCGTGCTTTATTAGTGAGTAAACACTGAGAAGTAAACAAACCATGGCTGTGCTTATACTAAGCCATATATTTTGACTCATAAATTTTTCTTCAGTTTTAATATCCTGTTGTTTCATAATATTCATCCTGTAATAGTATTTGATGTTTTGTAACCTCTGGGTATCAATGTAACCTTGGGGTATCACCGGGTCAATATTTATTTGTAACCTAAAGGTATCAAAATGTTTCAGGAAAGATTCATATATAACAGGTAAAATGGTTTTAGTGGCTTTTTTACATCAACTACAATGATTTTAAGGCTAACACTCGCTATGATAAGAACATTATTTGCACGTTTGAAAGGACGATCATGAAAACCTTACTTAAAATTGTAGGTGTAATACTTTTACTATGTATAGCACTAATTGTTGCCGCACCGTTTTTAATTCCTACTGATACTATTTTTAATAAAGTGTCGCAGCAGGTAGAACAAACAACTGGGCGCACTCTTACTATTAAAGGTGATAAAACACTTAGCGTATTCCCTGCATTAAAGTTAGAACTTAACGACGTGCATTTTGCAAATATGGAATCAGGTTCGCGCGCCGATATGGCGAGTATGAAACAGCTTGCTGTACATATACCTTGGTTTTCATTATTTGGTGGTGAGTTTAAATTAGATAAGTTTGTTATAAATGAACCAAATATCCTATTAGAAACTGACAAAAATGGTAAAGCTAATTGGCAGTTGTTTGATGTAGTTGCAGAGCAACCTAAAGAGCAAAGCCAATCAGGTGAAGCGATAAAGCTTCCAGATAACTTTGATATTGAGTTAGGTGAGGTTGCTATTTATGGCGGCACATTTACTTATCTAGATGGTCTAACAGGTGCTAAGCAACAAATTAGTGATTTAGAACTCGCTATTTTACTTCCATCACTTCGTAAAACATTAGAAGTAAAAGGGGGGATTACTTATATGCAGGAGCGTTTTGAGCTTGATATAAAATTAGATACTCCTGCTAAAGCAATTGAAGGTGCTACTTTTAATGTTAAACAAACCTTAGATTCTCGTTTAGTTGATCTAACGTTCGAAGGGAGCATCGCTGGGCAAGGACAAGATATTAAAGGTCAGTTATCACTAAGCGGTGAGTCTGTTAAAAGTATTGCAAAATGGCAAGGTGTAGAGTTAGACGCTAAAGACAATGCTTTTAACGCGTTCAGTGTAAACGGTAAAATGCACCTAGCAGGTGAGGAATTTAATTTAGACGATTTAGTTGCGACGTTAGACGCATTGGAAATAAAAGGTAAGAGCGAGCTTAACCTAGGTAAGCGTTTAGCTGTAAATGCTGATATCGATTTAGGTATGCTTGATTTAAACCCGTACCTACCTGAAGCAGTAGCAAAACAAGAAGAGCCAGTAGAGCAAAATGATAAGCCTGCAGAGCCAATAGTATGGGATGACACTAAAATTGATCTAAGTGCGTTAAATTCACTAGATGCGAATGTAGTTATTCGTTCAAGTGGATTAAAAGCTAACGATATTAAGTTGGGCGCAAATCAATTTACTGTTGCTTTAAAAAATAGCATTGCAAAACTAAGCCTAGATAGCTTTTCTGCTTATGAAGGGTCAGGTAAAGGCGTTATCAATGTAAACGCACAACAAGTACCTTATAAAATATCAACTAACTTTGACTTAGCTGGTATAGATGCACAGCCTTTATTAACTGATGCGGCAGGTTTTGACAAGCTAATGGGTAAGGGGTCTTTAAATTGGAACCTAAACACAACTGGCCAAAGTCAAAAGTCGTTTATTGGTGCGCTTAACGGAAAACTTGGATTTGAGTTTGCTGATGGAGCTGTAAAAGGTGCGAATATAGCTGAGATGGTTCGTAAAGGTAAGGAACTCATTTCAGGAAACTTTGGTGCTGCGTCTGAAGGGTTGGATACCGGGTTTGAAGAATCAGAGCAAACAGATTTCTCTGCACTAACGGGAAGTTTTAACTTTACTAATGGTGTTGGTAAAAATACTGATTTATCACTTATTAGCCCACTCGTTAGAATATCAGGTGAAGGCGATGTTGATTTACCACAAACAACAGTTAATTACCGTTTGGTTACAGGCATAGTTGGATCAATCGAAGGACAGGGGACCACTGATGACAGCACTGGTTTTAAAATACCACTACGTATAAAAGGGCCTTTCCACGATGTTGGTATAAAGCTTGATGTAGGCAATGCGCTTAAAGATGAAGCTAAGCAGAAGGTTGATGAGGCAAAAGAAAAAGCCAAAGACAAAGCAAAGGATAAGATTAAAGATAAATTAAAAGGTTTATTCGGTTAATCATCTATAGTTAAAACAAACAAGGCACTTATATAGTGCCTTGTTTGTTTTGTAACCATCTGTAAAATAGCTACATAGCCGTAATTACTCAACTTTAATAACCATACGCTCTAAATTAATTAAAAAATAACCTATCACTACCCCCTCAATGCTGGTACAATTGCCCGCCCTTAAGAGACAACTCGTTTGTTTTTTGATTGGGATTTAATCGAAATGTCTGATTTTTAAACGAATTTTAGACACGTTGTAATTACTACACCGGAGGTCATTAACATGATCCAAATGCAAACTCAGCTGGAAGTTGCTGATAACAGCGGCGCTCGCAAAGTGCAGTGTATAAAAGTCCTTGGTGGTTCACACCGTCGCTACGCAGCGATTGGCGACATCATTAAAGTTTCTGTAAAAGAAGCTATTCCTCGCGGTAAAGTGAAGAAAGGTGATGTTAAAAACGCGGTAGTTGTGCGTACCAGAAAAGGTGTTCGCCGTCCAGATGGTTCTTTGATCCGTTTTGACAGCAACGCGGCTGTTATCTTAAATGATAACTTGCAGCCAATTGGTACACGTATTTTCGGCCCTGTGACTCGCGAACTTCGTAATGATAAGTTCATGAAAATCGTTTCACTAGCCCCAGAAGTACTGTAAGGAGCCAATCATGGCAGCAAAAATACGTCGTGATGACGAAGTAATCGTACTAGCAGGTAAAGACAAAGGTAAGCGCGGAAAAGTGCTTTCAGTTGTTACTGAATCTGGTCGAATCTTTGTCGAAGGCATAAACTTGATCAAGAAACACCAAAAGCCGGTTCCACAATTGAACCAAGCTGGCGGCATTGTTGAGAAAGAAGCATCTATGGATGCATCAAACGTTGCGATCTTCAACTCGGAAACGAGTAAAGCTGATCGTGTAGGTTTCAAGATTGAAGATGGTAAGAAATTACGTATCTTTAAATCTACTGGTAAAACTATCTAATAGTTGGAGTAGAATGATGGCGAAACTGCATGAAGTATATAAAGACAAAGTAGTTGCGGAACTTCAAGAGAAGTTTGGTTTCAGCTCTGTCATGCAAGTCCCTCAGATCGAAAAGATCACATTGAATATGGGCGTGGGCGAAGCCCTAGCTGACAAGAAGATTTTAGATAACGCAGTAGCGGATCTAGCAGCAATCTCTGGTCAGAAACCTCTAATCACTAAAGCACGCAAATCTGTTGCTGGCTTCAAAGTGCGTGAAGGTTACCCGATTGGTTGTAAAGTAACCCTACGCGGCGAGCGTATGTGGGACTTTTTTGAGCGTTTGGTATCAATCGCTATCCCACGTATTCGTGACTTCCGTGGCGTAAGTGCTAAGTCTTTTGATGGACGTGGCAACTACAGCATGGGCGTACGTGAACAAATCATCTTCCCAGAAATCGATTACGATAAAGTAGACCGTGTACGCGGTATGGATATTACTATCACTACTTCTGCGAAATCTGATGAGGAAGGCCGTGCGTTGTTAGAAGCGTTTAACTTCCCATTTAAGAAATAAGGGTAGGGTTATGGCAAAGAATTCTATGAAAGCGCGCGAAGCAAAGCGCACAAAACTAGTTGCTCAGTTCGCTGAAAAGCGCGCGGCACTAAAAGCTATCATCAGTGATGTTAACACATCTGAAGATGATCGTTGGGACGCGGTACTTAAGCTACAAGCTTTACCTCGTGATTCTAGCCCTGCACGTCAACGTAATCGTTGTAACATTACGGGCCGCCCACATGGTTTCCTTCGCAAATTCGGCATGAGCCGTATTAAAGTTCGCGAAGCAGCTATGCGCGGTGAAATTCCTGGCCTTAAAAAGGCTAGCTGGTAATAGAATCATGGGAGTAAGACTATGAGCTTGCAAGATCCTATCGCGGATTTGTTTACACGAATTCGTAACGGTCAATCAGCGAAGAAAGTATCTGTAACGATGCCAACTTCAAAGCTGAAAGTAGCATTAGCTAAAGTACTAAAAGACGAAGGTTATATCGTAGATTTCGCCGTTAACGGTGAAACTAAACCTGAGCTTTCTATCGAGTTGAAGTACTTCGAAGGCAAAGCTGTAATTGAAAATATCCAGCGTGTAAGTCGCCCTGGTCTACGTATCTATAAGAAACGTGACCAATTACCTAAGGTAATGGGTGGTCTTGGTATCGCTATCGTATCAACTTCTAAAGGCCTAATGACAGACCGCACAGCACGTAGTGCTGGTGTTGGTGGTGAAATCATTGGTTTTGTAGCTTAATCGGAGGGGAACTATGTCTCGCATAGCAAAGGCACCAATTACTGTTCCTGCCGGTGTAGAAGTTACATTAAAAGGCCAGGAAATCACAGTTAAAGGCAAAAACGGTGAACTTACTCGTACTATCAACAACGCTGTTGAAGTACAAGTTAATGACAACGTTATTACTACTTTACCTCGTGATGGCGTAGCTAATGCATGGGCTCAAGCAGGTACTGCTCGCGCTCTAATCAACAACATGGTTGTTGGTACGCATGAAGGTTACGAGAAGAAACTTCAGTTAGTAGGCGTGGGTTACCGTGCTGCAGCTAAGGGTAAAACATTAGATTTAACTCTTGGCTTCTCACACCCAGTTAATTTCGCAGTTCCTGAAGGAATTACGATTGAAACTCCAAGCCAAACAGAAGTTCTAGTTAAGGGCGTAGATAAGCAGTTAGTTGGTCAAACAGCTGCTAACATTCGTGCATACCGTAAACCTGAGCCTTATAAAGGTAAGGGTGTTCGTTATTCAGATGAGAATGTACGCCGTAAAGAGGCTAAGAAGAAGTAAGGTAAGACGATGGATAAAAAAACAGCTCGTCTACGTCGTGCTAAACGCACTCGTAGAAATTATATTGAACAAGGCACAACGCGTCTTGTTATCCACCGCACGCCACGTCACATATACGCTCAAGTAGTAAATGCTGAGGGTAATGTACTGGCTGCTGCTTCTACTGTTGAAAAGGCTATTAGCGAAACAGTTAAAGGCACCGGTAACGTTGAAGCTGCGCAAGCAGTTGGCAAAGCGGTTGCTGAACGTGCGGCTGACAAAGGCATCGAAAAGATTGCTTTTGATCGCAGTGGCTTTAAATATCACGGCCGTGTGAAGGCGCTAGCTGATGCTGCGCGTGAAGCCGGTTTGCAATTCTAGGAGTAGACTATGGCTAACGTAGAAGCAAAGCAACAACAGCCTGATCTAGCTGAAAAGCTAATCGCGGTGAACCGTGTGTCTAAAGTAGTTAAAGGTGGTCGTATCTTTAGCTTTACTGCACTAACTGTAGTTGGTGATGGCGCAGGTAAAGTAGGTTTCGGTTATGGTAAAGCACGTGAAGTTCCAGCTGCTATTCAAAAAGCAATGGAAAAAGCACGTCGTAACATGATCAACGTAGACCTAAATGGCAACACATTACAGCATCCTGTTAAGGGACGTCATGCTGGCTCACTAGTGTTCATGAAACCAGCATCTGAAGGTACTGGTATCATTGCAGGTGGTGCTATGCGTGCAGTACTAGAAGTTACTGGTGTGCAGAACGTACTTTCTAAATGTTACGGTTCTACTAACCCGATCAACGTGGTACGTGCAACGATTTCGGCTCTTGAGAATATGAATTCTCCACAGTCAATCGCTGCTAAACGTGGCCTTCGCGTAGAC
Organism: Pseudoalteromonas sp. APC 3358; assembly: GCF_030408075.1. NCBI lineage: Bacteria > Pseudomonadati > Pseudomonadota > Gammaproteobacteria > Alteromonadales > Pseudoalteromonadaceae > Pseudoalteromonas > Pseudoalteromonas sp. APC 3358. The sequence continues at coordinate 47,912 of NZ_JASDCE010000019.1, forward strand.
GAAATACTGGGGTAACCATGGCAAATCAAACTGTAAAAGTAACACAAGTAAAAAGCTCTATCGGTCGTTTACCGAAACATAAAGCTACATTACGCGGTCTTGGTTTACGTCGTATCAACCACACTGTTGAGTTAGAAGACACAGCATGTGTACGTGGTATGATAAACAAGGTTTCTTACATGGTTAAGGTAGAGGGTTAATTCGATGCATTTGAATACACTTTCACCTGCTGCAGGTTCAAAAACTGCTCCAAAACGTGTTGGTCGTGGTATCGGTTCTGGTCTAGGTAAGACTGGCGGCCGTGGTCACAAAGGTCAAAAATCACGTTCTGGCGGCAAAGTACGCGTTGGTTTTGAAGGCGGTCAAATGCCTATGCAACGTCGTCTACCTAAATTTGGTTTTACTTCTCGCAAATCTTTAGTATCTGCAGAAATAAACCTTTTTGAAATCGCTAAAGTAGAAGGCGATGTGGTAGACCTAAGCGCGTTACAAGCAGCTGGTCTAGTTAAAAAGAACGTTCTTTTCGTTAAAGTTGTTAAATCTGGCGAAGTTTCACGCGCTGTTACCGTTAAAGGCCTTAAAGCCTCTAAAGGTGCTCGCGAAGCTATTGAAGCTGCCGGAGGCAAGGTAGAAGACTAAGGAAGTACTAATGGCTAAACCAGGTCAAGATACAAAAAGTGCACAAGGTGGACTTTCGGAATTGAAGCGCCGATTACTCTTCGTATTGGGTGCTATCATAATTTACCGTCTAGGTTCATTTGTGCCGATCCCTGGGATTGACGCCGCTGTACTTGCCGATTTCTTCGAGCAACAAAAGGGCACCATTGTTGAGATGTTCAACATGTTCAGTGGTGGTGCACTTGAGCGAGCTTCAGTGTTAGCACTGGGTATTATGCCGTATATCTCGGCTTCGATTATTACGCAACTATTAACGCATATGTATCCTCCGTTTATAGAGCTTAAGAAAGAAGGTGAGCAAGGGCGTAAAAAAATTAGCCAGTACACACGCTATGGCACGCTTGTGCTAGCTACTATTCAATCAATCGGTATTGCTTCTAGCTTACCGGGCATGATGGAGGGGTTAGTTGTTAACCCTGGTATGGGTTTCTATTTCACCGCAGTGGTGAGTTTAGTAACTGGTACTATGTTCCTTATGTGGTTGGGTGAACAAATAACAGAGCGCGGTATCGGTAACGGTATCTCTGTTCTAATATTTGTTGGTATTGTAGCTAACTTGCCGTCTGCTATTGGTTCGACAGTCGAAATGGCGCGCCAAGGTGATTTGAATGTTTTTGTACTGTTGATGGTTGCGGTAATCGTATTCGCTGTTACTTATCTTGTAGTGTTTTTCGAACGTGGACAACGTCGTATTGTTGTTAACTACGCTAAACGCCAACAAGGTCGTCAAGTATTTGCTGCTCAAAGCACGCATTTACCACTAAAAGTAAATATGGCGGGTGTTATTCCACCAATCTTCGCTAGCAGTATAATTCTGTTCCCTGGTACAATTGCTAGCTGGTTCGGCCAAGGTGAAGGTCCAGTCGCTGATGTATTACAAGCTGTTGCTACTACGTTGACCCCAGGTCAACCGTTGTACTCACTTGTTTTAGCTGCGGCTATTATCTTCTTCTGCTTTTTCTACACAGCGTTGGTTTTTAACCCACGTGAAACAGCAGATAACCTTAAGAAATCTGGCGCATTTATCCCAGGTATTCGTCCAGGTGAGCAGACATCTAAATACATTGATAAAGTGATGACACGCCTGACATTGGCAGGTGCTTTGTATATAACCTTTATCTGTCTGGTGCCTGAATTCATGACGATGGCGTGGCAAACGCCATTCTACTTCGGCGGTACATCAGTTTTGATTATCGTTGTAGTGATCATGGACTTTATGGCACAAGTACAGACTCACCTGATGTCTCATCAGTATGATTCTGTGCTGAAAAAAGCGAACCTTAAAGGCTACGGTCGATAAGGTCAGTTTACGGAGTTGAGCAATGAAAGTACGTGCTTCCGTTAAGAAAATATGCCGTAACTGTAAAGTTATTAAACGTGCTGGTGTAGTACGCGTAATTTGCAGTGAGCCTAAGCATAAGCAAAGGCAAGGTTAAGTAAACAGCGTGCAGGCTGAGTTTTCTCGGCCTGTGTTTTTAGTAGTAATTTGGTCTTCGTTTGAGTATCCTTACGGGCTTTTCAAACAGATGATTACCAAATTCGAATATAGGAGATGTGTTAGTGGCCCGTATTGCTGGCATTAACGTCCCTGATCATAAACATGCAGTTATTGGTTTAACAGCTATTTATGGCATAGGTAAGACTCGCTCTAAGGCTATCTTAGTAGCGACTGGTATCGCCGAAACCACAAAAATCGGTGAACTTTCAGACGAAATTCTTGACGTACTGCGTGATGCAGTTGGCAAGTACACTGTTGAAGGTGATCTTCGTCGTGAAGTTACTTTAAATATCAAGCGCCTTATGGACCTTGGTTGTTATCGTGGCCTACGTCACCGTCGCTCTTTACCACTACGTGGTCAAAGAACTAAGACTAACGCGCGCACCCGCAAGGGTCCTCGTAAGCCTATTAAGCGATAAGGGGATAGTATTATGGCTAAGACACCAATTCGTCGTAAAAAGGTTAAAAAACAAGTTGCTGATGGTATGGCTCATGTTCATGCGTCTTTCAACAACACTATTGTAACGATTACCGACCGTCAAGGTAATGCACTATCATGGGCTACTGCCGGTGGTTCAGGTTTCCGTGGTTCACGTAAATCTACACCATTTGCTGCTCAGGTTGCTGCAGAGCGTGCAGGTACTGCTGCTCAAGAATACGGTTTAAAAAATCTAGAAGTTTTCATCAAAGGTCCAGGTCCAGGTCGTGAATCTGCTGTACGTGCTTTGAATGCTGCTGGTTACCGTATTACCAACATTACTGACGTGACGCCTATACCACATAATGGTTGTCGTCCACCGAAGAAACGTCGCGTTTAACAATAGGTTAGGAGAAATAACATGGCAAGATATTTGGGCCCTAAGCTCAAGCTGAGTCGTCGTGAAGGTACTGACCTGTTCCTTAAGAGCGGCGTAAGAGCTATCGACTCTAAGTGTAAACTTGAGACTGCACCTGGTCAGCACGGCGCCCGTAAAGGTCGTTTATCTGATTACGGTTTACAATTACGTGAAAAGCAAAAAGTACGTCGTATATACGGTGTATTAGAAAAGCAATTCCGTAACTACTACAAAGAAGCTGCTCGCCTTAAAGGTAATACAGGTGAAAACTTGTTACAGCTTTTAGAGCAACGTTTAGACAATGTTGTATATCGCATGGGTTTTGCTAGCACACGTGCAGAAGCACGTCAGTTAGTAAGCCATAAAGCGATTTTAGTTAATGGTCGTGTTGTGAACATTCCTTCATACGTAATTACTCCAGAAGATACTGTTGTAATCCGTGAGAAGTCTAAGACACAAGCACGTATCATCGCTGCTCTAGAGTTGGCTGAGCAACGTGAAAAGCCGACTTGGGTTGAAGTTGACGGTAAGAAATTGGAAGGCAGCTTTAAGCGTCTACCTGAGCGTTCAGACCTGTCTGCGGACATTAATGAACAACTAATCGTCGAACTTTACTCTAAGTAAAGTTAAGAGTTAAGAGAGGATAAAATGCAGGGTTCTGTTACAGAATTTCTAAAACCAAGGTTAGTCGACATCGACGCTATCAACCCAACGCGTTCTAAAATAGTTTTAGAACCATTAGAGCGTGGCTTTGGCCATACTCTGGGTAATGCTTTACGCCGTATATTACTTTCATCTATGCCTGGATGTGCAGTAACTGAAGTTGAAATCGACGGTGTATTACATGAGTACAGCGCGAAAGAAGGCGTTCAAGAAGACATCATTGAAATACTATTAAACCTTAAAGGTTTAGCAGTAACGTTAGAAGGCAAAGATGAAGTTTTTCTGACCCTGACTAAATCTGGTGTAGGCCCTGTTACTGCGGCTGATATTCAGCACGATGGCGATGTAACAATTGCTAATCCAGATCACGTTATTTGTAATTTAACTACAAATAACAGCGAGATCAGCATGCGTATTCGTGTTGAACGTGGTCGTGGTTATGTGCCGGCATCTAGTCGTTTATCCTCTGATGACGATGAGCGTCCAATTGGTAGATTGTTGCTTGATGCATCATTTAGCCCAGTTGAACGTATTGCGTACTCGGTTGAATCAGCTCGAGTTGAGCAACGTACAGATTTAGACAAGTTAATCATTGATATGGAAACAAACGGCACTTTAGATCCAGAAGAAGCGATCCGCCGTGCGTCTACTATCTTAGCTGAGCAATTAGATGCATTCGTAGATTTACGTGATGTAACTGAGCCAGAAGAGAAAGAAGAGAAGCCAGAATTCGATCCTATTCTACTTCGTCCAGTTGATGACCTTGAATTAACAGTACGCTCAGCAAATTGTTTGAAAGCCGAGCAAATTCAATATATCGGTGATTTAGTTCAGCGCACTGAAGTTGAGCTTCTTAAAACACCTAATTTAGGTAAGAAGTCTCTAACTGAAATTAAAGACGTGCTAGCTTCACGTGGACTTTCTCTGGGCATGCGCCTAGAAAATTGGCCACCTGCAAGTTTAGCTGAATAATCTAAATCACTATATTAGTTTAGTTAGAAGGATAGGGTCATGCGCCATCGTAAGAGTGGTCGTCAATTAAACCGTAACAGTAGCCATCGTAAAGCGATGTTTAGCAATATGGCAGGTTCTTTGGTGAAACATGAAATCATCAAAACTACTTTGCCTAAAGCGAAAGAGTTACGTCGTGTAATTGAACCTTTAATCACACTGGCTAAGACTGACAGTGTAGCAAATCGCCGTTTAGCGTTTGCTCGCACGCGTGATAATGAAGTTGTTGGTAAATTATTCAGTGAAATCGGTCCACGTAACGCGGATCGTCCAGGTGGTTACACTCGTATTCTTAAGTGTGGCTTCCGTACTGGTGATAATGCACCAATGGCTTATATTGAACTAGTTGGTCGCCCAGCGACTAGCGAAGCAGTTCAAGAAGACGCACAGTCTGCAGAGTAAGTCTTAAAGAAACCTAAAAGCCGAGCCTATGCTCGGCTTTTTCTTGCCTAAAATTTGTCAAACTATATGAACCAGTAATTACCTTCTATTATGGGCAATGACTCATAGATTCTGAATTGATAAGTTGTTTTGACAGCTGCTTTAATAGCTCTACCTAATTACTCTTTATTTACCATTCATTCAAAATAGCCTATCAGATTCTAGTTAAAGATCATTTCCACTATATATTGTGATTTACAGCTATTAATAATGCCGCCGCGAATTGAGCTACAATTAGAGCAATCCCTAACGAAGTTTCTACTTATAGAGCTGATTAAAAGATATAACGTGCGTACTCTTATAAATATACCGGTACTAAGAACCTCAGAGTAAAGTTAACCATTACGGCCTAAGTAAACTTCCTCCTAAAATATGTAAAACTATTATTAAACATAGGCTGATCAATTTAATTCTCAGCTTTTGATTAATTTAAATGATTATAGGAATACGACTCTTGCTCTATTGGTTGTTTTTTCCGCATCGATGATCGAAATGTGTCTCTACCCGTTAGTAGTTGCCACAACTTTCATTTCAAATAGCTCTATGAACCTATTAATAATGGTAGTTTAGTTGTGTTTTTGAGCGTTTAGCTCAAATACTCAGCGAACAGCACATTATTTCAAGTTTTCTTCAAAAAAGGGTTGATCTGTTTTCGGATCTCCCTATAATGCGACCCCACTGAGACGGGAAACGCCAACGCATAGCGAGGCACGAACAACTCAAGGTGTTAAGTAAAACTTAGATTGAATCTTTTTAGAAAGTTTAAATTTAAGTGTTGACAAAAAAATAGGAAAGCGTAGTATGCGCAGCCCTAGCGAGATAAAGTTTAACTTTATAATCGCAACGTTCTTTAACAATATAAAGCAATCATCTGTGTGGGCACTCGTACAGATTGAGTTCTAACAGCCAACCTACTTAGGTAGCGAG